>DASVBS010000065.1 GCA_036375715.1 Longimicrobiaceae bacterium | reverse complement strand
CTGGCAGATCTCGCTCATCGAGGTCCAGCCCTCGAGAGCCTCGAGTACAAACCGCGCTCGCTCTTCCATCGGGCAGGTCTCACTCCAGGGCATCGAGCACCTCCAAGTTCGGGGGGCTCTAGTTTGCGCTGTGTGTTACCTGTGTGCCCGGTTTAAACTGTTACCTATGTGGCCGGTCTGTACCACGGATTGTCGCTCACCCCCTCACCCGCCACCCCCTCACCCGTCCCTCCTCACTTGTCCCCTTGTCCAGCCCGTTCACCTTGTCACCCTGTCACCCCGTCACCCTGTCACGTTAGTGCGGCGCAGCGCGACCGCCACGAAGATCGCCAGGAAGAGCGTACCAGCCGCGCTCATCACCGCGCAGATCCGTAGCCCGTCCACGAAGGCCTCGGTGGCCGCGAGGGAGAGCGATCGTCCGAGCGCTTCGGGTAGCTCGGAGGTCGCGGCCAGCGCGCCGCCAAGTGTGCCTCTTGCCGCCTCTGCCGCCTCGCTCGACAGGCTGCTCGGAATCGCGCTCTCGACCGCACGACGGTAGACAGCCACGCCGAGGCTGCCGAAGAGCGCGATTCCCATTGCTCCGCCGAACTCGGCGCTGGTCTCCGAGATGGCGGAGGCCGCGCCGGCGCGCTCGACCGGCGCCGAGCCGATGACGAGGTCGGTCGTGAGGGTCACGACGGGGGCCGACCCGAAGGACATCACGGAGCAGGCAATCGCGAAGAAGATCAGGCTCGTGTCGGGCCCGAGGGCGCTGAGCAGCAGGAAGCCAGAGGCCGAGATCACCATCCCCACCGCCATCAGGTGGGAGTGCTTGAAGCGCCTGGACAGGGGCGGCGTCAGCATCGAGCCGAGGACGAAGGCCCCCATCCAGGGCAGCGTCCACAGCCCCGCGTCGAATGGCGAGAGACCCCGCACCAGCTGGAGGTATTGCGGGATCCACAGGAAGCCCCCGAACACCACCAGGATCGTCAGCCCGTAGGTCGCGATGGAGGCGCTGAAGGCCGGCCGCCTGAAGAGCTCCAGGTCGATGAGGGGATCCTCTAGCCGGAGCTGCCGCCGTACGAACAGGTAGCCGATCGTGCAGCCCGCGCCGATGGTGAGGAGGGCCGCACCACCGAGTCCATCCTGCGCAATGCTCTTGAGCCCGTAGATCAGGCAGAGCACGGCGGCCAGCGAGAGCAGCGAACTCACGAAATCCGGCCGTCCGGCCTGCGGGTCGCGGTATTCTGGCAACAACACCGGGCCCGTCAGGAGGAGCACCAGCATCACGGGCACCGCGAGCAGGAACACCGACCCCCACCAGAACCACTCCAGCAGCACGCCGCCCACCAGCGGGCCGATCAGTCCGCCCAGGGAGAAGCTCATGACCCACACGCTGATGGCGGTGGTACGCTGCCGTGGATCCTGGAACATGTTGCGGATCAGCGAGAGGGTCGACGGCGCGACCGTCGCTCCCGACAGCCCCAGCAGAGCGCGCGACACGATCAGCATCTCGGCGCTGGTCGAGAAGGCGGCGAGCACCGAGGTGGCGGCGAAGAGCGCCGCGCCCATCAGCAGCAGTCGGCGCCGGCCGATCCGGTCTCCAAGGGTGCCGGCCGCGATCAGCGATCCTGCCACCATGAAGCCGTAGATGTCGATGATCCACAGCAGCTGCGCCGCGCTCGGCTGCAGATCCACCGTCAGCTCCGGCACGGCGAGATGCAGGACGGTCAGATCCATCGAGTAGAGCAGGCAGGGCAGCGCGATGACCGCCAACCCGATCCACTCCTTCCGGCTGGCGCGCTGCCCCTCCGGTGCATCCGGGATCGTCTCGATTGCCTGGCTCACAGAAGTCGCTCGGCGCAGGTGGATGACCGCTCGATGAAGTCTCTCACTCTATCAACGAACGAGGAAGTGCCGGATCGACGATCTCGAAGACTGGGGCGATGAGGAGAGGGAAGGGAACCACGGAGGGCGCTGAGGTTGGCGCAGAGGACACGGAGGAGGCCGTAGCGTTCCGAACCCATTCAGGGGTCTCTAAACCATCCAACAACCTCTACGTTAACCCGAGTCCTTAATGGGATGCGGCAGTTGGGGAAGGGAGGGGAAAGGGAGGGGAGGGGCCTCCGTGTCCTCCGTGTGATCCTCTATGACCTCTGCGTTTCATTCGTGGGCGGGGGGTGCCGTAGGCTCATCACCGAGCCGTCGGTCGTGCTCGAGATAGACGTTCACATAGTCGTCCACCGCCTCGACCAGCGGGGTAGGTTCCTCGGCATAACCCGCCTCGCGCAGGCGACCGAGGTCGGCGCAGGTATAGTACTGGTAGCGGGCGCGAAGCGCCTCGGGCATGTCGATGAACTCGATTTGCGGCTCCAGGCCGAGCGCGCGGAAGACGGCCCCCGTGAGGTCGAGCCAGGTGTGCGTGCGCCCGGAGCCCAGATTGAAGAGGCCGGCGGCGTCCTCCCGGAGCGCCAGGTGCAGCACCATCCGCACGGCATCCTTCACGTAGAGGAAGTCGCGCTCCTGCTTGCCGTCTTCGTATTCGGGGCGGTAGCTGCGGAAGAGCTGCACGAAGCCGCGATCGCGAATCTGCTCGTACGCCTTGCGGACCACGCTGCGCATGTCGCCTTTGTGGTCCTCGTTGGGCCCGAAGACGTTGAAGAACTTGAGCCCCACGATCCGGTCCAGCAGCCCGTGGCGGTAGGCATAGAGGTCGTACAGGTGCTTCGAGTAGCCGTAGGCGTTCAGCGGCCGGAGTCGCTGCAGCGCCTCGGGGGAATCCACGCGGTCGCTCATCCCGTTCTCTCCCGCACCATAGGTGGCGGCGGAGGAGGCGTACACGAACCGCGCGCTGCGCGCCAACGCCCATTCGCCCAGCCTGCGGGTGAACTCGTAGTTGTTCCGGATCAGATAGGTGGCGTCCCGCTCGGTGGTGGCCGAGCACGCCCCCATGTGCAGGACCAGGTCGAAATCGCCTAGCGCACCCGCCTCCAGCCGGCTGAAGAGGTCCTCCGCCTCCAGGTAGTCCTCGAAGCGCAGCGGAGCCAGGTTCCGCCACTTGTCGCTCTCCCCCAGCCGGTCCACGATCACCAGCCGCTCACACCCCCGCCGGTTGAGCTCCCAGGCAAGGGCGCTGCCGATGAAGCCGGCACCCCCGGTGACCAGCACGCGCCGCGGTTCGAGCTGCGCTGCGTTGGTTCCACCCTCCTGCCGAGTTGTCATGCGCTCTCGTTCGATGGTCGAGTCAGGCGCCGCGTACCCTCCCAACCGCCGCGCCGCCGAAAGATCCCGCGCGCCTCACGATGTCAGGTCCCGCCAGGGAAGGGCAAGGGGCGTAGCACCTGATGCCCGTCATCGGGGCCATTCTGCGGGAATAGACCTGTAGGCGCCCCCTGGGGCCCGTGTGCGCCCGCAAGAAGAATTGAGGATGCCCGGGCCCGCGATCCGCAGCATTGCCGTGCGGGCGCCACAGGGGCCACCCCTCCGGGCTGATACCCTGCAAAAGGCCGTAGCGACACCGTGCCGCACCTGTCGTAACCCGCAATCCGTAATTCGTAATTCGTAGTCGTAATCCGTAATCACATCCCTACGACGCCCAATTCAAAAATTCAAAATTCCCCGCTCCCCCTCCCCCCGCCCTCACACTTCCGGTCGCCCCTCGTCGCTCTAGCGAACTTCGTCTCTAATGCGCATACTCGCTACTGCCCACCCATCACGGTCTGACCGGCATCTGCCCCCTGGCGACGTTACGTCTTCGTGACACCTCCGCAGACGGAAGGTGAACGACCGCTGGTTATCCTCCCTCCCCGGGCGCAGGGGCCCGGACGGCCGCACCGTCGGCCTACCGGTCGAAGTCCGCCCTCCGCGGTCCCCATCCCCAAGTCATTCCATTTCACGGTCGCTTTCGCAAATCCTTGGAGATTCCATGCGAATACTCAGCACCCTATTCCTCGGCATTGCCGTCCTCCTCCCCGCCCAACTCCAAGCCCGACAGACCCCTGGCACGGGCCGGGTGGTCGGAACGGTCGCCAACGCGACAACCGCGGAGCCGGTGGCCGCGGCGGAGGTTCTCGTCCAGGGAACGAATCTCCGCACCATCTCCGACGAGTCAGGACGGTTCGTCCTCGAAGGCGTTCCCGCCGGGACGCACACCCTCTCGGCGCAGAGGATCGGCTACGTGGCCGGCCAGGTCGAAGTCACCGTGACCGCCGGTCAGACCACCAACACCACCCTCACCTTGGCGGAGGCCGCGTTGGCGCTCGACGAGCTGGTGGTGGTCGGATACGGCACCACGGAGCGCCGCAATCTCACCGGCGCCGTGGATCAGGTGAGCGGCGAGGTGCTTTCCAATCGTCCGGTCCCGAACCTCACGCAGGGACTGCAGGGGATGCTTCCCAACGTCAACATAAACATGCAGGACGGGAAGCCGATCCAGGCTCCGGCCATCAACATTCGGGGCACCACCTCGATCGGACAGGGCGGGAACGCGCTCGTGCTGATCGACGGCGTCGAGGGCGATCCGAGCATGCTGAACCCCAACGACATCGAGTCGATCACCGTGCTGAAGGACGCTTCCTCGGCCGCGGTGTACGGGGCGCGGGGCGCCTTCGGCGTGCTACTCATCACCACCAAACGTCCGCGCGGCGGCCAGCTGACGGTGAACGTCAGCAGCAGCTATGGCGTCCGTGAGCCTGTGGTGCGCCCGAATTTCGTCACCGACGGCTACACCTGGGCGAAGATGTTCAACGAGGCGTTCACGAACTGGAGCGGCACCGTCGCCCAGAACGTGAACAAGACGCTTCCCTTCTCGCTCGAGTACCTGGCCGAGCTCGAGCGCAGGTCGAAGGATCCCTCGCTCCCGCGCGTGGAGGTCGGCCCCGACGGCCAGTACGTCTACTACTACAGCACGGACTGGTACGACCTGCTCTACAAGGATCGCACGCCTTCCATGGAGCACACGGTGTCCGTCTCTCGTAGCTCGGAGACCGCTGACTTCATGGTCTCCGGCCGCTACCTCGATCAGGCTGGCCTCTTCCGTTACAACTCCGACGACTATCGGATCGCCAACCTGCGCGCCAACGGGACGATACGGCTGACCGATTGGCTCTCTCTCAGCAGCAACTTCGACTACTCGAATCGCAAATACCACAACCCTCTCAACGTCGGCGAGGGCGGTGGCATCTGGCGAAACATCGCCGACGAGGGCCACCCGATGGCGCCGTTGCTGAACCCCGACGGCACGCTGTCGCACTCGGCCGCCTACACCGTCGGCGACTTCTACTACGGCCGCAACGGGATCGACTTCGATCGCTCGGTCTTCCGCAACACCACCGAGCTGACCGGCGGCTTCTTCGACGATCGCCTGGAGCTCACCGCGGATTTCTCCTTCCAGCGCACGATCGATGACGAGCGCAGGCGGCGCGTGCCGGTTCCTTATAGCCGCGCGCCGGGATCGATCGAGTACGTAGGGCTGCAGTACAACGACCTGCGGGAGACGAACGACCAGCGGAACTACATCGCCACAAACCTCTACGGTTCATACGAGACGACCCTCGGCGACCGGCACGCGATCCGGGCGATGGTCGGCGTGAACTACGAGGAGAGCACCTCCGAGAGCCTGACGGCGCAGCGCAACGGCCTGATCTTCGACGACGCCTCCGATCTGAACCTGGCTCTGGGTCAGGCGATGGTGATCGAGGGAGGCTACGCGAAATGGAACATCCTGGGCGGCTTCACGCGGCTCAACTACACCTTCGACGACCGCTACCTGCTCGAGTTCACCGGCCGCTACGACGGTTCCTCGAAGTTCCCCGCGCACGAGCGCTATGCCTTCTTCCCCTCGGTGTCGGCGGCATGGCGACTGTCGCAGGAACCCTTCTGGAAGGTCTCCTCGGACCTCGTCTCCGACCTGCGCATCCGAGCCTCTTACGGATCGATGGGGAACGGGAACATCCCGCCCTACACTTTCCAGGAGCTCTTCAATATCAACCTCTCAGGGCGAATCGTGGACGGGGTCCGTCCGCTGCAGACCCGCGCCCCGGCCGTCCTCCCCGCGGGTCTGACCTGGGAAACGGTCACCACGAAGGACCTCGGGCTCGACCTGGACATGTTCGGGCAGCGGCTGAACTTCAGCGGCGACGTGTATGTTCGTGAGACCACGGACATGTACACGATCGCGGTCACCCCGCCCGCGGTCTTTGGAGCCTCCCCGCCGCGTGGCAACTACGCCGATCTGCGCACCACCGGTTGGGAGTTTTCGCTTGGCTGGCAGGACGACTTCGACTTCGCTCGGCGGCCGGCGCATTACGGGATCCGCTTCAACCTCTCCGACTACAAGGCAAAGATCCTCAAATACAACAACCCCAACCGGGTGTTGAGCGACTACTACGAGGGGATGACGATCGGAGAGATCTGGGGGTACGTAACCGAGGGCTTCTTCGTCGATGAGGAGGACATCGCCAACCACGCCGACCAGAGCTACTTCCAGAGCACCGAGTCGCGGGAGGTGTTGCCGGGGACCATCAAGCTCAAGGACCTCAACGGTGATGGGGTGGTGAACCCGGGCGACAATACCGTCGACAACCCCGGCGACCGGATCATCATCGGCAACTCGAGCCCCCGCTACAGCTTCGGTCTCAATCTGAACGGGGGATGGAACGGTTTCACCCTCTCCACCTTCTTCCAGGGGGTCGCCAAGAAGGACTGGTACCCATCCAACGAGGCCAATCAGTTCTGGGGCCAGTACGCCCGGCCCTACGGTGACATCCCCAAGTGGCACCTGAAACCGGGGATCATCTGGTCGCCGGAGCACCCCAATTCCTTCTTCCCCCGCTACACCTCGCGGCTCGCCCAGGGCAACGAGCAGCGCATGCTCAACGCCAAACAGACGAAGTATGTGATGAACGCGGCGTACGTGCGGCTCAAGAACATTCAGCTCGGCTACGATCTCCCCGAGCGGGTGGTGGCGCCCTTCGGTCTGCGTAACGGGAGGATTTACGTCTCGGCGGAGAACCTCTGGACCTACTCGCCGCTCTACAAAACCGCGGACAACGTGGACGTAGAGAACATCACCAACCAGTCCGACCGCATCCTGACCAGCGGGACCAGCGGCGACGGCTACAACTACCCGATGATGAAGACCTTCGTCACCGGCATCTCCCTCACCTTCTGATGGCCACGGTCAACATGATCAGATTCCGATCCGCGGCCATTGCGTGCTTCTGCTTGCTCGCAGTCGGCTGTGACCTGGAGCAGGATCCGGTCTCCTCGACCGATGCCCGGTCTGTCTTCGGCAACGAAGCAGGGCTGGAGCTGTACTCGACTTCCTTCAGCGAGGTGCTCCCGTCGGTGGGCGAAATCGTCCACGGCGACGCCATGTCAGACTACGCGGCCCGGCGCAACGTACCGGACTTCATCCGCCCCGGCGCATACACTCCCACCACCGCGGGCTCCTGGTCGTGGAGTGCTTTGCGCAACATCAACTACTTCCTGGTCAACAACCAGGGCCCCGGCGTCCCCGAGGAGGTGCGCAACCACTACAACGGCCTCGCGCGCTTCTACCGTGCCTGGTTCTACTTCGACAAGGTCAGGCAGTACGGTGACGTCCCGTGGATCGACCGGCCCTTGGAGGTCGACGACGAGCAGCTGTTTGCGCCGCGCGACTCGCGCGACGTCGTGATGAACCATGTGCTCGAGGACCTCGACTACGCCATCGCGAACATCGCGACCGAAATCGACGAGTCCCGCACGCGGATCACCAAGGACGTGGCGCTGGCGCTGAAGTCCCGCATCGCACTGTTCGAGGGAACGTTCAGGAAGTATCACGCCGGAGGCCTTGCCGCCGGCCTGGAAGGCACGGCCGACTTCTGGCTGGAGCAGGCGGCCGACGCAGCGCGCCAGGTCATGGAGCGAGGGAACTACAGTCTCTACACCGGCGACGGGACCGAGGGGTCCTACCGCGCGCTGTTCAGCAGCGAGACAGCTCCCCCCTCAGAGGTGATGCTGGTCTATGTCCACGACGTGGACCTGGGGGTCAGGCACGACGCAAACTGGCTCTACACCAGCGGCACCTACGGCGTGGGGCTCAGCCTCATCCGCCCCTTCATCAACACTTACCTGAACATCGACGGCACGCCCTTCACCGATCGCCCGGGCTACGAGACCATGACCTTCATGGAAGAGGTCAAGGGTCGGGACAAGCGGCTCCAGCAGACCATCCGCATGGGCGACTTCACGCGGGTAAACGCGGGGGTCGAGGTGCCGTCGCCACCCCTCTTCTCCCAGACGCTGACCGGGTATCAGCCGATCAAGTGGACGGTGGATGACATCGGCGTGGACGGAGGGGCGAACAACACCAACGACGTACCCATCTTCCGCTACGCCGAGGTGCTGCTGAACTACGCCGAGGCCAAGGCGGAGCTGGGGACGCTCACCGCCGCCGACTGGGCGCAGACTATCGGGGCGCTGCGCGCCCGGGCCGGGATCACCGGCGGCCTGACCGAGCTCCCGACCCGGGTCGATCCGTACCTCCAGCGCGTCTATTACCCGGACGTCAGTGATCCGGTAATCCTGGAGGTGCGGCGGGAGCGGGGCATCGAGCTGGCGCTGGAAGGGCTTCGCTTCCACGACCTGCTGCGCTGGAAGGCGGGCGAGCTGATGGAGATGGAGTGGCGCGGCTTCTATGTTCCGTCTGTGGACCAGTATCTGGACCTGAACGAGGATGGAAAGCCCGACGTCTACTTCTACCTGGACAATCCGCCGGCGGACCGGATCTCGGGCGTCTTCTACCTGGACGTGAGCGCCGATCCGCGCGTGCTCTCGGAGGGTTCGTCGGGGGAGCTGGTGTGGATGCGGGACATCCCCCGGCGATGGGAGGAAAAGAACTACCTCTATCCGATCTCCGAGGCCGATTTGAGGCTCAATCCCAACCTCGGTCAGAATCCGGGGTGGTGAGGCGAGATCTCTGAGACGCTTCTGAGGTCGAGTGGGCTGCCCGTACGGGTCGGTGCGACCGTACGGGCAGCCCGCTCGGCGCGATCCGGCGAGTTGCTGCTACTCCGCCGGACTGAGCGTCGCGAGGTAAGCGTGCAGCGCCGCGATCTCCTCGTCGGTCATCCGGGCGGTGAAGGTCCAGGGCATGTATTCCGGGTTCAGCGTTCGCCCGTCCGGCGTCACGCCGGTGCGTAGCGCCCGTTCGAAGTCGGCGAGCGACCAGCGACCCGCCGCGGCCAGCGCTGGTGCGGGCGGGGAGCCCGGGACCGGGGAGTCCGCCCCCTCCAGCTCCGGTCCATGGCAGTACGCACAGGTGATGGAGGTGAGATAGGCGCCGTACTCCGCGGTAGGGCCGGCCGGGGGCGCGGTGGATCGGGCGGGCCCCGGCCTGACCTCGGCGTCCACGTCCAGGGCGAAGGCCGCCAGGACCCGCCCGAGCGGCTTGTACTCGGTTTCGGGCAGCACGTTGTCGACCGGAGGGAGCTGCTGAATGTGGGCAATCAATGCCGCGGCGTCAGCGTCGCTGAGATGGTGGAATCCCGCTGCGGGCATGATGCTCAGCGCCCTCCCGTCGTAGCCGACCCCGTGACGGATGGCGGCATCCAGCGCCCGTGCGTCGTACTCGTCCCCTACGCCTCCCTCTCCGGTGGTCAGGTTCGACGCCACCACCCGAAAGGGAGGTGCATCGACCATGACCCTCCCTTCGAACCCGGGACCGTGGCAATCCGTGCAGCCGTGGATGCGGGCAAGGTGGGCCCCTCGCTCGGTGGCCGCCGGATCTGACGGCACCTCCAGCTCCGCGGTTACCACCTCATAAGTGCGGTTGAGCTTCGCGGTACCGACGAAGTAGAGCACCAGCGCTGCCAGCAGAAGGACTCCCACCAGGCCGGCCAGCGCGATCGCGACGTTGCGCACAAGACGCGTCATAAGCGAGAGGGGGAGCGAGGGAACACCTTTCCGCCCGAGCCACGGCCGGGCGCGACTCCTCGTGAACGACCGAGGCCGCTCTTTTCGGACACGTCCTGGTGCCTCATTGCCGATGCACTCGCTGGGCGTCGACCGCGCTTTATGGCTCGGCTTGATGGCAGGAGGAGCGCGGAGCGCAGCCGTTCTCTCCGGGCGAGCTCGGATCCGCAACCGCGACGGAAGGCGATGGCATCCGACCTGGCTCAATCGTTCGCGTCCGGTGGCAGGACGAAGGCCGGCAGATGGATGCTCCAGAGGATCGAGCCAAGCCTCACCAGGAACACGGTGAGGATGCCGAGGAGGGTCGAAAGTGACCCGGGCACTCCTGCGATGTCCAGCAGCAGGAAGAGACTTCCGCCCACGATGGCAGCGGTGGCGTACAGGTGCTCGCGGCGCAGGATGAGGGGGATCTCAGTGGTGAGCACATCTCTCATCATCCCTCCCGCGACGCCCGTGATTACGCCCATCATCACCGCGATCGCTCCCGGAAGGCCCGCTGTCCACGCCAACTGGGTCCCGCTGATGGTGAAGACAGCCAGTCCGAGAGCGTCCGCGATCAGCAGGGCTCGCTCCGGAGCGCGGCGGAAACGGACGTATACCGGGGTGAGCAGTGCGGCCAACACGATCACCACAAGGTTCTCCATCTCCCGGAACCAGAAGATCGGATGCCGGTCGAGCAGCAGATCACGCAGCGTCCCACCCCCGATGGCGGTCACCACCGCGATCACCAGTACGCCCATCAGGTCGAGTCTCTTCCGCCCCGCGGCCAGCGCGCCGCTGACGGCGAAGACTGCAACGCCGAACAGGTTGAGGAGATAGAGGAGGGTCATAAGGAATCGGGGCCGGGAGCCATCGCGGAAAAGCTGGGAATCGCGAAACGCGAATTACGAATTATGAATTACGAATTACGGGCTATTACGGGCTGCGAATTACGAATTATGGCTACGGCCCGCGTTATCCACGCTTAATAGGTCCGCAAGTGGCGGAGCGAAATGCATCCTGTTCGAATCGGGGCACGACATTCGCTCCCACCTCTGGCATGCGCAGGATGGTAGGAGCGACGAGGCGCGAGGAGGTCGAAGCTGCGGCCTGGAGGAGCAGGGGGCGCCCGCTCGCCTGAAACTGCGAGCGTCGGCAGTCCGCCGCGAGGGCCGCCCAGAAACGCTAACTTGGGGGATCGAAACGCCATGAGTAAGGGCAACAGGGAAGGCGCTGCACCACGGGAAGCGCCGAGCGTCACACCGACCGAGCCCGCGGGCCGGAGAACCGAGCAGGCCGGCTCCGTCGCCCGCGAACAGCGCTGGGACCCGCAACAGCCGCGCGACTACCCGGACCCCATCGACGACGCCCTGGACGACACCTTCCCCGCCAGCGATCCACCCGCCTGGATGGGGCGCTGAAGAATATTATTAATTTTGAATCTTGGATTTTGAACTACGAATTACGAATTACGGGTGTCACACGATAGCGGCTCTGCCGTTCCGCCGTTCTCGTCTCGTAATCGCCTCGCCGGCGCCAAATTCAAAATTCAGAATTCGTAATTC
The DNA here is from genome assembly GCA_036375715.1 of Longimicrobiaceae bacterium. Taxonomy (NCBI): domain Bacteria; kingdom Pseudomonadati; phylum Gemmatimonadota; class Longimicrobiia; order Longimicrobiales; family Longimicrobiaceae; species Longimicrobiaceae bacterium. Next base: position 287,184 of record DASVBS010000065.1, on the reverse strand, counting down.
GTAATTTGTAATTCGTAATTCCCCCTCGGGCCCTCGCACCAACGCTCCCGCTATGAAGGGTTTGCTCTTCATCCCGGATATCAGCGGCTACACCAGCTTCATCAACCAGACCGAGGTCGATCACAGCCAGCGGATCATCCAGGAGCTGCTGGAGACGATCATTGGCGCCAACGGCATCGGGCTGGAGATCTCGGAGATCGAGGGCGACGCGATTCTCTTCTATCGCTACGGCGAGATGCCGACGCTGGAAGAGCTCTATGCACAGGTGGAGCGAATGTTCTGCGAATTCCACAGGAACCTGACCGCCTACGCCACACGACGATACTGCCAGTGCGCCGCCTGCGTCGCGGCCGCCGACCTGACGCTGAAGGTGATCACCCACTACGGCGAATTCACCGGCTATAGCGTTCGCAGCTTCAACCAGCTCATCGGGCGAGACGTAATCCTTGCGCACGAGCTACTCAAGAACGACATCGGCGACCACGAGTACTGGCTGGTGACGCAGAACCTCCTGCGCGAGACGCCTCCATCGGGACTGGCCCCCTGGATGGAGTGGCTATCCGGCGAGCAGGAGACACGCCTCGGCAAGGTGCCGTTCGCCTACGCCCAACTCGCGCGCTTGAAGGAGGCGGTGAGTCTCGAGCCGCTGCCGCAGGTGGAGCTAGCGGGCAAGGTTCGCGTGGCCTCACTGACGCGCGAGTACGAGTCGGACATCATCACCCTCTTCCACGCGACCGGCGACTTCAACTACCGCGCACGGTGGCTGGACGGGGTGCGTCGGGTCGAGGAAGTCGATCACCTCCTTCCGCGGGTGGGCATGCGGTGTCGCTGTCTGCTGGACAACGGGCAGATCGTCACCTACTCCAACAGTTACGACTTCAACGACGAGCGGATCAGCTTCACGGAAACGGACGGCTCAGGGAAACGGGTCACCCGATACGTCCTGGAGGAACTGGACGCGCGACGCACGCGCCTCACCATCGAGTACTTCGTCGGAGGGAATCGGGCGGCCACGGAGGCGTTCAGGTGGCTGAAAGGACGACAGATCGAGCGCAGCCTGCAACGCTCGATGGACAACCTGGTGGGGCTGGTGGAAGAGCTGAACGTCGCCCGCGCCCAAATGAACTGAGAGGGCGAGGTGGAGCCTCGCCCTCTCGAGATCGACGGTGGTTCCCAGCTGGCAAATCCAGCCCACGACTGCCGAGGACATGGATCGATTTCCCCTCGGCTATCGGTTCAACGCGTGCATGCTTGCTTCCGGGTAGCGCAACCCGGCAGTGATCCCCTTTGGCGCGACCGCATCGAGCCGGTCCAGGTCCTCCCGCGTCAGGTCGATCTCGACTGCCGCGACGTTCTCCGCGAGGCGCTCGAGGCTGCGCGTGCCGGGGATTGGAACGATGTGCCGCCCCCGGGCGAGCACCCAGGCCAGTGCGAGCTGGGCCGGCGTGCACCCCTTCTCCTGCGCCATCTCACGAACCGCATCGACCAGCTCGAGGTTCTTTTTGAAGTTCTCGCCCTGGAAGCGCGGGAAGCGGCGCCGCGCGTCGTCCGGGGCCAGGTCGTCGATGCTGCGGATCGCGCCGGTCAGGAAACCGCGCCCCAGCGGGCTGTAGGCGACGAAGGCAATTCCCAACTGCTCGCACAACTCCAGGAGCTCGTCTTCGGGATCCCGCGTCCACAGCGAGTACTCGGTCTGGAGCGCGGTGATAGGGTGTACTGCGTGGGCACGGCGGATCGTCTCCGGAGCAGCCTCGGATAGACCCAGCCACCGGACCTTGCCTTCGCGCACGAGCTCGGCCATGGCGCCGACCGTCTCCTCGATCGGGGTTTCGGGGTCGACCCGGTGCTGGTAATAGAGGTCGATCGTCTCCACCCCGAGTCGGCGGAGGCTCGCCTCGCAAGCCTGCTTCACGTACTCCGGCCGTCCGTCGATCACGGTCCGTCCATCCGGCGTGCGCACGTTGCCGAACTTGGTCGCGATCACGGCCCCGTCCCACTTCCCCTTCAGCGCGCGGCCCACCAGCTCCTCGTTCGCGCCCCAGCCGTACATGTCGGCTGTATCGAAGAAGTCGATGCCCAGCTCCAGCGCGCGATGAATCACGGCGATGGAGCGCGCGTCCTCGGCCGGCCCGTAGAAGGTGCTCATCCCCATGCACCCGAGTCCGATCGTCGATACCTCGGGACCCAACGCTCCCAGCTTCCGTCTTTCCATGTGTCACCCATCCAGTTCAGGTTTCCGACGTCCGTTGCAACACTGCTCCGCACACCCTAACCTGAACAGAAGCCTGGGATAAGGAATCCCGTATCCTGGTATCAACGCTACCCCTCTTGGCGAGGATGGTGACCATGCAAGAGCTAAGCGAAGATCGGCGGAGGGAGATCGCGAGCTTCCTGCGCAGTCGCCGCGCCCGGCTTCAGCCCGAACAGGTTGGGCTGCCTCGCGGCTCGCGTAGGCGGACGCCCGGTCTACGTCGGGAGGAGGTGGCGGCGCTCGCCGGCGTCAGCACGGAGTGGTACACGTGGCTGGAGCAGGCGCGTGACGTCAGGCCGTCCGAGACCGTGTTGGAGCGGATCGCCGCCGCGCTGCGCCTCGAGCCTGGGGAGATCCACCACCTGCTCACGCTCGCCGGTTACAAGCGGAACGACGTGCGCAGCGGCGGATCCCCTCCCGCGACCATCAGTCCGCCGCTTCAGCGCCTGCTCGATGAGTTGGAATCGTGTCCGGCCTGGGTGCTCGGCGAGCGCTGGGACCTCCTGAGCTGGAACCGCTGTGCCACGATCATCTGGGGTGACCTGGAGCCGCTGCAGGGGATCGAGCGGAACGCGTTGTACCAGAGCTTCATAAATCCACGGTGGCGCCGGATGCTGGTGGACTGGGAGGCACACGCGCGGAGCATGGTCGCCAAGCTGCGCCTCACCCATGCGCGCAACGTGGATGACCCCTGGTTCAATGAGCTGATCCGCGTGCTGCGGGAGCGTAGCGCCGAGTTCGCCGCCTTCTGGGGCGCCCACGACGTGGAGCTTCCCCGGGACGGCGTAAAGGTCTACGAGCACCCCGAAGCCGGCAGATTGACGTTCGACTACACCCAGCTCGACATCGCCGACGAGCGGCTCGCGGCGCTGCGTCTCATCGTGTACGTGCCGGCGCCGGGGACCGGAACGCGCGAGAGGCTGGAGCGCTTTCTCCAGCAGGAGCCGGAGATCGCGGCGGCGGCATCCTGATCAGCGGCCGCTTGCTCCATCCCCACGGGTGACAAGGGGACAAGGGGACAAGGAGACAAGGTGACAAGGTGACAAGGTGATGGGGGGGCGCGGCTACGAGGCGCAGCGAAGGCTCGCCAAGCGGCTCGGCCGCTCTGTCCGTCCCTGACACCCGATCGCATAGGCAGCCCTTTTTCGTCTCTCCTTGTCTCCTCGTCCCCTTGTCCCCTTGTCTTCTCCCAGTAGCCCCAATCCCAGTATAACCATTCCCTTATCCCCCGAGCGCAGCCCGATTATCGTCCTCGGGTGCGTGTTTCCAGTTGGATTTCTACGACCCTCCGGATCTCGTGGGTGTGGCGGCGCAGGCCCGCGCGCACGAGCTCTTCGGAGAGTACCTATCGGCATGAGGAGAGACCCGTGAATGACTCCATTGTCATCCAAGACCTCGTCACGCGCATGCTGTTCGCCGTCGACGCCCTGGATTGGGCCGGAGCGCGTGCGACCTTCGCGGACGAGTTGCACGTCGACTACACGTCGCTCTTCGGCGGCAGCCCCGAGCGCCTCCGCGCGGACGAGCTGATTGCGCGCTGGCAGGGACTGCTGCCCGGCTTCGCTGCGACGCAGCACCTGACGGGTCCGATCGTCGTGACCTCCAGCGGCCCGGGCGAGGCGGTCGCCGAGACGCAGGTGCGCGGCTATCACTATGTGGACGGTGACCCCGGCGGCACGTGGATAGCCGCGGGCCGTTACACGATCCCGGTGCGGAGGTACGGCGAGGGTTGGCGGATCACGGGTATACGCCTCGACCAGATTCGCCAGGAGGGTAACCTGCACCTTCCCACCATCGCCGCCGAGGCGGTGCAAGCCGGTCACGCTGCTCGGGGACAAGCCATAGGCAGCGAAACAGCTCGGTAATGCGCACTTGCGGCGCCCCATAGACAACGGGGCATCCCGGCCCGAAAATGCTCAAGCGAACTCAAGCGCTGAGCGGTTGGGACGTGGCGCGAAGGCCGGACAGACGCCGACCCCTCAACTTGCTCCGCGGGTCGTGATCACGTCTCGCATTCCGCCGCCGGCAGGCAACACAAATCAAGAAATCCTTGTTGCCTTCCGGCGGCGCATTAACTTGCGCTGTGCGGCAATCCACCCCTCGCCTGATCGCCCGTTCGGGCGGCGAGTCGCTCTCCCCTTCCGCCTCCACTTCCTATGTTCCCCATCCCGCGTTCGCTGAAGCGTGCGGCGGTCCGTGCGGTGTGGGTCTCAGTGGGTCTCCTCGCCCTGTCTCGGGAAGCCACCGCCCAGACCATGCGGGAGGTGCTCGACGGGCTCTTCATCTTCTCGGAGGGGTCCAGCCCCCTGTTCCTCTCCGGATCGGCGGGCGTACCGGCGACGGAGGTGCACGGAAACCATTTCATCCCCGCCGAATCGGAGGCGAACGGCTCGCTGCTGGGCTTCTTCCAGAACGCGATCGCCTCGAACATCGCCGCCTTCCCCCTGAGCTCGACCGTCGCCAGCCAGACCTTCGTCTTCATCGGCGGGGTGCCCAGCCCGACTTCCACCAGCTTCGGTCCGATCTTCGGCGAACGCGCGCAGACGGTGGGTCGCGGCCGCTTCAACGTGGGGATGAACTACACCCGTGTGGATTTCCGGCAGATCCGTGGCACCAACCTCAGCGACGTGGAGCTGACCTTCGTCCACGAGAATTCCAACTTCCCCAACTGCGACGTGATCTTCTCGGGAGACTGCTCGCAATACGGGACACCGCAGTTCGAGCACGATCTGATCGAGCTCGGGTTGGATCTCGACATCACGGCCGAAATCTACGCCTTCTACGCCTCTCTCGGTATCGCGAACCGCGTGGACCTGAGCTTCGCCATCCCCGTCGTGCACCTGGGGATCGATGGTCGCTCCGAGGCGCGCATCATCCCCACCACGGGCGAGGAGCTGCTCCACCTCTTCGCCGGCACACCGGAGGACCCCGTGCTCGAGGCCAGCTCCCGCTCGAGCGGCGAGGCCACCGGATTGGGCGACCTCGCCGTGCGCCTCAAGGCCCACTTCCTGAGCAGCGACGTGCTCGACATGGCGGTCCTGGGCGAGGTCCGCGCGCCGACCGGGAGGACTGACGATTTCCTGGGTACGGGAGAGACCAACCTGCGAGGGCTACTGATCGCCTCCGGGGGGTTCGGAGACTTCTCGCCGCACCTGAACTTCGGGTATCAGCTGCGGCAGGGTGACCTCAGTCAGGACGCGTTCGAGACTGTGGTTGGCTTTGACCACCGGCTGGCGTCCTGGGCGACCCTCGCGGTGGACGTGCTGGCGATGATGAAGGTGGGTGATGATCCGGTGACCTTCCCCGAGCCGGTGGAGATCGACGGCGCGTACACGGCCCGGGTCGAGCCGACCAACATCCGCGACATGCCCGACCACATCGTCGACGGTTCCTTCGGCTTCAAGTTCCGCACGCAGGGCGGCCTGGTGATCGTCACCAACGTGCTCGTGCCCCTGAACCAGGGAGGATTGAGGCCGCAGCTGGTGCCGACGTTTGGCCTCGAATACTCGCGGTGAGGCTGGCAGCGCAAAAAATTAAGAATTACGAATTACCCGGCCTCAATTCTGAGCTTTTGAATTTTCAATTTTGAATTGACTCTTCAACCTGAGCGGAGCGAAGATCCCACGGTTGTGATCCTTTGCTTCGCTCAGGACGGCCCGGGTACTGTGGACGACAGACGGGCCAGGATCGTGCGGCGCCGCAGCGTTCGTGATTGTGATTCGTAATTCGTAATTCTCCCCTATTCGTGGCTCGCCGTGATGACCCAGTCGTTGCCTTGCTTGCGGAGCGTCAGCGTCTGGGAGCTGGAATGGGAGGCGTGGCGGCTCGTTCCGGTGTTCTCGTAGGCGTAGGTCCACTGGACGCGCACGGTGAGCTGCTGGGGGGAGTCGAGGAGGGCCTCCTGCAAGACGTAGTCGGCACGAAGCTCCGCGGCCTGGTCGAACAGCCGTTGCCAGTTGCGGGCTCCTTCGGCGGACAGACCGGGCCAGATCCGGCGCAGCGATGCGACGTCCTCTCCTTCGATCGCCCGCTTGACCGCGCTCAGCGTCCGTTCAGCGATCGCCTCGGGCGGGGGAGAGACCTCGGCCTCGGTGCGAGGGGTCACGGAGGGCGGTGGATCGGCGGCGGCGCTCTCGGCGACGGTTCGGGTAGGTTCGGGCACCGGCCGCGCCCTCCGGTACGCCTCTTCCGCACGGGCCAGGCTCTCGATGACGTCCGGCCACTGCTCCGCTCGCTCGGCCTGCAGAGCGCGCTCCTCCCAGCGCCGGCCCACCGCCACCTCCGGCGACCCCTCGAAGGCCGCTCGCTTCTCGCGCTCGACAGCGGCCCGCGCCGCCGCGATGCGACCCGCCCAGTCGACCTGACTTCGATCCGGCGCCCTCGTTGTCTGAGTCTGCGTCGCCGGGGTGGGCCTGGAGGGAGCCGCGGAAGCCGCGGCCTCGGAGCGTTCCTCTCGCTCGGGTTCTTCGGTCGCCCGGGAACGCGAGAGCGCGTACGCCCAGTCGAAGCCGGTCAGCAGAGGGCTGCCCGGGTCGGCCCGTCGGAACTCGGCCAGTGTGGCGTTCGCCGCCGCCGTGTCGCCCCGGGTGACCGCGTCGTCGATGAGGTGTAGGTAGGCCGGACCGAAGCCCGGATCGAGGCGGATGGCCTCACGGAAGGCGCGGCGGAAGCGACGCTCGCCCTCCGGCGAGGAACGGTCGAGGTGGTAGTCGGCGTCACCGAGGAGGAACCACCCCTCCACGTCGTCAGGGTACCTCCGGGTAAAGGCCTCCAGCGTCGCCAGGGCGCTCCGGGAGGAGCGGCTCAGTTCGGCATACGCGAGGATCAGGAGAGAGTCGCGCTCACTGAGTCCCCCGATCGACTCCTCGGCCCGCTCCCCCCACTCGTTCGCGCGAGGAAGGTGCGGAACCCTGCTCCACGCCTCCGTCATCGACAAGCGGTAGAGTGCGAGGGCGAAGCGCGGATCCGCTTCGACTGCGCGACGGAATTCCAGCTCGGCCTCGTGCCAGCGCGAACGCCGGAAGTACTGCTCCCCTGCTAGATATGCCTGCAGCGCCTCCGGAGAGGAGGTGGACAGCTCACCCAGGCGTCGAGATGGTGAAACGGCGCCACCCGGCGCGAAGCCAAGCGCCAGGATGCGGCGGCTGAGGTAGTCGACCAGGTTCGGCAGGCTGTCCACGGGACCACCGACCTCGGCCTGGCCGAGCTGGGTTCCATCGGCTGTCTCGTAGACGCTGGCGCTGATGCGCACCTGCCCGTCAGCGGCCTGCACGGCTCCCGTCACTACGAAGCTCGCTTCCGCGCGCCTCCCTAGCTCCAATCGCGACGCGAGTCCGGGAGCGAGCGCCGCATCGTCCCACCGACTGACGACCACGCGAGGGTCGATTACCCGCAGCCCTCCGGCCCCGTCCATGGTCATCGACAGGAGGTCGACCATCCCTTCCGACCACAGCTCCTGCTCGTCCCCCTCGACTTCGAAGGGCAGGACGGCAAGGCCAGGACCGGGAGCCGCGTACGCTTGCCGCGGCGCCAGCAGCCCGGGCGGGCGCTTCGTCGCCAGCACGTAGAACCACCCGGCTATCACCAGCAGGGAGAAGGCGAACACCCCGCCCATGATGGCACGCGGCCAGGTCAGCTCGGGGAACCGCCGCTGTGCCAGGTCAATGCCCACCTCGTGCAGTCCGAGCTGCCACGGGCGCTCCTGAGAGCGAACCGTCTTTTCCCAGGGTGGGCGCGACTGCACCCAACTGGTGGCCGCGATCACCACCAGCCCGACGGCGAGCAGGAACATGGCAGCGGGGAGGGTCCAGGCCGGAAGGCCGAGCGATTCCCGAATCCGTCCTCCGACCACCAGAACGACGAAGGCCAGCGCCCCGTACACGGCAACGCTCGCCAGCAGCGCGCGAATCCGCCTTCCCAGCGGTGGTTCCGGCAGCGCCGCCGCTGCCGCTGGCATGGTCGCGGTTCCCACCTGCCGTCGAGCCTCGAAGACCCAGACGTCGGTGGAGATACCGGGCAGGTGACGTTGGCCTACCGGGGAGAAGTGGAATTCCGTCCGCGGCTTGAGGTGGCGCCACACATCCTGGCTCACCACCACCTGGCCCGGTTGCGCGACCTGCTCCGTCAGTCGCGAAGCAGTGTTGACGCCGTCTCCGAACAGGTCCCCGGTCGGGGTCGTGTTCACATCTCCCACGTGCACGCCGATTCGCAGGCTGCTGGGAATGCCCAACTCCTGCGAAGCCGCGGCGAACTGCTCCTGCAGATCCAGCGCGGCGCGGACAGCCACCTCGGTGCTCTCGAAATCCGCGAGCACCGCATCGCCAATGAAATGAACCAGGCGACCGCCGTGGCCGGTGATCGTCTGCCGGGAGACCTGCTGGAACAGATCGACCACCGCGAGCGCTGATTCCTCGTCTCGCGAGGAAAGGCTGGTATACCCCACGATGTCAGCGAACCAGACTGCCGCCAGCCGCCGCTTGGACGGGGTCATAGCTACTCCTGGGGGGCCCAACACTGCGCGGGCGACCGTTTCTCGGCCGTTTGCAATAAGAAGGTTTCTCCTCCCGGGGGCAATGGGTATCGAATACGGAAATTCCTGCGAACGTTGACTTTACGACACTCTGAGCGGCCCTGGCTGACCGGATGATTGGGCCGGCAAGCGTCACGGATGCCGAACCCATCCTCTATATCCGGCACGCCGAGCTCAATGAGCGTGCGGTCCGGGGACGAAAGTCCGAGAAAACGCTGCCCTCAATCGTTTTACGAGCGCGCGTCGCAGTCGACCCGGCACACGACGTGCGCGGACCGTTCGCGTTCGGTCCGCCGGAAGCTGTAACTTTAGCAGGAGGTATGAACGTGAATCGCAACCGACGCCTGATCGCCGGGGCTGCGGCCCTCTTCCTCCTGGCCGGTTGTCAACCGGCTACCCAGAACGGCGGGACCGGTGAGCCCTCCGGAATGCCCGGAGATACGACCACTACGGACACTTCCACGATGGACACGGTAGGGCTTGCTCCGCAGGTGGACGGGGAGGGGAGCGCCGCTCACGCCACGGTCGCGCAGCTCGAGCCGGTGAGCTAGTCTTCGCGTCGCGTACGTACGCCCGCCGGCCTGCAGAGGCAGGTCGGCGGGCTGCCTATCGACCATGCTGGGCTCGTATCTCCCACCCGAGCGGCACCTCTCTCCTTGACGGATCATCCGGATCGACGCACAGATCTATCTATCGTCACGTGATCGCCCTCGCCGGCGCTCTGCCGGCAACCATCCGCTGCGCGGCGCACACCGATACATCCCCGTTCTGCCACAGGAAACCTCGATGAAGTCACTCGCGACGGTCGCCGCATTGCTGTTCGTGGCATCCGCGATCCCCGTCGGCGCACAGGATCCTGGCGGGTGCTGGCTGGGTCAGGACGGTGATGGTGTGGCGCTCCTCGAGCTCGGGCGCACGGCGGGAGGGTGGGGTGGCAGCGTGCATGTGCTGTCCGCGAGGGTCGTGTCCCAACCGCTGGATTCCGCCCGGGTGGAAGGGACTTCTGTGCGTGTACGCGGGCCGTGGGGAGAGGAGCAACAACCGGCCGAGTTGTCAGCGACTCTGAGCGGGGACTCGCTGACCGGTACTCTACGAATCGGCACGGATGAGCGAGCGGTTGCCCTGAGCCGGGTCGACGCAGCGCAGCAGGCGCCTGCGCGTGAGCTGGTCGGGTACTGGAGTGGAGGGCTGGAGCAGAACGGGGCGGTGGTGCTGCGTCTGGGTCTCGAGATTGGCGAGGCGCCGTGCGGGCAGGTGATCGCCACCCTGGATAGCCCGGACCAGGGTGTGGCGGACCTCCCGATCGCAGGGATGCGGCTGACGGGCGACTCGCTGCGCTTCGGGGTTCCCTCAGTGCGAGGATCCTTCGCCGGTGAGGTGGATGCTCAGCGAACCCACATCCAGGGACGGTGGTCGCAGAGCGGGGCCTCCCTCTCGATGTCCCTAGCCCGCGGCGACAGCGCGCTTGCGTGGCGTCGACCGCAGCACCCGACCCCTCCGTTTCCGTACACGTCCACCGAGGTCACCTACCGGAACCCGGACGACGGAACGACCCTCGCCGGCACCCTGACCCTGCCGCCGGGGGAGGGGCCGTTTCCCGCCGTCATTCTCCTCACCGGGTCCGGCGCCCAGGATCGCGACGAGACGCTGATGGGGCACAAGCCGTTTCTCGTCATCGCCGACTACCTGACCCGACGAGGAATCGCGGTGCTGCGCGTGGACGACCGGGGGGTTGGCGGCTCTTCGGGCAACGTGATGTCTGCCACGATCGACGACAACGTGGGCGACGCGGCGGCGGGAATCGAGTACCTGCGCGCGCACCCGCGGATCGATGCGGACCGGGTGGGAGTCGTCGGGCATTCCGAGGGAGGGTGGGTCGCTCCAGTGCTGGCCAACCGCTCGGATGCCCTCTCCTTCGTGGTGATGCTGGCCGGCCCCGCGGTGCCGCCGTACGATCTGCTTCTCGCTCAGTCCCGGCTGATGCTGGAGGTATCGGGCGACACCCTCGTGGAAGAGCAGGTGTCGCTGACGCGCCGTATGCTCGACATCCTGCGCTCGGAACCCGATAGTGCTCGTGCCGTTGCGCAGATGCGCGCTGCGTTCAACGAGTGGCTCGCCGCCCTTCCTCCGGGAGCGACGGAGCTGCGTGCCAGATCGGAGTCTCCTCAGGGGCGCGCGCAGCTCGAGCAGTCTCTAGTCGTTCAGACCACACCGTGGTTCCGCGGCCTGCTGGCGTTCGACCCGCGTCCTTCGCTCGAGGCACTGGACGTCCCGGTGCTCGCGCTGTACGGGGAGCTGGACCGGCAGGTGCCCCCATCCCAGAGCGTCCCGGTTCTTGAGGAGATCTGGGCGGACCACCCGGACGCCACGGTGCGGGTGATGCCCGGCTTGAACCATCTCTTCCAGCCCGCGCGGACCGGCCTGGTAGTGGAGTATTCGCAGATCGAGGAGACCTTTTCCCCGGCGGCGCTCGAGGTGATCGGGGACTGGATCGAAGAGAGGTTCGGTCGGTAGGTGTAGAGGGTGTGGGGTGATGCCCCGCGGCGAGGCCGCAGGGCACCCGGGACCCGTCAAGCGGCTGCGGCGGCCGGCTGATAGGATCCCACCGGCGGCCGGAACGAGATGGCCAGCCGGTTCCAGCCGTTGATCGCTACCACCGCCATGGTCAGGTCGACGAGCTCCTTCTCCGAGAAGTGCTGCCGTACCTCCTCGTAGAGCTCGTCCGGGACTCCGTTTTCCGAGATCAGGGTGAGGGCTTCCGTCCAGGCCAGGGCAGCTCGCTCTCGCGGAGTGAAGAACGGTGTCTCGCGCCAGGCTGACACGGTGTACAGCCGCTGCTCGCTTTCCCCGAGCGCACGGGCGTCCTTGGAATGCATATCGAGGCAGTACGCGCATCCGTTGATCTGCGATGCGCGATATTTGACCAGGTGAAGTAGCTCATGCTCGAGCCCGCTCTCATGAACGTACCGCTCGAGGCCGAACATTGCCTGCAGCGCTCCAGGTGCGATTTCCCGATACGAGATCCTCTGCTCCATTTCGTTCCTCGTTCCTCCCGGTTGGGTCAAAGGTTCACCTCACCGCTTCCCCCGGCGTCTCCGGAGTTGCGGAACGAATCGCCGACATACCTTTGACGGGATTGCCCCCGCTGCCGTGACACTCACGGAAACGAGTACGTCGTGCCTGCCCACGCCGCGAATGGAGCTGGGAACAGGCGCCGGGTCCGTCCAGTCACCCTCCGAACGCGAGCAACACCGCCGGCACGATCCATGTTACCGTCACGATTACGCATTCTGTTCCCGATACTGCTGGCCGCGTCCTGCACGATGCAAGGTCCCACCTCCTCCGACCAACGGATTCGCGTGATTCTCGACACCGACGCGAACAACGAGGTCGACGATCAACACGCCATTGCCTACCTGCTCTTCAACGGCGATGTCTTCGACGTGGAGGGGATCACGGTCAACCGTACACGTGCCGGCGGCGGGGTCGAGCAGCACGTCGCCGAAGCGGAGCGGGTGGTTCGTCTGGCCGGGCTGGAAGGAAGGATCCCGGTACTGCCCGGCGCCGACGGGTCGTTCGAAGAGATAGCCCCTCACCTCGACGAGAACGACTTCGACGGCGATGCGGCGGTGAACTTCATCATCGAGCAGGCTCATGCCGAAGACGAGCGACCCCTGGTCCTCCTCCCGATCGGCAAGCTCACCAACATTGCGCTCGCTCTCGCGAAAGACCCTTCTATCGCTTCGAAAGTTCGTATCGTCTGGCTGGGCTCCAACTACCCGGATCCGGGTGAGTACAACCTCGAGAACGACCCGGCAGCCGTGAACTTCGTCCTGGATACGACTGCCGAGCTCGAGCTTGCGGTGGTGCGCTACGGCTACCCTTCGGGAACCGACGCCGTGCGGGCGACTCTGGAGGAGATCCGTGCCCGCATGCCCGGCAAAGGTCCCCGTGTCTCCCCACCGGTGACAGGCCGAAACGGCGGTCAGTTCAGCACCTTCGGAGATTACTCGGTCGATCTATTCGAGCACATCGAGCTGAACGGCGACCCTCCTTCGCGCGCTCTCTACGACCTGGCCGCGGTGGCCATCGTGAAGGACTCCTCCTGGGCCCAGGCGAGGCGGGTTCACGCCCCGCGCCTGCAGGTGGACGGATGGGCGGAGCGGCCGGGGAACCAGCACACCATCGTGGTCCGGGAGAATTTCGATCGGGAGTCGATCCTGGAGGACTTCTACCGAACGATGGAGCAGCCGGTGTTGGCTCGGTGAGGGGGAGCACGGGGTCAGGCCACAAACCGGATTACGCCGATGCATTCTCCGCGGGCAGCACGACACCCCGGCATTCGCCAAGGCCGATCCTGACCCACCCGTCCCGTTCGCAGTACCCGCGCAGGATCACCTCGTCCCCGTCTTCCAGGAAGGTCCGTTCCTCGCCGGAGGGCAGCCGGATCGGCCGCGTGCCCCCGCGCGTCAGCTCCAGCAGGCATCCGCCGGACTCCTCCTCGGGTCCGGAAATCGTGCCGCTCGCGATCAGGTCGCCCGTGCGCAGGTTGCAGCCATTGCTGGTGTGGTGGGCGAGCATCTGCCCGAATGTCCAGTACAGGTCACGGGTACGACCCACGGCAAGGCGCACCGGCGGCATCGCCATCTCCCGCATTCTCTTCGAGCTCAGCCACGCCTCCACCGTCACGTCGATGCCGCCGCGCGCCCGATCCGCTGCATCGTCCAAGTAGCCGAGCAGCGGGGAATCGTCGGGGCCGTGAGGAGTCAGAGGCGTACGGAAAGGCTCCAGTGCCTCCATGGTCACAACCCAGGGCGAGAGGGTGGTGGCAAAGCTCTTTCCCAGGAAGGGTCCCAGCGGCTGGTATTCCCAGGCCTGGATGTCCCGCGCCGACCAGTCGTTCACGAGGCAGATCCCGAACAGGTGTCGCTCGGCCTCGGCCAGCGGGACGGACCGGCCGAGATCGTTTTCCGTTCCCACCAGCGCGCCCACCTCGCCCTCGTAATCGAGACGCCTCGTCGGCCTGACAGTGGGCGGGCCGTCGCCGGCCGGAGCGCACTGTCCGCGCGGCCGGATTACCGGATGGCCGCTCGGCACCAGAGAGGAGGCTCTCCCGTGGTACCCGATCGGCAGCCATCGATAGTTGGGGAGGAGGGGATGATCGGGGCGAAGGATCCGCCCGACACGGGTCGCATGATGGATGGAGGCGTAGAAGTCGGTGTAGTCGCCTACCACGGCGGGCAGGAGAAGCTCTGCCTCCGCCTGAGGGGTGAGCAGGTCCCGGGTGGCCGCCTCGAAGTGTGACGCGCGCGGACCAGTGCGCAGGATCGCGCTGAGCTGCGCCCGCAGCGTCGAGGCGGGCGCGGCCCCGAGCGCCATCAGTGCGTTCAGTGACGGGGCGGCACAGGCCTCTGCGGCGACTCTCCCGTCACCCTCCAGAAGCCCCGCCGCCGCACAGCCCGCCACGTCGAGGATCATCTCGCCGATCGCCACCCCGACACGTGGCGCTTCGCTTGCCCCCCGCCGCCGATAGACGCCGAACGGCAGGTTCTGGATGGGAAAATCGGAATCGGTCGCGCCCGCGCCGGGTACCCACGAACGTAGATCGGGATCGTGCGTGTCGTTCATGGCGCCGCCTCCCGTTCGCTGCGTGAGCTTGCGCCCAGGGTCAGGGGGGCGAGCTCGTCCAGCGGCTCCCGGAAGGAGCACGAACCGAACGACACGAGCGATCGCTCCCGTACCCGGCGTACCTCGTCCAGCGTGAGGCGTTGCTCCCGCCAGGCGGCCGCTTCCTCACCGAGGTGGAAGGAGGCGATGTTGCTCTCCCGCAGCGCCTCCAGGACCAGGTTGTCTGGAGCGCCTCGGAGGATGAGCGCCGCAGCGAAGAGGAGGTCGAGGTAGCCGTACATGGTGGCCCTGGCGCTATCCGCCTCGTAGGTGAGCGGATACCGACCGGTTATCGGGTGGTGGAGTCCCGCGGTGGCCTTGAAGGGGAGATCCGCCTCGGCGCAACCCCGCAGGAAGCGCAGCAGTGCCTCCGGACGCGGGAACAGCTCTGGCCTCACTCCCCCGGTGCGCACCTTGGCGCACCCGCCGGCATCGCGGATAAGTCGGAGAAGACCACTCGCAATCAGCTCGCCCGGTTCGACCGGAACGTTGACGCCCGTCTCCCGGCGTTCGGGCCCGGCTGCTTTCCCTGGCTCTCCGCCCAGGGGAAGCTCCACGTAGATCTCGATGCGAGAGGGCAGCCCCGAAGCCACGGTTTCGAGTGCGCGGCGGATCTGCTCCTCGCCCCATCCTTTCAGCTCGAGCGAATCCACGGCAATGGCGCGGTGAGCCGCCTCCGGTCCCGCGTTGAACACCCGCACCCGTTCCAGGTCGCCCTCCAGGTCATTTTCCAGCAGGGCGCTGACGCGCCAGCCCGTAAACGTGCCTTCAGGATCCAGTCCGGCGATTGCTGTGGCCAGCTCGTGGAGCCGCACGGCGGGCGCAACGAAGCGACCCAGTGCCCACGCATCCACCCCGCTTCGGTAGGCAGCGTAGTTCTGCACCGCCGACCACATGGTCAGCGCTGCGGGCGGGAAGAGCCCGGCGTAATCGACGATGCCGCTGAGCAACACCCTCGCTGCCCGCGGTGGAGGGGGGCTTCGGCGGCCGTGCCCGTCAACCATCACCGGTTCGGGCGGCGAGGGACTCGAAAAAGTCCAGGGATTCCGGGTTGGCGAGGACATCGCGGTTGGCCACCGGCCGCTCATGGATTGCCTCGCGCACGGCGACCTCGCTGAGCTTTCCGCTGATCGTGCGGGGGAGGTCGGCCACCTCGAGGATCCGCTGCGGCACGTGGTGGGGACTCACTTTCTCCCGGATCTCACGCCGAATCCGGTCTTCGAGAGCCCGGTCGAGCGAGGCGCCGGGACGAAGACGGACGAAGAGGAGCACGCGAGTGTCCCCGGGCTCAGCACCGTCGACCTCCTGTCCCACTGCCAGGCACTCGAGCACCTCGGGTATGCGCTCGACCTGCCGGTAGATCTCCGCCGTGCCGATCCGCACGCCCCCCGGATTGAGGGTTGCGTCGCTGCGGCCGTAGATCACCCATCCGCCGTGTTCGGTCTCACAGGCCCAGTCTCCATGCCGCCACACCCCGGGGTAATGGTCAAAGTACGCGCGGCGGTACCTGGCCCCATCCGGGTCATTCCAGAACCCGATCGGCATGCTGGGGAACGGCCGGGTACAGACGAGCTCCCCCGGCGTGTTCACCAGCCGCCGCCCTTCGGGCGACCACACCTCGACCGACATCCCCAACCCGGCTCCCTGGATCTCGCCCCGCCGCACCGGGCGGGTCGGTACCCCCAGCACGAAGCAGGAGACGATGTCGGTCCCCCCGCTGATGCTGGCGAGGTGCACGTCGGCCTTGATCGATCGGTAGACGTAATCGAAGCTGCGGCCGGCGAGCGGGCTGCCAGTGGAGAGGATGGTCCGCAGGGCATCGAGGGAGTGCGTGCGGCCGGGATCCAGACCTTCCTTTTCGATCCGGGACAGGTAGGCTGCGCTCGTGCCGAAGACTGTCACGCGCTCGGCCTCGGCCATATCCCAGAGGATCTCCGGGCGGACGGGCCGAGAGCTGGAGCCGCGTCGCACTCCGGGCGCCAGCGCGGCGCCATCGTACAGGACCAGGGTAGCGCCGACCGCGAGTGCGGAGACGAGCCAGTTCCACATCATCCACCCGCAGGTGGTGAAGTAGAAGATCCGGTCGCCCGCGTGGAGGTCGGTGTGCAGCACCAGCTCCTTGAGGTGCTGCAGGAGGGTCCCGCCGGCACCGTGAATGATCCCCTTCGGCAGCCCCGTGGTTCCGGAGGAGTAGAGGATCGCGAGCGGGTGGTCAAACGGGAGTCGCTCGAAGCGTAGCTCCGCGCCCGGTTCGGAGCACAGCTCGTCCCAGCCCATCCCACCTGGCAGGCCGTCGGCGACCGTGCGGTCCCCCTCCTGACCGACCAGGACGGTATGCTCGATCGACGGGATGCGCCCCACGATCGTGCGCAGTCGCGAGCGGCAGTCGTTCCATCGGCCGAGGTAGCGGTAGCCCGTGCAGGCGAGCAGGACGCGCGGCTCGATCTGCCCGAAGCGGTCCACGACGGCGTCAACGCCAAAATCCGGTGAGGCGCTCGACCACACCGCGCCGACAGACGCCGTCGCCAGCATGCCGACGACCACCTCCGTCCGGTTGGGAAGGTACGCAGTCACCCTGTCGCCCCCCTCCACGCCAAGCGCGCGTAATCCCGCGGCGCAGCGGGCTACCGCTCGGCGCAGCTCATCGAAGGTCAGGGTGGCGCAGCGGCCTGTTTCGTCCCAGCTCACCAGCGCTGGCTGGTCGCCCCTCCCGCGCAGCAGGTTCTCGGCATAGTTGAGCCGGGTGCCGATGAACCAGCGCGGCCCCAGCTCAGGGTCTGGAGGAGCCATCCGGTCCAGTCCGAGGAAGGATCCGGGGTTGGTCGGATCGGGCGCTCCCTCCCCTACGATTCCGCAGTACTGCCATACCGCGGCCCAGAAGCGGCCGGGATCCCGCAGCGACCAGGCATGCAGAGCAGGGTAGTCGAGATAGTCACCGGACAAGCGGGTGGCGGGCGCTCCGAAAGCTTCTGCCACCCGAGCGAACTCGAGCAGGCGCACCCCCGCGCGGCGGGAGGCATCCGCCGCCCAGAGCACCTGCCCATCTACGGCCTCGACCGTCGCGCTCACGGGTGCGTTCCGGTACGAGCAGGCGGTGTCCGCATGCGCGCCAGCACCTCTTGAGCCCGGCCTGCCGCTTCCACCAGCCGATCTTCGGAAGTGGTCAGCGACACACGGAAGTAGCCGGCGCAGGAGTCGCCCAATCCGGATCCGGGGATGATCAGCACACCCGCCTTCTCCATCAACCGCTCTGCGAAAGCGATATCCGGCACGCCGTCGGGGAGGCGAATCCAGAGATAGATCGTTGCCCGGGGCGTCTCCAGCTCGAAGCCTGCGGCGCGCCACGCCGCGACCGCGGCATCTCGCCGCCGCCGGAAGCGCTCGACGTTCTGCGGCACGAACTCCTCCCAGCTCTCGAGCGCGGTCGCGCCGGCGGCCTGCACAGGCATGAAGTGCCCCATGTCGAAGAAGGTCTTGAGGTGGGAGAGCACCTCCGCACGCTCGGGGCGAGCCACCGCCCAGCCGAGACGCCAGCCGGTCATGTTGTACGTCTTGGATAGGGAGTGGAACTCGATCGCTGTCTCCCGCGCCCCGTCGATCTCCAGGATGCTAGGTGGCCGATACCCGTCGTACGCCAGCTCGCTGTAGGCGTTGTCGTAGAGGAGGAGGAGGTCGTGCTCGGTGCAGAAGCGGACGACGCTCTGGAGGTATTCGCGGGTTGCAATCGCGGTGGTGGGGTTGTTGGGATAGTTGAGGTAGAGGACGCGCGCGCGGACCAGCATGTCAGCGGGGACCTCCGAGAGATCGAGCAGGAAATCGTTGCGCGCGCGCAGCGGAACAAGGCACGGCGTCGCTTCGCTGATCAGCGTGCCGCCGAGGTAGGAGACGAACCCCGGATCGGGTACGATCGCCACGTCGCTCGGGGAGAGATAGCCGAGCGCGATGTGGCTGAGTCCCTCCTTGCTGCCGAGCAGGGGAACGACCTCGCGATAGGGATCCACCTCGAGGCCGAAGCGCTGGCGCATGAAGCGGGCGATCGCCTCCCGGAACGGCGGGTAGCCGAGGTCGAACCCGTAGCGGCTGAGCGAGGGATCTTCCGCGGCCGCCGCAAGCGCCTCTACCACCCCCGCCGGCGGCGGCAGATCGGCGTCCCCCGCCCCCAGGTCGATCAGATCCAACCCCGCCGCCCGCACCGCCGCTCTCCGCTCCGGCATGCGGTCGATCCAACTGTGCGGCAAGCGACGATAGCGCGGCGCGAGCGGAGGCATCTGACTTGATAATTTTGAATTTTGAATTTTGGATTTTGAATTAGGAATTACGAATTACGAATTACGGCCTTTCGTTTAAATGAAACCGGAGGTCATCCTGAGCGACAGCGAAAGATCGCGGGCCGGCACCATGCGATCCTTCGCTCCGCCCCTGCGGGGCGCCGCTCAGGGGACAGGTTCATAATTCGCAATTCGTAATTCGTAATTCGTAATTCGTAATTCGTAATTCGCGGCGGCCGGCGCGGAAATCGGACCTCACGTCTGCGCCGGCGCCGCCGCCGCGTGCTGCGCCTCCACCCACGACCTGTGATAGCTCGGGTCCTCGATCGCGAGCGCTTCCCGCGTCACCCGCAGTGGGCGGAAGGAGTCCATCATCACCGCCAGCTCGTCGGTGCGCTTCTGACCGAGCGCGGCCTCGGCGCGGCCGGGATGAGGGCCATGCGGGATCCCGTCCGGGTGGTGGGTGATGGAACCGAACTCGATCCCCTTCCGGCTCATGAACTCGTCGGAGGCGTAGTAGATCACCTCGTCGGAATCCACGTTGCTGTGGTTGTAGGGGATGGGGATCGCCTCCGGGTCGAAGTCGTACGGTCGGGGGCAGAAGGAGCAGATGACGAAGCCGTCGCCCTGGAAGGTCTGGTGCACCGGAGGCGGCTGGTGTACCCGCCCGACGATCGGCTCGAAGTCGTGGATGTTGAAGGCCCATGGGTAGAAGTACCCGTCCCACCCGACCACATCCAGGGGGTGGTGATCGAGGATCAACTCCGTGAGCCCATCGTACTGCTTGATCAGGATGGGGAAGGCTCCTCGCTCGTCGTATGTCCGTAGCTGCGTGGGCCGCCGGATGTCGCGCTCGGAGTACGGGGCGCCCTCGACGAGCTGACCGAACTCGTTGCGATACCGTTTCGGCCACCGCACGTGCCCCCGGCTTTCGAACACGAGCAGCTTGGGTGGGTCACCCTGAGCGTCGAACCGGTACCGGTGCAGGATGCCCCGGTGAATCACCAGGTAGTCCCCCTCGCGGAAGGGCAGGTCGCCGTACTGCGTCTCCAGCACCCCGCCCCCCTTGGCCACGTACACGACCTCGTCCGCCTGCGCGTTCCGGTAGAAGTGAGCGTCCTCTTCGTCCGGTTCCGCGTATAGCATGGCGATGTCGCCGTTGAACAGCAGCGGGATGCGGTCCAGCGTCGGGCTGCCGCCCCGGTCGACCCGGCGAGTCTGGAAATGCCGGTGACGGAGGGTGCCGTCGTCCTCGGCTTCGTAACGGATCTCTTTCAGCCGACGGGCCGATTCCACGGTGGTCGGCGGATGGATGTGGTAGAGCAGGGCAGAGGTTCCGGTGAATCCTTCATGCCCCACCAGTTGCTCGGAGTAGAGCCCTCCGTCGGGTCGCCGGAAGGCGATGTGCCGTTTGCGCGGAATCTGGCCGAGCGTGTGGTAGATCGGCATCGCGACCTCCGGGTCAGGGTTCGGGGACCGGTGAGGGCGATGCGCTATCCACCACGGGTCCCCCGGCTTCCAGGAAGCTCTCCAGGTCCAGCGCGCTGACCGCCGGTTCGCCCGGCGCCACGTTGTCGAGACGTCCCTTCATCATCCACTTCTCCAGTTCGCCCACCAGCTCGAAGAGGTGGTCGAAACCCTCCACGACGAAAAGCAGCGGCTGGTAGTGATCGATCTCGAAGGACTGGTTGATGACCCACTCGAGCTGGAAGGGGAATCGCTGGACCTCCGGAGATTCCACGCTGTGCTCGATCTCTCCGTAGGA
The DNA here is from genome assembly GCA_036375715.1 of Longimicrobiaceae bacterium. Classification (NCBI taxonomy): domain Bacteria; kingdom Pseudomonadati; phylum Gemmatimonadota; class Longimicrobiia; order Longimicrobiales; family Longimicrobiaceae; species Longimicrobiaceae bacterium. The sequence goes on along the minus strand of DASVBS010000065.1, from coordinate 266,704 downwards.
GCTGAGCAGGCCGCTGCCGTATACCTTCAGCCGCCCGTTTTCGCGCATCAGCCCGAACTCCACGCTGAACCAGAAGAAGCGGGCCAGGGCTTTGATGATGCTGGTGACGCGGCGGAGGCGCTCGTCGTGGTCGGTCATTGCGGCGACGCGCCCCGCGGCGTTCCGGGCGAACTCGCCAAAGCGGACCAGCGCCTCGGCGAAGGCCGGATCCGTGTGCATCGGCACGTGGCCGGCGATGTCGTGAAAGATGTCCGGCTCGGGGAGGTAGTCGAGCGTGCGCCCGTCGCGTACGGTGATGGTGGTGGGGAATTCGCGCCTTCGCAGGCAGTCGAAGAAGAGGTACGCGGGCACGTAGCCGCTGACCGCCCTGGCTTTGAATCCGGTCCGCGGTTGCAGGAATCGGTTCACCTCTTCGAGCCGCGGCACGCGCTGCGGATCGAGCTCGAGCAGCGCCAGCCCCTCGAGATACCGGCGATTTCCGTAGCGCTCCCAGCGGTCGTGCATCCGGGCGTAGAGGCGGCTCCAGGCCTCGTGATTCGCCTCGGAATACAGCTCGTACGGCTGGTGGATGTAGAGCGTCCCGCTGGCCTGCGCGGCTTCGATGAAAGGAGCGCGTGTAGTGGTCAGTCCGGGAGGGACCTGCGTGGCGGTTCCTTCGTCCATCGTGCGGCTCCTGCGTAGGGGTATGCCTGTCCCCCGGGACCGCCCATTTCCGCGGCCGGCCGGGGTGGCCGGCGCGGCTTACGGGTCGTCAGAGGTTGCCTCGGCGAGCCTGTTCTCGTTCGATTGCCTCGAAGAGCGCCTTGAAGTTGCCCTTCCCGAAGCTGCGTGCTCCCTTGCGCTGGATGATCTCGTAGAAGACGGTGGGGCGGTCCTGCACCGGCTTGGTGAAGATCTGCAGCAGGTAGCCGTCCGGATCCCGATCGACCAGGACGCCCAACTCCGCGAGTGCCTCGACCGGCTCGTCGATCGTGCGGACGCGTGCCTGCAGCTCGTCGTAATAGGTGGTGGGCACGCTCAGGAACTCGACGCCACGGTCACGCAGCGAGGTGACTGTACCGAGGATGTCATCCGTCGCGACCGCGATGTGCTGCACCCCGGGCCCTCCGTAAAACTCCAGGTACTCGTCGATCTGGGACTTCTTCTTTCCGCGGGCGGGCTCGTTGATGGGGAACTTGATGCGCTCGTTGCCGTTGGCCATCACCTTCGACATCAGCGCCGAGTACTCCGTGCTGATGTCCTTGTCGTCGAAGGTGAGCAGGTTGCGGAAGCCCATCACCTGACTGTAGTACGCCACCCACCGATTCATCTGCCCGAGCTCGACGTTGCCCACGCAGTGGTCGACGTAGCGCAGCCCGACTTCTGGCGGTTGATAGTGCGGTGTGACCGCCTCGAAGCCGGGGAGGAAGAGTCCGTCGTAGTGGCGCCGTTCCACCAGCGAATGGATGGTGTCTCCGTACGTCTCGATCGCGGCGATCACCACCTCCCCGTGCGCGTCGCGAAGCACCTCCGGGGGCCGGGCCGAGCGCGCGCCGCGCTCGACCGCGACCTCGTAGGCCGCGCGAGCATCGTCCACCCAGAGCGCGAGGTCGCGAACCCCGTCTCCGTGCCGTCGGACGTGATCGGCGATCGGTGAGTCGGGGCGCAGCGCCGTGGTCAGAACGAAACGGATCTCCCCCTGTTGCAGCAGGTAGCTGGCCCTCTCCCGCACCCCGGTCTCGGGGCCGCGGTAGCCAACCAGCTGGAAGCCGAAGGCGGAGCGGTAGAAGTGGCTGGCCTGCCGGGCGTTACCTACGTAGAACTCGATGTGGTCGGTGCCGTTGATGGGGAAGGTGTCGGTCACGGCTTCCGACTGGGGGGCGGTCGCGGCCATCAGTCGCATCCGGGTTGGAGGATCCGATGCCGGCTCTGGTAGAGCCGATTGCTTCAGTATGTGTGCCAGCGGACTTGGACCGAGCCGGCTGTCGGATTATCATGCGAGAGGCTGATCCTGGCGCCGATTCCGTCCGCTGCCCCGGGTTCCTCTTATGGACGCAGCGAGGTGGAGGCAGACACGCTCCCTGTTCGACGAACTGGTACTGCTCGCTCCTGAGGAGCGAGCCGAGCGCCTTGCCGTCCTGGCGCACAGGGACCCGGACCTGCACGACGCGGTCGCGTCTCTGCTGGCTGCCGACGAGCGCAGTAGCGCGGGATTGGCCCCTCCGCTGGCGCCCCTTCCGGGGCAGGATCCCTTCGGTCTCGCGGGACAGACCGTCGCGCATTTCCGCGTCCTGGAGCCGCTCGGTGCAGGTGGGATGGGTGTGCTCTACCGGGCGGTGGATACGCGCCTGGGCCGCACGGTGGCGCTGAAGTTCCTTCTCCCGCACCTCACGCTGGATTCTTCCTCCAAGGAGCGCTTCCTCCGCGAGGCGCACCTCGCCGCCGCGCTCGACCACCCGAATCTCTGCACGATTCACGAGGCTTCAGAGAGCGAAGACGGCAGGCTCTTCCTCGCCATGCCCCTCTATCCTGGCGAGACGCTCCGCGCGCGTCTGTCGCGTGAGGGGAGCCTTTCGATCGATGAGACACTGAAGATTGCGCGGCAGGTCGCCGAGGGGCTCGCCTGTGCGCACGGCGCGGGGATCGTCCACCGTGACCTGAAGCCGGGCAACCTGATGCTGCTGCCGGACGGGACGGTAAAGATCCTCGATTTCGGGCTCGCCAGATCGGTAGATCAGCATCTGACCGGATCGGGAGTCCTGCTGGGAACCGCAGCCTACATGGCACCCGAGCAGATCGAGGGCCGCCAGTCGGATGGGCGGAGTGATCTGTGGGCGCTGGGTGTGGTGACCTACGAGATGTTGACCGGGCGCCGGCCGTTCGACGGCTCCAGTGAAACCGCCGTAGCACGGGCGATCCTGCACGACGAACCGACCACCCCGTCATCGTTGCGCAGCGGTATCCCGGCCGCGCTCGAAGAGCTGGTGCTGCTGCTCCTGTGCAAGGACCCCGAGCTGCGCGCCGGGAGCGCGGCGGAGCTGGCGGAGATGCTGGCTGGCATCGCTGCTGGCAGTGCCCGAGCGATCTCGCGTCCGCTCCGCCAGGCGAGGCCTCGTACCCGATGGACCGCCGTCCACCGCCGCGCTGCGGCCGGGGCCGGGGTGGTCACGCTGGGAGCGCTCCTCTGGATCGTTGGCACGGCGCGGGAAAGCGGCCGGGAGACGCTGAATCCGCGTCTTGTAGTGGTCTCGCCGTTTCTGAACCTGACCGGCGATCCGTCCCTGGATATCCGCGGTCAGATGGCGGCCCATTGGATCACGCTGGGGCTCACCGAACACTCCATCGCCGAGGTTGCGGACTATTCTCTTGGCGAGCCGCCGGTCCGGAACGCCGCCATGCTGGAGGCGCTAGCCCGGGAGACTGGTGCGGGACTCGTGGTCACTGGAAGCTATCACCGGCAGGGCGACGACCTCCTGATGATCGCGAGGATCACGGACGCCGAGGAGGGAACGGTGCTTCGGGAGCTGGGGCCATTTCGCGGCACGGTCAACGGCCCACTCGAGGAGGTGGAACACCTCCGGAACGAGGTACTCGGAGCGCTCGCGATGCACCTGGACCCAGCCAACCCTCTGGAGCAGGTCGCCGGCCAGTCGCCGCCATCGTACGACGCCTACCGGGCGTACCTCGAGGCCTTCGCGGAACTCCAGCGCTCCGATTTCGGAGCCTGGATGGAGGGGACGCGTCGGGCGCTCGCTCTCGATTCCACCTTCCTTCAGATCCTGGACGAGCTGACCTGGAGCTACATCGGCCTTGGTGACTGTGCCCCTATCGACTCGATCTGGCGTGAGCTGCAGCTCCGACGCGATCGGGTACCCGAGACGATCCGACTGGAAGTCGCTCAGACGCAGGCGCTGTGTCACCGCAGTTACGAAGCTGCCTGGGATATCGGTCGACGCGTGCTCGCCCTCAAACCGGCATCCGCCCAAGCCCAACTCCGCCTGGCCTTTGCCGGCGTCTGGTCGGGGCGGCTGCGGGAGTCGGCGGAGCTCTTCCGCAACATGGATCTCACCCGGGGGCTGCACGTCAACAACCCTTTCACCGACGAAGTCCACATCGAAGTGCTTCACCTCCTCGGGGATAACGAGGGGGCAATCCGGGTCGCCGAGCAGGCCCGCCAGCGACATCCTGAGTTCGTGCGCAACTTCTACTTCGGACTGGCCTCCCTGGCCGCTCTCGGCCGGGTGGAGGAGATCGAGCTGCGGATGGCGGAGGCGCGGCGCACCACCCTCCCGGGGGGTGGCGCCGACACCTATCGCGACATGGCCGACGAGCTTGCGTGGCACGGCCACGAGGCTGCCGCGCGCCGATTCGCTGCACTCGCGCTTCAGGGCTTTCAGCAGCTTCCGGATTCTGTGCAGCGGACACCGTTCTACCGCGTGGCTCGCGCCGGGGCGCTGCTGCATCTGCAGCGCTGGCGGGAGATGAGAGCTGCCGTGGACAGCATCTTCCTCCCTCCCGATCGATGGCTCGTCGGCAGCCCCCAAACCGCCAATCAAGGTCTGGTGCTGGCGCTGCGGGGTATCGCCGCCGCGAAGATGCGCGACGATGCGGGGGTCCGCGCGGCCCTCGAGGGGATCGCGCGCCTGCCGGGTGATCAGGGGCCGCACTACTACATGGCACACGAAATCTGGGAGGCTCAAATCCTCGCAGCTTCGGGCGACAAGGAGGCGGCGCTACGTAAGCTACGGGAGGGAAGGGATCGCGGCGGGCTGCCTCGTTCCGACCCGCGGATCACGCACGACGAGCCCGGATTTCGGGATCTGTGGCACGATCCTGCCTTCGAGGCGCTCTTCGCGATGCGCTAGCGTCGCGGTGAAAGGCACGATACCCGATTCGCTCGATCTATTTGGCCATGTCGGGTGGGTTACCGCGACGGCCCCGTCAGCCCCGCTCCGTCCAGATCCTCCGCCGGAGTGCCACCAGGCGCGGGTGATTCCCGAGATCGTCGAACCAGGGCTCGGAGAGCGTGTTCGGCAGGAAGGGGTCGCGCAGGCGCGCAGCCTTCTCCAGCTCGGTCAGAGCTTCCTCGTCGGCTCCGAGGGCATGCAGGATCCCTGCACGCATGCCCGGGCACCTCACCGAATCCGGCCCCCCGCACGCCGCTTGAACCCTCCAGAGAGCTTCCTCGCGTCGACCTCGAAGCGCGAAGTCCCATCCTTCCAGGATGGCCAGATGCGGAGCGCCTTCCGCCGTCAGCGGCCTGACCCGTTCAATCGTCTGTCGCAAGCGCAGCGTATCTCGGAGGATCGCGTACACGAGTCCCTGCCCGTAGATTGGGAGCCAGAGAGTGGGGTCGCGCCGCATCACTTCCCCGTATTGCGCCAGCGCCTCGCTGTACCGCTGCTGGTCGAACAGCGCCCAGCCGATCTGGGTTCGCGCGTAAAGGTTGTCGGGACTCTCTTCCGCCACCTGCAGGAACTGCTGCATCGCCTCCTGCGGACGCCTCAGCACGCGCAGCAGTATGCCATAGTTCTGCTTCGCCGGGTTCGAACGCGGGTCCAGCGAGAGCGCGCGGATGAATTCCGCCTCGGAGCGCTCCCATTCCCAACGAAGCATCGCCACCATGGCGATCGCTGCGTGGGCCTCGGCAAGATCCTCATCCAGCGCCAGCGCGGTCTCCCCAGCCACGGCGCAGGGCTCCAGGCTCTCCACCATCAGCGCTACGAATGCTGAAACACACGCTTCGGATTTGGCGGCCCACGCCAGCGCGAAGTCCGGGTCCAGCGCGATTGCCCGATCGAAGGCATCGAGGGCGATCTCCAGGTCTGCAGGGGTGAGCTGGCGGGCGTGGAACAGTCCCTCCCAGTAGGCCTCGAGAGCACCCGGATCGTCGGTGGCGGCCTGCGCGAGATTCCGTTGCTCCTCGGTAGAGAGCGTGATACCCAGCTCCGCGGCAACCGCGGTCGCAATTGCGCGATGCAGGGTCAACAGCCCGGCTGCGTCCGAATCGTACACCTCGGCCCACAGCAGGCCGCCGTCGACGGGATCGATCAACCGTACATTGACGCGCACGCCGGAGCTCGTCTGCTGGACCGTCCCCTCCAGCAGCCTCGCGACACCGAGTGAGTCCGCAATTGCCCTGGGCGGTTCGGCGCGCTCGGCATACTGAGCCACCGCCCCCTGGCTCGCTACGCGCAGGCGCCTGAACTTGGTGAGCTGGGTCACCACGTCTCCGTGCAGGCCGGCGATGACCGCGTCGGACTTCGCGTCCGGAGAGAGGTTGGTGAAGGGGAGCACGGCGATCGACACCGGATCGCCAGCGCTCCGGGCGCGATACGCGTCGACCCCGAGGGTGACTACAAGAGCTGCCGCCAGGAGGGCAACGCCTCCGATCAGCGCGGCTGTCCAGCGACGCTGGGGACGGGTGCCACGCCAACCGCCATGCCCTCCCGCGCCGGCTGGAACCCCTCCCAGCAGGCTCGTCGCGCCGTGCCGAACTTCAGACAGCGCCTCCGCGAGCGCCTGGGCCGACGGATACCGCCGATCGGGGTCCTTCTCCAGGAGTCGCAGGACGCAGGTATCCAGGGAGGCAGGAAGATCGGGTCGCAGGTTCGATGGCGGAATGGGAGCGGTGGTGAGCACGCCGTGGTAGATGGCGGCCTCCGACGCCCCGCCGAACGGACGACGCCCCGTCAACATCTGGTAGAGGATGGCCCCGACCGCCCAGAGATCCGCTCGTTCATCGACCCTCTCTCCCCTGAGTTGCTCGGGAGCCATGTACGCGAGCGTTCCCATGGCGACTCCGGGCCCGGTCAGGCTGAGCTCATCTGAACGAGCGAGTCCGAAATCAAGCAGCTTGGGCGGACCGTCACGGGGCAGCATGATGTTCGCTGGCTTGAGGTCCCGGTGTACCACTCCCGCGGCGTGGGCCCGCGCCAGACCCGCAGTCACCTGCTCCGCAATCGCTACCGCTTCGTCAATCTCGAACGCCCCGTCGCGCTCCATCCGAGCAGCCAGCGTCTCGCCCTCGTAGAGCGCCATTGCGATGAACAGCTGCCCTTCCGGAGTCTCCCCGATCTCGTAGATCGTGCACAGGTTGGGATGGTCCACTGCCGCGAGCGCGCGCGCTTCACGAAGAAAGCGCTCGCGGGAACGAGGATCGAGGCGGGTGTGGGGAAGAGGAAACTTGAGGGCGACAGGCCGACCCAGCCGGCTGTCGTCGGCGCGGTAGACCGCTCCCATTCCGCCCGAGCCGAGCGGTTCGAGGATGCGGAAATGGGACAGATGGCGACCGGTCAGGCCCAGCCAGTCCGCGCCTTCGTTGAGGTTCGGGCGAACCGCCTCTCCAGGCACGGCAGGCCGGATGGGCCCGCTGCTGCGCTTATCCCCGGAGAGCAAGCTAGCGAGGAGATCGCGCAGCACGGGTTCTTCGACGGCAATCAGGGCCAGGCGTCTCTCTCGTGCCTGGGGCTCGAGCTCGACCAGCTCGTCGAAGAGCGTCCGGACCCTTTGCCACTGCTCCGGTTCCATGGCCCGCAAGGGGTGCGGGGAGGGTGGGCGCGAACAGCGCGGAGGGCGCACTCGGAAGGAAGCGTCGCAGCTTGTCACGATAGATGCGCCATCCGCGGGGTTCAAGTACTTTGTGCCCCCTGCTACGCCGCGATCACCTTGTCACCTCGTCACCCCGTCACTCCTTCTCCCCTTGTCTCCTTCTCTCCTGGTCTCCTCGCGAACTCCGCCCCGAAGATGCCCATGTCCAACCCCCTCGCTGAGCTGCCGACTCCCAGCCTGGTGCTGGACGAAGCGCGCATGCTCCGCAACATTCAGCGGCTGCGTCGGCGCCTGGACGACCTGGGGGTTCCCCTGCGACCTCACCTCAAGACGGCGAAGTCGGTGGAGGTCGCCCGTCGTGTGCTCAAGAACGAAGACGGACCGGCCACGGTATCTACGCTCAAGGAAGCCGAGGTCTTCGCGCAGGCGGGTGTGCGCGACATCCTCTATGCGGTGGGCATCGCGCCGCAGAAGTTGCCGCGCGTCCTCGCGATTCGGGCCTCGGGCTGCGACCTCGCGGTCATTGCGGATTCGCCTGAGCAGGCCGCCGAGGTCGCGCGTGCCGCGCGGGAAGCGAACGACCCGATCCCCACGCTGATCGAGATCGACTCGGACGGTGTGCGTGCCGGTGTGAACCCTACCGATCCGGTGCTGATCGAGATCGGCCGCCTCCTGACGGAAGGCGGGGCCGACCTGCGTGGGGTGCTTACACACGCCGGGGGGAGCTACCGGGCGTCCACCCCGGAGGCGCTGACCGCCTTCGCCGAGCGCGAAAGGCACGCGGCGGTCACCGCCGCCGAGGCGCTGCGAGCCGCGGGGCTCCCCGCGCCGGTGGTGAGCGTGGGCTCGACGCCGACCGCCCACTTCGCGCGTGATCTCAGCGGTGTCACCGAGGTGCGCGCGGGCGTTTTCGTTTTCATGGATCTGATGATGGCGGGCATCGGCGTCTGCAGCCTCGACGACATCGCCATCTCCGTGCTGGCCACGGTGATCGGCCATCAGCGCGGGCGCGGCCAGATCATCGTGGACGCGGGGTGGATGGGTCTGTCGCGGGACCGCGGCACGGCCAGCCATGCGGTCGACCAGGGATACGGGCTGGTGTGCGACGTGGACGGGCGCGTGATGGATGACCTGATCGTGGCGAATGCTACCCAGGAGCACGGCATCGTCAGCGTGCGGCCGGGTCAAAAAGGAGCACCTCCGGAGCTGCCCGTGGGCAGCCGCCTGCGCATCCTTCCCAACCACGCCTGCGCCACGGCCGCGCAGTTCGACGGCTACGAGGTAATTCCCGCCGACGGCTCGAGCGAGCTGCAACACTGGCCGAGCTTCCGCGGCTGGTGATCGCAGGTGCCAACGACAGCGGACGCGATCGCTCCGGACGGACCCCGACCATCGACTCGCTACTCCTGAACCCGCTTCAGACTCCGTACTTCCGAACCCGACGACCGAATTGTAGATGTCTGCCGAACCCGTTCTCGAGCTCGACCGTGCCACGCTGATCAAGGGTGGGCGTGCCGTGCTCGACGAGGTCACCCTCACTGTCTTCTCGGGCGAGCACCTGGCCATCGTCGGCCCCAACGGGTCGGGCAAATCCTCGCTCATCCAGCTCCTCACGCGAGAGTGCTATCCGGTGTTCCGGCGCGATGGGATTTCGCCGGTGCGGCTCTTCGGCCGTGATCGCTGGGACGTCACCGAGCTGCGCACCCGCCTGGGGATCGTTTCCCCCGACCTCCACCAGCGCTTCGTGAACGGATCCGCCATCGGGCACCTGCGGGCGCTGGAAGCGGTGGTCTCGGGCTTCTTCGCCAGCGAGATGCTCTTTCTGCACCACCGCGTCACGGAGTCGATGCGGGAGCGGGCCCGACGGGCCCTGGAGCGAATCGCCGCCGCACACCTCGCGGACCGGCCGGTGAACGAGATGTCGACCGGTGAGGCGCGTCGGGTGTTGATCGCCCGCGCGTTGGTGAACGAGCCTCGGGTCCTGGTGCTGGATGAGCCGACGACGGGCCTCGACCTGGTGGCGCGCAGCGAGTTTCTCTCCGATCTGCGCCGCATTGCCGCAGACGGCACGACGCTCTTGCTCATCACCCACCACGTGGAGGAGATCTTACCGGAGATCGAGCGGGTGTTGCTGCTGCGAGAGGGAAGGGTAGTGGCCGACGGGAGGAAGGAAGAGGTGCTCACCTCGGAGCGTCTCAGCGGTGCGTTCGGACATCCGTTGGAGGTGCACCGCGAGGGAGAAGAGTACCGGCTGGGGATTGCGCGAAAGGGTTAGGAACGGGATAGCTCGTCAGCCCGTGGCAAAACATAGAAAACGCGAAAGATCGTCTTGGGGCACCGACGGCAACCCCGCGACGATCTTTTGCGTTTTCCGGCTAGTACGGACCGATCGAGACCGGCTTACTGGTTTGGCGCCCTTGGCACCAAACCCACGACCTCAATGCCGGCTGCCCGCGCAGCGTCAACCGCGAACACCACCTGGCCGTAGGCGATTTCCTCCGCACCCTTCACGAAAATCACCTTCCGCGTCCGCGGGGCGAAGATCTCGTTCAACCGCCCCTGGAGGTTGGCGGCCGAGACCGGCTGCTGGTTGATCGCGAACTGATTCCCAGGCAGTGCCTCGAGCACGATCTGGTCGACGTTCTGCGCGGTGGGCGTCTCCTCAATCGGCGGCACCTGTACGCTGAGACCCTTCTGCAGACCCTGCTGGACCACCATGAAGATGATCAGCAGCACCAACAGAATGTCGATCATCGGCGTCATGTTGATGTCCGACGTGGGGCCTCCCTTGGAACCACCAACTGCCATTGCCATCGGTTACCTCCTTGGTTCCGCAGCTTCGGAAGCCGCCGTCTCGGTAATGGCGCCGATGCGCCGAACCCCGGCCGCACGCGCTGCATCGATGGCGGTCAGTACAACGCTGTACTCCACGCCGACGTCGGCCTTGAGGTACAGCACGTGGTCGCCTGGCCGGGTCGCATAAGCGGCTCGCAGCGCGTCCGCGAGTTGCTCTGGCGGAACGACCCCGGCCGACTCCTCGACGTGATAGCGCCCCTGCGCGTCGATTCCGAGTGTGACCCGGTCGTCCTTCTCCGGGCCCGCCGTGTACGCCTTGGGCAGGGTCAGGGCGTACCCCGCCAGGGCTGGCGTGATGACCATGAAGATGATCAGCAGCACCAGCATGACGTCGATCATGGGGGTGACGTTGATCTCCGCGTTCACGTCAGCCCCTTCGACTCCCGCAATCTTGGGGAGAGGAGAGCCGCCAAAGGCGGCAGCGCTATCCAACTTCGCAGCCACGGCTCAGTCCCCAGCGAACGCCGCGCGCCGACCGCCCCGGGCCTCCCGCTGCGCCTCGCGCGTCATCATCCAGTCGATCATCTCACGACCAGCATACGCCAGCTCGGAGAAGAGCGTCTCCAGCCGGGAGCTGAAGTAGTTGTACAGCCACACCGCCGGAATCGCCACGAGCAGACCGACCGCGGTGGTGATCAGCGCCTCGGCGATACCGGCCGAAATCGCCTCGAGGCCCGCGCCCGAAGTGGCCATTCCTTGGAAGGCGTTCACGATACCCATGGTGGTACCGAGCAGGCCCACGAACGGTGCCGTAGCGCCGACCGTCGCGAGCACGCCCAGGCCCGACTTGAGCTCGTTCGCGAGCAGGATCTGCTCGCGCTCGATCGAGCGTTCGGCGGAGGTGATCGCCGCGCCGGCGACCTCCGGGTTGTCCAGCAGGGGCGCTACCTCGCGCAGCGACTCACCCAGAACCCGCGCGACATGGGACTTGCCGTACTGCTCGGTGAGCTCGAGGGCCGTTCCCACATCTTCGGCCTCCAATGCCGCGGAGAACTGAGGGGCGAACTGGGCGGTCGCACGTGCCATCCGCCGGAAGCGGATCAGTTTCGCCACGGCAACGGAAAGCGAGATGATGCTCATCAGGATCAGGACGAACGCGATGCCCCTGGCGAACCAGCCCATGTGCGCCCAGAGCTCCGTCAACGACATCTGCATGGTAGTTCTCCGTCGGTGTGTGAGTGTTCAGCTCTCGTCGAGCCGTACGGCTCAACTCTGAGCCGTGCTACTGGGATCGTCAGCGCTGCGGTTGCCAGGTAATCGGCATCCGCACCAGTACCCGGACCTCTTGGTCCCGGTAGATGCCCGGCCGGAACCGGAAGCGCTCCACGACTTGGCGCGAAACGCTCTCGAACTGCGGGTGGGTGGCGTTGAGAACCTCGACCGTCTGGGGGTTCACAGTGCCATCCGCCTCCACCACGAACTGCAGGGTGACCGTGCCGCCGATCCCCGCGTCCTGTAGATTCCGCGGGTAGTTGCGCTCCATGTAGCTGGCCACCTGATTCTTATTGCGGAGCTCTGGCGGACGCTGCAGGACGCCCACTTCGAACGCGTGGGTTGCGAGGCTGTCGGCCAACGACAGGTCCTGCGGGGTGCCGCCTTCGACACCGTCCGCGGTACCACCAGCTTCACCGATGCCGCTGAAGTCCTCGGGATTGACCGGTGGCAGAGTAGGGTCGACCTCCGGGATCACCGCCGGCGGCTCGATCGGCGGGACGAGCTCCTGGAATCCCTGCGGCGGCGGCGGAACGGTTGTCTCCTGTACCGGCGGAGGCGGCTCCGGCGTCGTTGGCTCGGGCGCGGGTGGCTCCTCCGGAATCTCGAAGAACGTAATCTCCTCCTCCTCCACCGCTGCCTCAGCCGGTGCGGTGACCGAGGCATAGACGGCACCGGCCAGCAGGAGCGCGTGCACCACGACAGAGACACCGATGGTCGTGGGCGACCATTGGCGACGTCCTCGAGGCTGCGATGCTACGAGCTTGTTAAACATTCGAACCTCCGGTCCGCGCCGCCGGGGCGCGGGGGTGGGGAAAGGAACCAACCGCCGGAGCGGCTGGGGCGATCACTTGCTGCCGATGAACCTCGCGGGCAACGCCACTCTGAAAAGAATGGACGAGCGAGAGTCCCGCTCCGGCCCGAAACTCCTGGCCTGGCGGGCAAGCCACCCGCTCTGACTAACGTTGCACAGGAGGAGACTACGCGCGATACGGCGGAGGATTCGCCTGTAACGGGAGATAGATCCCGAACGGAGAGTCTGTGCGCCGAAGCGTAGCCTCACCCCCGATTGCAACGCGTTGCGCTCGATCCAGCGCCGCCTGGAAGTCTTTCCAGTTGGCCTGTCGCACCTTCTGAGGCCCGAAGTACTGCTCGAGGGCACTCAGTGGGCGCGTGCGCGTGCTCATCTTCAGTTCGAGCAGCCGCTCCAGCCCACCAACGCCGATTACCAAACCCACCGACTCGGCGTTGGGGTCCTCTTCCGCGGAAATATAAGCATCAATCTGCTCGCCCTCACGTGCTACGACGCTCGCCTCGGCCGACACGGCCGGGGCAGCGATCAGTAGAAACAGTGCGACAAGCAGTTGCTTCAAATCTGAGAGTCCTGCGTTGAAGGGTTCATAAACTGTGCCGAATTCCCTCGGCGATGTCAAGTGGGGGGCGTAGGCGTATACTCATAGAGCACTGCGCCGTACGCGCTTTCCACCTACCATCTCCAACCCGTTACCGGGAGAACAGTTCCATGCTCATCGTCCACGTACACGTCCGGGTGAAACCGGAATCGGTAGAGGACTTTCGACGAGCCACCCTGGAGAACGCTCGCCAGAGCGTCCGCGAACCCGGTGTCGTCCGATTCGACGTCGTCCAGCAGGAGGACGACCCCACGCGCTTCGTACTGCAGGAAATCTACCGCACCCCCGAGGATCCCGCACGCCACAAGGCGACGGCACACTATGCTACCTGGCGGGACACGGTGGAGCAGATGATGGCGGAGCCGAGGCGCAGCGTCAAGTTCACGGCGCTATTTCCTGATCCCGAGGGCTGGGAGTTGCCGCGATGAGATTCGAGTTCGCCACGGCCGGGCGGATCCTGTTCGGCGAGGGGCGAGCGCGTGAACTGCCCGAAATCACGCGGAGTCTGGGGCGCCGCCCCCTGGTCGTGCGGGGCAGCGGCGACCGCTTCCGCGCTCTCCTCGCGGAGCTCGAATCATCCTCTCTCCGACTGTCCGAGCTGCCCATCAGGGGCGAACCCGAGGTGCAGACGGTGGAGGACGGCGTCGAGCTGGCGCGCCGGGACGGGTGCGACCTGGTGTTGGCGATCGGCGGCGGCAGCGTAATCGACGCCGGCAAGGCGATCGCCGCACTCCTTACCAATCCCGGCAATCCCCGGCAATACCTGGAGGTCGTGGGCCAGGGGAAGCCTCTCACGGACGACCCGCTGCCCGTTGTGGCGGTCCCCACCACCGCCGGTACGGGGGCGGAGGTGACCCGCAACGCCGTCTTGGGCGTGCCGGAGCAACGGGTGAAGGTGAGCCTGCGAAGTCCGCGCATGCTCCCCGTCGTTGCCCTGGTCGACCCGGAGCTGACCTACTCGCTGCCTCCGGACATCACTGCCAGTACCGGGCTCGACGCCCTCACACAGTGCATCGAGCCGTTCGTCACCCCCCAGGCCAACCCGCTGACCGACGCGATCACACGTGAGGGAATGCGCCGGGCGGCCAGGTCGCTCCAGCGCGCCTTCGAGGACGGAGGCGATCGGGAGGCGCGGCGGGACATGTCGATCGCCAGTCTCTGCGGCGGGCTTGCCCTGGCCAACGCGAAGCTGGGGGCCGTTCACGGCATTGCAGGTCCGCTCGGAGGGATGACATCGGTGCCGCACGGCGTCGCCTGTGCCCGACTCCTCCCACCGGTGATAGAGACGAATCTGCGCGCCCTGCGTGCACATGCACCGGGGTCGCCCGCACTGGCGCGGTACGAGGAGGTGGCCCGCATCCTCACGGGGCGCGAGAGCGCCCGGGCGGAGGAGGCTGCGGAGTGGGTCGCAGCGTTGGTGGAGGCGCTGGGTGTGCCCCGCCTGGGCACCTACGGCGTCGACGAGGAGATCTCGCGAGCAGTGATCCCCAGGGCGTTGCGCGCGAGCAGCATGAAGGGGAACCCGGTCGAACTGACCGAGGAGGAGATCGCCGGAATCCTGGCCATCGCGCGCTGAGGGCCACGCCGCTGCGGCTGGCCGCGGGTCGATCCCCTCGTCGCCGCCCGTTCGCCCCTGGCCTGCCCGCGGCGCTCGTGCATCGAACAACTCCGGACCGTTGCCGGGTGGCTACGGCCTCACCCCGTCGCTGCCGCTCGTTTCCATCGCTTGCCCGGACCATCCGCGCCCGCATCGAACAGATCCCAACCAGAGCCTGGTCTGCACGCGGTTCGGGTGCGTGCGGACTAGGTCGTGCGTTCACAAACGCTTACAACAACAGCGCGGAGGGCGGCTGGGGGAGTCGCCCCCCGGTGCATGGCGCCCATTGCGGCGCCGGCAGTAACGAATGAGCGGGAGGAGGTTTCGATGAAGGTGGGCACCAGCACCCTGGGTCGGGCCGTCGCCGTGGCTTGTCTCGCCGCTGCGGCTGCCTGCGGGCCGAGGCTTTCCGATCACGATGCTCGGCTTCTGCCCGATCAGGAGGAGGAGGAGCAGGTCGTGAACTACGGGTACGGCGTGCAGAGCGCCGCTGACGTGACGGGCTCGACCGCCACGGTGCGGACGGAGGACATCGAGAACCTGCGGGCCTCCCGCGTGGAGGAGCTGCTGGAGAACCGTATCCCGGGGCTGGAGGTGATCCGGACCGGCCAAGGGTATTCCATGCGTATCCGCGGGATCAGCTCGATTCTCAGCAGCAACGAGCCGCTGGTGATCGTGGATGGGATGCCAGTGCACCTCTTCGGGGCGGGAAGCGGTCTCGGCTGGTTGAACCCGTACGACATCGAGCGAATCGACGTGCTGAAGGACGCCAGCAGCACCGCGATCTACGGGAGTCGCGGCGCCAACGGGGTGATCATCATTACCACGAAGCGGCCGCGCTAACCGGTTGGGCGCTCGTCGCACAGGGTTGCGACAACGATAGGAGCCGGCGAGTGTCAGGCTCGGCTCCAGGTCGCCCGCCTTGTTCTACGCGTTTACTCGGTCTCGTTGGCCTCGGCCAGATCCGGGTACTCGCGCGCCAGGCAGTCAGGGCAGACGGCGTGGGAGAGGGTGGTCCAGCTGGCGAAGAATTCGAGCGCTTCGGGTGAGATCACCCGCCACTCGTTGGGGAAGCGTGCGCGGGAGCAGAAGGAGCAGATGGTCACGTTGGTGCCCTGCATGAGCTGGCGGATCTGCGTATCGCTGGCGTCCGCACCAAGCGCCCATAGGGCTCGCAAGTCGGGGAAGTTGCTGCGGATGAGTCCGGAAGAGGTCTGGCGCTGCAGCTCGGTCGCCTCGCGGATGCGATCGGCGCGAGCGGCCTTCAGCAGGCCGTCCACCACGCGCAGCAGGTCGCGCGGAGAAACGGGCTTGTGAAGCACGGCGTCACAGCCGGCGTCCATGGCGCGCTCGGTTTCCGAATCCCGGGAGGCGCCGGAGACCGCCACGATCTTGATCGCACGGGTGAGCGGGTGCGCCTTCAGCTCACGTGCCGCGCTGTAGCCGTCCCGCACCGGCATATTGAGGTCGAGGATCACCAGGTGCGGTCGTGAGCGCCGCGCGATCCGGATGCACTCGTCCCCCGTGCTCGCCTCCTCGACGGCAAACCGGCGGAACTCCATGATCTCGCGATAGAGCTTCCGCGTTGCGGCGTCGTCGTCCGTAACGAGTATCTTCGTACCCACAGCTTCGAACCTCGACGTTCGACGACGGCTGCGTGCCTGCCCGCGTTCCGCCGTACCCCGTCCGAAGGAATGGCCGGTGTTCTCCTGCATTAGTTTCGGCTGGCCGCCCGCCCCGCACAATGTCCGGGCGGCTCAAGGCTGTCTCCCGTAGGCACAGACTCCTGTCGGGAAGATCTCTTCCAGCCTCGCCATCTGGCCCTCCGACGGCTGCCAGGGGGCGTACATGCCCCGCTCCACCGCCTCCTTCACCTCGATGAGCGGGCACTTGAAGACATCCCCGCGTAGCGGCCCACCAGCGCGGATGCGCGAGGTGGAATGCAACGGAAAGGCCCGCGTGCACGGTCCGGGTGGTGCGTCGTGGAGGATCCCCGCCCAGACGTCGTCACCTTCCGCGATCAGCGACCCGTCGGAATTCCAGCACCGGTCAACGGCCCGCGCCGGGCGATTCCCTGCAACACCTCCGCCAGGGTTCGCGCGAATGTTCATGATCCATTCGTGCAGAACGTCCAGCGCCTCCATGGTATGGTCGACTCGCGGCTCCCCGGGCCGAGCGTCGGTGAACCAGATCAGCTGGTTATGGTGGTGCCCCATCGCCTCGATGATGCGCTGCCGCGACACGAACGACTGCACGGCATTGTGCATGTCCAGCTGGTGCTCGAGATAGTGACGCCAGTCGATCAGCGGGATGTTCACCCGACCGAGGAACACGTGACCGCGCTCGAAGGCGTTCCGGATCGCGATCGTGTCACCGCGGGTGCGCGGCGCGGGCCTCTCGCGGTCGGGGCTCAGGTTCATCTGCCGTGCACTCCAGGGGTCGAACTCCGCCGGATCGTCGCAGTGGGAGAGGTCGTGGGGGCATCCCTCCGGGACCATCTCGGAAGCGTGCTTCCAGCCTCCGACCAGCGCGTTCAGGCGCAGGAACTCGTCCGGGGTGATGCTGCCTTCCTTGAGCGCCTCCAGCCCGTATTGAACGCCTTCGTTGTCCCACGTCTGGCGCGCCCAGCCCTGTGCGTCGACGCCATACACCTCCCGCGCGTCGTCCCAGTGTGTCCAGTGCACCGAGTCGGCCCCTTCCGCCAGCTTATCGATGTCCTCCACGTTGGTCGCGCGGGCGTTCATCGCCAGAGGCGTGAGGCCGAACCATCCCGGTCGGCACTCGGTGAGCGGAAGCGCTTCGGCGCCATCCCAGCCGTTCGGGGTCGGTACGCCGACACGGGCGTACATCCGGTAGAGGCCATCGAACTGCTCGCGCTCACCACTATCCAGAACCGGATCTCTCTCCGCGTTCAGGCCGATGACCTTCTCGCGCTCCTCCACGTCACGCCAGCGCGGATTCGCCGCATCGGTGCGCTCGAAGAAGTGCTCCAGCAGCTCGCAATCCCCGATGTGGATCGTCTGCGTGATCATGTCGGGATACGAGTACTGAGGCACACCTCCGTCGAAGAGTCCGGGGTGATTCTGCTGGTAGATGTACTGCTGGATGGCCCCTCCCGACCCCCCTAGCGCCACCGTGTAGAGCGGCTCCCCGTATTTTCGGATGAAATGCCGCTTGAGCAGGACGGCGGTGTGTCCACCCCGGATCAGATTGTAGTGTGTGTTGGTGCGCAGTCCCGTCGAGCTGACCACCGCGTAACCGACGCGCAGCGCGGGTTCGTAGAGTGCCGCGTTCTGCGACCAGACCCCCTGGCTGTGTCCGATCCCCACGCCCCCCTGCAGGCTGAAGAGCAGGCGCTTGTTCCAGAGGGACAGGTCGGGCGCGGAGGACGCATGCTCGGAGCGGGGCGCGAGCATGGCGACCGAGTGCATGAAGCGATCGATCGTTCCACGCTCCAGGCGCACGATGAGCGGAACTGTGTCTCCCTCCGTGGTGACAGTGGTCACCACCCCTTCGGAGGGAACGGCCTCCGGCGATTCCACCCACTCCCACCCGTCGCGGGTCCGGTAGAGGTAGTCGACTCGGGTTTTGGCCTCGCAGTCGCGGCTCCATCCGACGATGTCCGCCTCGTCGGTCGGATATCCGCGGTCGTCCATCGGGTATCGTCCGGCGGAGTCTTCGCGCGCCACCGGGATGCCGTGGCCACTCTGGTTGTCCACGATCGGTTGCCCGAGGCCGTTCCGGGCAGTGGTGCAGACGAAGGGGTACCGGATCTCGGGTTCCGGAAGGCGCGGCGGGCTCTGAGCGCTTGCCGGTGTGATGAGCGCCGCGGCGGCAAGTAGCGCCGTGGGGATCGCGCGGAAGATCACCTGAACCGTGAGAAGGGTTGCTGGCGGCACGATCGTCCTGGCTGAGGGTGGTGCGCGCCAACCGGCGGGAGGCGGAAGATCGCCGCACCGTCGGGCGCGGACAGCTCCATCGTACCTCGTGTCCCCGAAGCCGCGCAAACGTTTCTCGGACCGGCGCCGCACCGCCGCTACGGATTCGTGTGCACGAGAGCGGCGGTACCGCGAGTGCAGGCCGCGAAGGGGCGCGGCGGGTTCTACCTGATCGCCGGCTGACAGCGCATGCGCGAGCGTACGCTATCCTCCGCCATTGACACGAAACGCACCCGCACCTCACCCTGAGCACACACCTCCCACCGCAGCCGAAATGAGTCGACCACGCCAGGTCCCGTACGTTCGCAACCGGCTCTTCCGAGGAATTCCACGCGATCTGCTAGACATCGAGCGCCTGGTGCGGAAGCGCCGCTCCTATCAGACCGGCGACATCATCTTCGACGAGGGCGACGATCCGGACTATTGCTATCTCGTCGCCAGCGGCTCGGTCCGGATCACCAAGGCGCTCCCCGACGGACACGAGGAGCTGCTGGCGGTCATCCAGCCGGGGGACTTCTTCGGAGAGCTGGCGCTCTACGACGCCAATCGGCGCTCGGCGCGGGCAACGGCCTCCGAACCCACCCGGCTCGGGCTCCTGGACCAGGATTCGTTCGACTATCTGCGTCGCATCGCCCCGCTGGAGATGGCTTCGACCATTGCGGAAGCGGGGATCGAGCGAATGCGGCAGACGAACGTGTTGCTGGTATCGGAGGTGGGGCTGGCCGGCCGACTGAGCCAGATGGGGCACGAGCTGGGGACACTCTCGCACAACCTGCGCAGCCCGCTGGCGACCATCCGCAACGCCGCCCAGCTCCTGCGCACCTGGATGACCACCGAAGGCAGGGATCCACAGCGCACCCTGCGCTTCATCGACATCATCCACGACACCGCGGAGAACGGCCTCGCGCAAATCGAGCAGCTGATGGCGAGGCTGCGCGGTGAGGCGCTCGAGGCAAGGGAACTGGTCGGGGTCGATCGGCTGCTGGATGAGCTGCGCGAGCTGACCGCAGGCCACTTTCGCGAGGAGTCGGTGCGCTACCGGGACCACCGTGGGGGATACCAGGGGATGGTGCACGTCGACCGCCGCGAGTTCCTCTCCGTGCTGTCCAATCTGGTGAAGAACGCCGTCGAGGCGCTGCCGGAACAGGGAGGGGAAGTCGCTGTGGCGGCCGCGGAGGACAGCGCACAGGTGGTGTTCAGTGTCAGCGACACGGGCAGCGGAATTCCGCCGGAGCACCTGGGGAAGCTCTTCGAGCGCGGATTCACCGCCGGAAAGCGGGGCGGCACGGGGCTCGGCCTGGCACACGCCCGGGAGGTCGTGCAGCAACTGGGTGGGAGGATCGACGTGGACAGCGCCCCCGGAAAGGGGACGACGTTCTATGTGCGGATTCCGAAGCCAGGTGCAAGCTGAGTGGTTATCCGTTGTACGTTATCCGTTATCCGTTGAGTGCCAGGACTTCGTCGACACTCCGTCCGTCTGTTTTCGTTCCGAGAGCACAACAAGCGCGGGAAGCACTACGGTCAAGATGTCCTGGCATTCAAGCCCTATCGTTTTATCCGCTCGCAACGGACAACGGACAACGGACAACGGACAACGGACAACGGACAACGGACAACGGATAACGGATAACGGATAACGGATAACCTCCCTCCCTCACCGCACCACGACATTGTTGTTCTGTAACTCCCACTCCACCGTCATCGTCCCCGATTGCGGTAGCGGGATCGGCTCGGAGACGAGGGCGCCTCCCGGGCCGGGCCGGTCAGCGACGAGGCGGAAGGTACCGGTGGTCACTGTGGGTCTATAGGTGAAGGTCTGTTCGGCTCCGGATACCAGGGTGCCGAGCCGCACCGGCGTGGTTCCCTCGGTCGCGGCCAGGATGGAGACGGTCAGCGCTGGCACCATGTTGTTACTGACCCGGACTTCGACGGAGGGCTCTCCGCCCTCGCCGCGCCGCGCCGAGGCGCACGCCGCGGTGAGCACGACGACGACTACGATAGCCGCGACACGAAGTCCGCGGCCCCAGGAGCGAGTTGCGGTGCACATGGCGGTCTCCTTTCCGGAGGGGCGAATCGCGCCATAAGCTCCTGGCCCGGCGCGACTTCGAGGGGGGTGGAGCGTGCACCAAGCGTGCCGTGGGACGCGTGAGAAGCGAGGCAGGGGAAGCGCCCGCATCAAAAGATCCCCGGGGCGCCGGATTGCGCCCCGGGGATTCGACTTCGCGCGCCAGAGCGGTCTGGCAGATCAGGTCGATTCGGCGCCGACGGGCTGCCCAGCCTCCGGCAGCACGTCGTTCACCGGACCTTCGATCACGAAGACCACGCGGCGGTTGAGTTCGGCGCCCGGGGTCGAGGCGGCAGCGCCCGGCACCACCGGCCGCGACTCACCGTAGCCCACGGTGCGCAGACGATCCTCCGGCAGCCCCTGCTGTACGAGATACTCCTGGACCGCCTCGGCGCGGCGCTCGGAGAGCCGCTTGTTGTACTCCTCCGGGCCGGCGGGGTCGGCGAAGCCTTCGATGGTGAGGTACGAGGCCCCGTAGTGCTCGCGCACGACGCTCGCGAAGCGGTTGAGCATCTCCTGGTCTTCCGCCGCGACCTCCGCCTCATCGAAGCCGAAGTGGATCGGCATTGCGAACCGGAGCTTCCCCTCGAGCGCGGTGATCTGGGCACCGAACTCAGTGCGAAGCTGCTCGATGTCTGCTCGTAGCGCCTCGACATCGCTGTCGAGGGCATTGAGCGTCGCCCGCAACTCCTCTTCAGCGGCGAGCCGCTCTTCCCGCTCCTGCTGAAGCGCCGCCTGCTGCTCCGCCTGGAGGCGGCGTAGCTGCCCCTTGGTAGCGCACGCGCTGGTGAGCCCAGCGGTCAGCAGTATGGCAGCTCCGACCGAGACGAGACGTTGCATCTTCCACACTCCTCGTACTGGTGGAAAAAAAGGCCGCCAGCACGGATGGCATCCGTTGCTGGCGGCCCGGCGAGCGTGACGGCTGATGCCGCGGTAGCCCCGTAGCTCTGCGTCCCCGCCTTTCGACGGGTTTGCTCTGAGCAGCATTGATTCCGCGCCTCCGCGATTGCGGCGGCTATGTACGCCGAAAGATCAAGGGCAATCGACCATCTCGCAAGTCTGTCGATGCCCACGGGGGTCTCCGTCTCCGGCGGAGATGCCCATCCTCACCAACCTCCACCCCCACCTCCGCCGGAGACGGAGACCCCCGTCCCCCCTCCGCCCGTCGACCCGGGCGCCGAGACGCCCGCCGCCATTCCGGCGGCCGCCACACCCCACCCACCGCCGGCCCCACCCCCGGCAAAGCTACCGCCCCCGAACTGTGGCCCTCCGCCGGTCCATCCGGAGCTCGAGCTAGCCGGGCGACCCCCGGAAGCCGCGCCCGCCGCCCCTGCGAGGGCAGCCGTCGTCCCCTTTCCACCCTCTTTCCCGAAGGCGCGGACCCACCGGTCCACCTGCTCACCCAACCCGAAGGCCAGCAGGTACGGGAACCACGCGTCGCGCAGACGCGGCTCCGGTCGCTCGAGCTCCGCCAGAAAGAACCTGCGGGCCGAGACGAGCCGCCGGCGAAATCCGAGCCGCTCGACCGTTTCGGTCGGCTGCGCGAAGGCACTCGCGAGCATTCCCACCCCCGCAAGTACGACGAGGAGAGCAAGCAGGAGTCCGGCCCCCGGACGGTAGAACGCGGCTACCTCCTCCCGCGCCAGCGGTCCGTTCGCGAGCAGGACCAGCAGGGCGGCCGGCGCCCCGAGCGCCAGAACCGTCCCCACCATTACCCCTCCCCGGTGTGTGACCCGGCGGGCGAGCTGGCCGGCCAGCAGAGTGGCCAATGCGGCGGAGAGCACCGCCGCGGCGAGGCACACAACCACCACTGGCCAACGACCGGGCCGATCGGGCACCACCAGGGTCAGGGCAATCCCCGCCAGGAACAAACCAGCACCGCCTAGCACCCGTCTGGGAACTCTGCCGGGTCCCGGGAGCCCCTCCAGGCGCTCTTCCAGCGCTTTCCTGATCTTTGCCGCCGGGTCGAACCCCTTGTCCTGGTAATGCTCGCGGACGGCGGTGGTGCTCGTCTCCTCGCTATCATCGACGAACAGAGCCTCCAGCAGGTCACGTTCGTGCGGCGCGAAGGCGTCGAGGGGTGCAATTCGGCGGAGGTGCAGCACCGGTTCTCCCTTCTCGTCCGGCTCCACCCGGCTCGAAAGCTTCCCCTCTTCCACCAGCCGGGCGAGCAGGGCGGCCACCTCCGCTTCGCTCACCGCCCGGTCCCAGGCGGTGCCCACGATCTCAGGGGGATGGACGAAGATGTGCCGCTCCAGCCACTCCGCGTCGATCTCCTCGGGAGGGGTCAGCGGTGCGGCTCGCGCGAGATCGCGGCCTCGGCGAAGCAGCGCCAACAGCACCAGAAGGGGTATGAGCAAGGCGCCGGCGATGACCGCGGTTCGCGTCCATGCCGGCGCCGGTGGTGGCGCCGCCAGCGGTGCGTCCGCTGCCGTGTTCCGGAGCGGCACCACCAGGCTGTAGCCGCGGTCCGGAGGAAGGTCCGACGCGGTCTCCCGGATGTGCGATCCGAACGGACTCTCCCACGCCGGATCCAGGGTGAGGTCGACCTGGAATCGCTCGATCACGCCATTGCGGTCAGGAAACGCGAAGTCGTGGGCCAGGCGGTAGCCACCGTCCTCGGCCCGCATCAACACCGGCCAGAGGACGTAGCGGAGCTCGTAGACGAGTTCCTGGTTGTCGAAAGGCGGATCGGTCTCCAGCCGACTCCGCCACCGCACGATTTCTTTGTCGCTCCATTCGAACTGGTCGATCTCCGCCGGCTCATCATCCACTTCCACCAGCTCGAACCGCTCTCCGCTCGCCCGGTCCACACGGGTGATGCCGTCGAGAACGAGCTTCTGCCCACGGCGGATGTCGAAGCGACGCTGCCCCCCGTTCCACGCGCCGTCGAATTCGATTGCCTGGACTTCGCGCAGGTGGAGCCGGCCTTCAGCGTCCAGGTGCGCCTGCACCGACAGCTCGTTCCAGTGCAGGTTCGCCTCCTCCTGCTGGGCGGACGCCGGAACGCTGAGGGTGAGCCACAGGAGAAGCAGGGTCGCGACGCGCATCGGGGCTCCGGGCTGAAGGCGGAAGAAGTGGATTCGATCGGACGTCTGCGCCGACCGGGCAGGCCTGGGCGAGCAAAGAGCGGGCATGCTTGAATTGCGTCCGGGTCTGCCGTGACTACGGGCGCCGTGCGGCACGGGTTCCGCAACGACCCTGGGGACCAAGATGAGATGCACTCGCTCGGCGGTGCTCAGCCGCGCCCGCGACGGCCGACGAGCAGGATCAGAGTGCTCCCGTCTTCGTTCCCGGTTTGTATCCTCGTTCAGTGTTGCCGCTTCGGAGGTGTTGATGCTCTTCGCGTCCGCCTGGGATCACGCCAACCGTCCGTCCCGTCGGGGAGACGACTCTCCCACGGTTCTGCTGGTCGGGGAGGCACACTGCCGGGCCATCTTCCGATCGATCCTGAGCGGGCGTGGGTATGAGATCTTCGACGCGTCAGGCCCCCGCGAGGCCCTGCCGCTAGCCCGCCAGCTCGATCCCGATCTCGTGATGGTGGACATCGGCATGGCGGGAGCTTGCGGGTGGGACGCTGTGCGGAACTTCAAATCGAATGCCGACACCTACTTGATTCCGCTGCTGGCCGTGTCGCTGGCACCGCAGCCCGCCGGGACCTATCGGCGGGCGCGGAGCGCCGGGTTCGTCGACTACATCTCGCGGCCCATCGAGCGTCGCCACGTGCTGGAGGTGGTCTCCGTCTGGACGCGCCCACCGCAGCGCGCGTCCAACTGAAGCATCGGCCGAGGGCCGCCTCCTGCGAGCCGCCGCATACGCCGGTGGCCGACAATCGCACTTTGACCGCAAGCTTCGGATGGCCGTGCCCATTGCGCGGCCGGTATCTTCGGGCCCGAAGTGGTCAGCGAGCCGACGCGCATAGGAGACCGAGAATGCAGCAAGCTATTGCACAATCACCGAGCCTTCCCGACGAGGCCGTCTGCTGGCAGGCGGTGCTGGAGCGGGATCGGGCCTACGACGGGAAGTTTGTCTACGCGGTGCGGACGACGGGGATCTTCTGCCGTCCCTCGTGCCCGGCGCGGCGTCCGAAGCGCGGCAGCGTGCGCTTCTTCACGCCCGCAGACGCGATTCGTGCCGGTTTCCGGCCCTGCCGCCGCTGTCGCCCGCTTCGTCCCGAGGGAGCGCCCACCGACGAGGCAGTGCGCCGGGCGATCGAGTTCATCGAGTCGCACCTCGACGAGCATGTCACGCTGGAGCGCCTGGCCCGGGAGGTAGGCATCAGCCCCTATCACCTGCAGCGGATTTTCAAGAACCGCCTGGGTCTGACGCCGCACGCCTACCAGAAGGCCCGTCGGCTGGAGCGCTTCAAGGAGGTGGCTCGCAGCGGATACGGGGTCGGACGCGCCACCTACGAAGCCGGGTTCAACTCGAGCCGCTGCCTCTACGAGAGCGCCATCGCGGGTATGGGGATGACGCCGGGCCGCTATCGCCGCGGCGGCGTGGGGCTGGAGATCCGGTTCACCGTGATCGACTCGCCGCTCGGGCGGCTGCTCGTCGGCGCGACCGATCGAGGGGTGTGCGCGGTGTCGCTCGGCGAGGAGGATGACGCGCTCGAGCGAGCGCTGCGCGATGAGTTCCCCGGCGCCCGATTGCTACGGGACGAGGAATCGTTGCGCGCGTGGGCGGAAGCCGTCGCACGGCGCGTCGTCGGCGAGGACCCCGGGTTGGCCGTCCCCGTAGACCTGCGCGGAACGGTCTTCCAGCTCCGCGTCTGGGATGCGTTGCGCAGGATTCCCGCGGGAGAAACCCGGACCTATGCCGAGGTTGCCGAAGCCGTGGGGAGCCCGGGGGCTGCGCGCGCGGTGGGCAGCGCCTGCGCGCTGAACCCGGTGGCGCTGCTCGTCCCCTGTCACCGGGTCGTGCGGGCGGACGGTTCTCCCGGTGATTATCGCTGGGGCCGCAGTCGCAAAGAGCGCCTGCTGAGGGCGGAGTCGGAGAAGCGCGGGTCCGCCTAGCGCTGGGTGCGGCGCTCAGCGATCGCCGCGGAGCGCCTCTTCCACCCGCTCGACCATCTGGCGGCTCCCGATGTAGAGCGGGGTCCGCTGGTGCAGGGACTCCGGCTGGATGTCCAGGATGCGACGGTGCCCGTCGGAGGCCTTCCCCCCCGCCTGCTCGACGATCATGGCCATCGGATTGGCCTCGTACATCAGCCTCAGCTTCCCCTCGGGGTAAAGCTTCGTGGCCGGGTACATGTAGAGTCCGCCGGCGAGCAGGTTGCGATGAAAGTCGGCGATGAACGATCCGGTGTAGCGCGTCTTGTGGGGCTGACCCGAGTCGGGATCGGGGCTGTGCAACCAGGCTACGTGGCGCTTCAGCTCGGGGCTGAAAGACTCCGAGTTCCCCTCGTCGATAGAGTAGTACCGTCCCTCCTCGGGGATGCGCAGGTTCGGGTGGGACAGCAGAAACTCCCCCAGCGTAGGGTCGAGGGTGAAGCCGTGTACTCCGTCGCCGGTGGTGAAGACGAGCATCGTCGACGAGCCGTAGGCCACGTAGCCGGCAGCCACCTGCTCCCGCCCGGGTCGTAGCGCGTGCTGCTCTCCCGGCTCGCCCACCCCCTCGGGAAGCCGGAAGACGCTGAAGATGGTGCCGACCGAGATGTTGACGTCGATGTTGGACGAGCCATCGAGCGGGTCCAACAGCACGACGTAGGGGCTCCGGTCACCTGAGCGCTGGAGCGGGATCAGGTCGTCCGCTTCCTCCGAGACCAGGAGGGAGACCTCCCCTCCCAGCCGCAACGCCCGCTCGAACGCTTGGTGCGCGATCGCGTCGAGCTTCTGTTGTACCTCCCCCTGCACGTTGACCGTCCCGGTACTGCCGGTCACGTCCAGCAGCCCCGCACGCCGAATGTCCCGGCTCACGATCTTGGCCGCGAGGCTGATGTCCCGAATCAGCCTGGAGAACGCCCCCGTGGCCTCGGGAAAGCGGCTCTGCTGCTCCAGGATGAACTGCTCTATGGTCTGAAATCGGGCCGGGGAACTGATCTCCCGCACACTTTCTCCGTTCACGGTCATCCTGGTTAGAGATTATCGCCGCCGGGCCCGGGGTGTGTTGCCGCCGGGCTCGACTTCGCTGGCCGGTGCTCGATCTGCCCCGGGGACGAGACCGCGGGGTGATAACCGCGCGCGAACCCGCTGTCAATCGCCCTCGTCGCAAGACCGGGGATGGCACCCCTTCTGCGTTCTGGACCCCCCACATCAAATCCCCCGGAGGAACGATGCGGATTCTTGTGACCGGCGGCACGGGCGTGATCGGCAAGCCCGTCATCGACCGCCTGATCCAGCGCGGACACAGCGTCCGGCTGCTCTCGCGCAACGCCGAGCGAGACGCGGGATTGTGGCCGGAGAGGGTGGAGCCGTACTCCGGGTCAGTCTCGGATGCAGGGCTCGTGCGCGGCGCGGCGGAAGGATGCGATGCGGTGCTCCACATCGCCGGCATCGTGGCCGAGGAGCCACCGGCGGTGACCTTCCAGGAGGTCAACGTCGAAGGAACCCGGCGTCTGCTGGAGGAGGCGCAGCGCGCGGGGGCGGCGCGCTTCGTTTACGTGTCGTCGCTGGGGGCAAGCCATGGCGCCTCGGACTACCACTGCTCGAAGCGGGAGGCGGAGGAACTCGTCCGCGGCTTCCAGGGCAGCTGGCTGGTCCTGCGGCCGGGTAAGGTCTACGGTCCCGGTGACGATGTGATCTCCACCCTGCTCGCAATGGTTCGGACGCTTCCAGCCATACCGACCGTCGGTTGGGGGAAACAGCCGTTCCAGCCCATCTGGATGGACGATCTGGCGCAGTGCCTGGTTGCCGCGGCCGAGGCCGAGGAGCCAGCGGGCGTGACGCTAGAGCTCGCCGGGAGCGAGGTCACCACTACCGCCGAAGTACTGGAGATCCTGGGAGAGATTACCGGACGCTCTCCGCCGCGCCTGCCCCTGCCCGCCTCGGTGATCGGAGCGGGATCCTCTCTGGCAGAGTCGCTCGGCTTCCAGCCCGGGATCAACGATGACGTCCTCACCATGCTGGCGGAAGAGAATGTCATCGAAGGGGAGGAGAACGCCCTGGTGACGGTCTTCAACGTGTCCCCGACGCCACTCCGGGACGGCCTGCGCCGCCTGGCGGATGAGCTGCCCGAGCGACTTCCCTCCGAAGGTGTGGGTCCCCTCTACCGGCACCGCTACTGGGCCGACATCCGCGGTGGCCGGCTCGACGCGGATGCCCTCTTCACCCTTGTCTGTGATCACTTCGGTGAGCTCGCGCCGGAGCCGTTGCTGGAGGTCGACGCGGAGGGGAGGGGAGAGGTAGCGCTCCGACCGGGGGCGACGCTTACCCTGTCCGTCCCCCTGCGCGGGACCATCCAGGTGCGCGTCGAAGAGGTCCGCGACCGCGCGGCCACCTCGGTTACGCTGGCCGGGCACCCACTATCGGGGATGATCCGCTTCCTCGTCCGAGAGCTCACCGCGCACGATGGTGGACCACAGCCGCTTCGCTTCGAGGTGCGGTCCTATTTCCGGGGCTCGAACGTGGCCGACCGGGCGGTGATGGCCACCGTGGGCCGCCCGCTGCAGGAGACCACCTGGCGATCGCTGGTGGAAGCGGTCGTGCAGCGTAGCGGCGGCGAGGCGGTGGAGGGAGTCCAAACCTCCCACGGCCGTCTCTCCGAGGACGAAGCCGAGCACGTCGAGCGCTGGGTCGAAGGTCTGGTGATGAGACGCCAGAGAGAGGAGGCAGACCAGCGAGCTTGACATAGCCCCCGGGGGTATATATCCTTCAGCACAGAAATATTCCTCCCGGAAGGGGGAGGTGTTCGTCGGTGCCGGCTGAAGGTCAGCGAGAAAATCCCATGAGTACGACAAAAGCGCCCGAAGCGAAGGTCACCATTCCCGTAGAGGGGATGACGTGTGCGGCCTGCTCCGGGCGTGTTCAGCGCGCGCTGGAGACGATGGAGGGGGTCGGCAGCGCCAACGTGAACCTGATGCTGAAGAACGCTACCGTCGTCTTCGATCCGGAGCGCGTCAGCCCTGAAGCGTTGGTCGAGCGGATCCGCAGCACCGGGTATGGTGCGGAGCTGGTGCTGGAGGAGCGCAGCGCCTTCGACGAGCAGGAGGCGCAGGATCGCGTCCAGGCCGAGGAGTTCAGGACCCTGGCCCGCAAGGCGGCCTTCAGCCTGGTGGCTGCGGCTCTGGGCATGGTGCTCTCCATGCCCGTGATGGCGGCCACCGCCAGCGGCGTACACGGAGGTCACGCGGGGCTCGCCGACCCCTTCATGCGCTGGAGCATGCGGGTGATCGACCCCTGGCTGCGCGGGGTCGTGCCCTGGATCTACGCGGTGGACCACCGGGTGTGGCTGGCCGTGCTCCTCACGCTGACGGTGGCGGTGATGGGCTGGGCGGGGCGTCACTTCTATACCCGGGCGTGGGCTGCGTTCCGGCACCGCTCCGCGGACATGAACACCCTGGTGGCGGTGGGCACTGGAGCGGCGTTCGTATACTCACTGGTTGCGACCTTCGTCCCGGAGCTCTTCAGCCGCCACGGGCTGGCGCCTGACGTCTACTATGAGGCGGTGCTCTTCATCATCGCCTTGATCCTGCTGGGCAACGCTCTGGAGGCGCGGGCGAAGCGACAGACCTCCACCGCACTCCGGGCCCTCGCCGACCTGCAGCCGCCGACCGCGCGAGTCCTGCGGGATGAGCAGGAGGTCGATGTTCCGGTGGAGGAGGTGCGCGCCGGGGACGTGGTGATCGTGCGACCGGGGGAGCGCATCCCGGTGGACGGCGAGGTTCTGTCGGGCGCCAGCGCGGTGGACGAGTCGATGTTGACCGGCGAGTCGCTGCCGGTCGAGAAGGGACCCGGTGCGAAGGTGATCGGTGGAACCATCAACCGCACCGGTAGCTTCCGCTATCGAGCCACCACGCTCGGGGCCGACAGCGTGCTGGCGCGCATCGTTCGGCTGATGCGGGACGCCCAGGGGTCGCGTGCGCCGATCCAGAACCTCGCCGACCGGATCAGCGCGGTGTTCGTGCCGGTGGTGATCGCGATTGCGCTGGTCACCTTCGCCACCTGGTATCTCTTGACGCCGACTGCCCCGCTGATTCGGGCGTTCGCGGCCGCCGTCACGGTGCTCATCATCGCCTGCCCGTGCGCCATGGGCCTCGCGGTCCCGACAGCGGTCATGGTCGCGACCGGCCGCGGAGCGGGGCAGGGGATCCTGATCAAGGGTGGAGAGGCACTGCAGCGGGCCGGCGATGTGGACGTGGTCGTGCTGGACAAGACCGGAACGGTCACCGAGGGGCGGCCGACCGTGACGGAGCTGGAGGTGGTCGAGGGCGACGACGAGCTGCGCGTCCTCGGGTTGGTGGCTTCGCTCGAGCGCGGCAGCGAGCACCCGCTTGCCGACGCGATCGTCGAGCATGCACGGCGACGCGGGGTGCGCCTCGCGGAGGTCGAGGGATTCGCCTCCCAGACCGGACGGGGGGCGACCGGGGTGGTGGACGGCTCGGCGGTGGCCGTGGGCAGCGCCCGCCTCATGAAGGAGTGGGCGATTGACGTGATGCCATTGCGGGACCGCGCCGAGGCGCTCGCGGCCCTTGGCCGCACGCCGGTGTACGTGGCGGTAGATGGACGCCTGGCCGGGTTGATCGGCGTCGCGGATCCGCTTCGGGCGGGTGCCCGCGAGGCCATCGCCGGTCTGAAGCGGATGGGTCTGAGCGTGGTGCTTCTGACCGGTGACAACCGTCGCACGGCGGAAGCAATCGCGCGACAGGCTGGCATCGATCGCTTCGTCGCGGAGGTGTTGCCGGAGGGGAAGGTGGAGGAGGTGAAGCGGCTGCAGGCCGAGGGGAAGGTGGTGGCGATGGTGGGTGACGGGATCAATGACGCCCCGGCGCTGGCGCAGGCGGATCTCGGGATCGCCATCGGCACGGGCACCGACATCGCCGCGGAAGCGGGAGACGTGGTGCTCATGCGGCCGGAGCTGGACGGTGTCTCCGGTGCCATCGCCCTCTCCCGGCGGACGATGCGGACGATGAAGCAGAATCTCTTCTGGGCCTTCATCTACAACGTCATCGGGATTCCCGTCGCGGCCGGTGTGCTCTATCCCGCGTTCGGGCTGTTGCTCTCGCCGATCCTGGCGAGCGCCGCCATGGCCTTCAGCTCGGTGAGCGTGGTAACCAACAGCCTGCGTCTGCGCCGAGCCTCGCTGGCGGCGGTGTAGACGCAAGCCGGGACTTCGGAGAAGGTTCAGCGCCCTGCTCAGCCTCTCTGGCTTGAACTGAGCTCCGTCTACGGCGGCGCTACAGCTGGGCGAGCACGGACCGAGAGCCACACCACCCGGGTCTTGGCGGCGGAAGATTGATCCCCGCGGCCGGGCTGGCTCGCTGGGAGCGCGAACGACTCAGAATAGAGGTGAGATCATGGTAACCGAACGGGGAGAGGCGGCGGTGATGTCCGCGGTCTGTGGCTGCGGCGCGCACGCGGGGGAGGAAGGTGGGCGCAAGGCGGTCGGGGTCGATCCCGGTGTGAAGGAGCGCAACCTGAAGCGGCTCCGGCGCATCGAGGGGCAGGTGCGCGGGCTACAGAGGATGGTGGAAGAGGATCGCTACTGTGCCGACATCCTCACGCAGATTTCCTCAGTGCATGAGGCCCTGCGCGGCGTGGGCCGGGAGCTCATGCGCAACCACCTGAAGTACTGCGCCACCGAGGCGATCCGTAACGGAGACGAGGCAGATGCGGAAGCCATGTACGACGAGATCGTCGAGATGATGTATCGCCACGCCCGCTGACCGGTTGCGGTCGCGGGTGGGGTCAGTAGACCCCGGCTTCCCGCTGTAGCCAGCGGATATATCCCACCACCTCCTCCACCTCGTCGCGCGTGACCCCCGGCTGCGGGGGCATGTCACCGAACTGCCAGTGATGTGCGCGTACGCCGCGCTCCGCCGCCAGGACGAAAGAGATGTCGGCGTGATGGCTCGGCTCGTAGATCCGGTGGATCAGTGGCGGTCCCCGGGGCGTCCCCAGCGCGGCCTCTCCGTGGCAGCTCGAGCAGTTCGCGCGGTAGATCGCCTCCCCGCGCTGATGCTGATCCGGAACGGGAAGAAGGGCCAGACCGGTCGTGTCGATCGCGGTTTCCGCGGCGCCGGCATGGGCGGATGCCATCCCGTCAACCCCTGACCGCTCTCCCCCGGAGGAGGGCTCGCACGCGACCACCGTCAGGAGCAGGAGGAGGACGGGACGGCGCCTCATGGCGTTGCAACATCCGGGCTCCCTACCGACACGTCCGCCGCCGGCGCTCCACCCACGCTGGCGTGCGCGGCATGCTCCGCGGGCGGTGGCGTAGCCACCAGCGCGGCGGTGATCGCCAGTACCAGAGCACCGAAGGTCAGCTCGATCGCGGCAGATCGGCGCAGCGGCCGGGAATCACCACGCTGCTCCAGAACCGGCCGAGCACGCCGCCAGTTGTAGAAACCGGCGGCGAAGACGAAAGCCAGGGCGACCAGCTTGATCAGCAGCGTGCGGCCGTAGCTGCTGGCCCAGAGGGAGGACGGATCCGGCAGGTGCAGCACGGCCGCATAGACGCCGGTGAGCGCCAGCGCCGCGGCAAAGCTGAGTGCCACGGGTGAGAACGCGGCGAGCAGGCCTCCTGCCGCGGCCCGCCGTGTGGTGGCGCTCCCCAGGAGGGGGGGCAGTGCCGCCACCGTCATCACGAAGACGGTCCCCACCCATCCCCCTGCCGAGAGCACGTGCACCGTGTCGCTGACGACCGCCAGCGGCGAAGCGGCGACCGCGTGCCCCGAGAGGGCTGGGGTGACCGCCAGCGCAACGGCCGCGAGCGCGGCAATTCCCCAGCCCGAGCTGCGGCCCCGACGCGCCAGGGAGAACCCGACCAGCGCCAGCGCCACGGCGACCGCCTGCAGCCACCAGCCGCGACCCCAGGTGCTGCGACTCAGGATGCTGGCGACCACCTCTCCTCGGGACCCCCCACCCGCTCCCTCCAGCGTCGCGAGCTGGGCAAACAGCCTCAGCGGCAGGGCAATCAGCAGACAGACTGCCCCCGCGAAGCCGACCGCCGCCGCCCTCTGGCGGACTTGTGGGATCATCCCTTCGGGGGTCACCGCATCGCGCCGCTGCATCCTGCCCAGCACCACCGTTGCCAGGACAACCGCACCGATCACGATCACGATCCCCGCGAAGTTGAGCCAGCGCACCGCGACGTAGAGCGGATGGCCAGGGGTCAGTGTAAATGTTGAGCCGGCCGGCACCTCCTGCGCACCCGTGGCGGGCTCGCGCTCGGCATTGCCGCCGAGGGTGGCGTCCGGGGCAGTGGGCCGGCTGACGGCGAGGCCGGCTGCCCCTTCCCGCAGATGGAATGGAATCTCGCCGCGCACCGAATGTCCGTCATCGCCGGTCGCGAGCCACTCGATCGTATAATCGCCCGGCACCAGAGGTCCCACGATGGTCGCGGTGAGCACCGTTGCGCTGTCCGCAGGGACGGAGAGATCGCCGAGCCGGACCTCGCCCGCCGGACCGATTAGCCGCAACGCAGCGAGCGACGGCTCCACCGCCTGGCTGAAGCTCAGCCGGATCTCTTGCGGGACTGTGGAGAGCGAGTCGCCACTTGCCGGAGTGGAGCCGAGGAGCTCCTGGTGTGCCCACGCCACTTCCGGAAGCAGTGCGTGCGTCAGGACGATGGCGACCAGCAGAAGAAGGCGACGTAAGAACATGGGCTGGCGGGTGGGTTCGATCCGAGCGAGACTATCCCCCGGGTCGGTCATGAACCTCCATATGAGGGGCGTCGATGCGGTCGCTCGCAACTTACGGTTACGCGTCGGGCTGAGAAAGCGGCGCCCCCCGCTGCGTGCTCGGGGAAGCAGTGACCACAACGCCTGCCGTGTCGATCGCGCGTCTATCACACAGTGAGAGAGAGGCGCTCCAGCTGCGAGGTCGAGGAAGCGTCAGGCAGGGGGGCCATGGCAGCGTCATCGAAGAGCATGGACGAAAGACTAGAGCGAGCCGCGGCAGCGGCGATCGGAGACTGAGTTCCGCATGGACGGCTACCCTCTACCGCCGCTACCGCCAGCGTGGAGCTTCCTCGAGCCGGACACGCAAACGCCCTCCTTCGACGCTCTGCGCCGCTTCCTTTCCAAAGACGCGCAGCAGCACACGATCTACCCGCCGGCGGAGGATGTCTTCCGCGCGCTGGAGCTGACGCCGCTCCGCCGGGTGCGGGTGCTTCTCCTCGGCCAGGACCCCTACCATGGTCCGGGACAGGCGGAGGGACTCTGCTTCTCGGTCCGCAAGGGGATTCCGCTACCCGCCTCTCTACGCAACATCTTTCGCGAGCTGGAGTCGGATCTCCAGGTGCCGCCGCCGCCGCACGGCTCGCTGGTCCAGTGGGCCGAGCGAGGGGTCCTGCTCCTGAACGCCGTACTCACCGTTCGTGCCGGCCAACCGAACTCACATCGTGGTAAAGGTTGGGAGTCTTTCACCGACGCGATCATTCGACGGGTGGCGGAGAAGCGGAACCGCGTGGTATTTGCCCTCTGGGGGTCGCACGCGCAGAAGAAGATCCCGCTGGTCGATGGCGACCGCCATGCGATCGTCACCGCGGCCCATCCGTCCCCGCTGTCCGCCAGCAGGGGCTTCCTTGGCAGCCGCCCCTTTTCGCGCATTAACCAGGCACTGGTCGAGGTGGGGCAGGATCCGATCGACTGGCGCATCACCTGAGCGCCGGCGGCTATCCCTGCACCGGAATCCCCGCCTCGCTCAGCGCCTCGCCAAAGTGCTCAGCCAGTAGAGGCGGCGCGGAAACCTCCTCCTGGCCGAGTAGCTTCTGAAATTGGAGGGCATTCACCACTGCCTGCGCGTGGTAGTGGTTGTTGAAGACGACATCGACCGACTCGATGTCGGGTTCGCTGGCGATCTCCTTGGCCCTCGCCACCCAGGGGTGTAGCTCCTCGACCGAGTACAGGTAGTCGTAGCGAGCGTCGCGACCCGCGTTCTTGCGGAACCAGTCGGAGTAGTTGCGCCCGTGCACCCGGATGTATCCGACGTGGGAGGTGGCATGTGCAGACGGGCCGATCGAGCGCTTGAACCGGGGCTGATCGACGTTGACGAAGCCGACCCCGCGCTCCTGTAGCCAGCCAAACACGTCCGGCTCGTTC
The DNA here is from genome assembly GCA_036375715.1 of Longimicrobiaceae bacterium. Taxonomy (NCBI): domain Bacteria; kingdom Pseudomonadati; phylum Gemmatimonadota; class Longimicrobiia; order Longimicrobiales; family Longimicrobiaceae; species Longimicrobiaceae bacterium. Next base: position 231,894 of record DASVBS010000065.1, on the reverse strand, counting down.
CAGCTGGCGTGCCGCACCTCCACGACTAGCGGAAATTCCTCGAAGGCACGTCGCACGTCATCGAGCCACTCGCGGTTCTCGTCCACGTTGCGGAATGACCAGGGGAATTGGGCTACCAGCGCGTCGAGGCGCCCCGCGCGCAGCAGCACACGCAGGCCTCGCTTGGTCTCGGCCACCTCCTCCCGCGTCCAGGGGGTTCTGCGCTGATGCGAGAAGCGCTGCCAGAGCTTCGCCGCAAACCGGAAGTCCTCTACCTCCTCGACCCGCTTCAGCCAACGACGCGCCGTCTTTGCGGTGGGAGGACCGTAGAAGGACGAGTTCACCTCGATCACGGGGACAAGCCGAGCGAGGAAGCCGAGGCGGTCAAAGCCGCGCGGCAGGGGGTTGGGATACAGTATCCCCTTCCAGTCCGCATAGTCCCAGCCCGCGACCCCCACACGAATCGGCGCGGAGGAGGCTCTCCGTTTTCCAGTTATTCCGGCTTTGCGGGCCATGTCGCCTCACCTTTCATCCTCCTGGCGTTCCGCGCGCTGAGCTCCGCCAAAGGGTCGGTGCAGAAGCCATGCTGCAGACGCCTCGGGTGGAAGCGCGGGTACTGTTTCCACCCGCGGACGATTCGCCGAGCACAGCGGGTCGGGCGCGGGACAAGGAGACAAGGGGGGGAGCGGATGGGCCGCTTGCGGCTTCGGGGATCGTCGGGTTATTGATCCACCGCGTCGGTTACACGGTCTGACCCATCGAGCGAGGGGGCGGGGCGCCCCGTTCGCCCCGACACGATCCCCCCGAACCGATCTCCGCACCGGCCCCGCCCGCCGGCGGGCGACTGGCGCCGAGACACGCACGCGCTCGGAACATGCGCCGAATCCTTCTGCCGCTCCTCCTCGGCATCGTGGCCACGGGACGCTCGCCGGCCGCCGCCCAGCAGGCGGCCCTGGACCTCCGCCCGGGCGAGCGTCTCGTCTTCATCGGCAACACCTTCGCCGAGCGGCTGCAGATCTTCCCGCATTTCGAGGCGCTGCTGACGTCGATGCGGCCCGAGCTGCGGCTGAGCTTCCGCTACCTTGCCTGGAGTGGGGACGAGGTCGGCCTCCGGCCGCGTCCGCTCAACTTCGGGGACATCCACACCCATCTGAAGAACCAGCGGGCGGATGTCATCTTCGCCGCTTTCGGGATGAACGAGTCCTATCGCGGCGAGGCGGGGTTGCCGGAGTTCCGCGCGCGCCTGGGTGTATTCCTCGACACCCTGCGAACCGAGCGTTACAACGGTCGCACCCCTGCGCGGGTGGTCCTCATCTCACCCATCCCGCACGAACAGGTCGACCATGTCCCACTTGATCCGGCGCAGCACAACCGCGATCTCGAGCGCTACACGGAGGTCATGCGGGAGGTGGCCGCGGAACGTGGCGTCTACTTCGTCGACCTCTACCATCCCCTGCTTCCGCTGGTGCGCGATCCGCAGCTGGGCGACCTGACCATCAACGGCATTCATCTCGACGACCGGGGCTATCAGGTGGCCGGGCGCGCGATCGCGCGTGAGCTGGGACTGCTCCCCGCGACCGCGGATCTGCTGGAGCCGCCTACTCCCGAGCAGCTGCGACTCGCCGAGGCGATTCGCGACAAGAACCAGCTGTTCTTCTACCGCTGGCGACCCGTGAACGCCGAATACATCGTCGGGCGGAGGAAGGAGCCCTTCGGGGTGGTCAACTTCCCCGGCGAAATGGCCCGGCTCGACGAGATGGTCGCCGAAGCGGAACGGGAGATCTGGGATCTCGCCGCTGGTCCGGCAGACCGGTAATCGAACGCCGGGAGCCGATGCAGCTTCGATCTCTGGGGGCCGCTGCCCCGACTCTCCAACGTCCTTCGGCCATGAAGCGACCTTCCTCCGGAATCCTCGCGATTCTGTTCACCGCGTGCCTCGCAGGCCACCCCGCGCTGCTGTCGGCCCAGGAGGTGGAGGGGGCCGAGCCGAACCGGGGCGGCACGATCGATCTCTCGGCGAGCGACCCTCAGGTTGCGCTCGAGCGCCTGGTACCGACCGATGGCTTCGAGGTGACCCTCTTCGCGTCGGAGCGCGATTTCCCGATCGGCAAACCGGTTGCTCTCGCCTTCGACAGTCGCGGGCGGCTCTGGGTGTCCACCATGCCGAGCTACCCGCACTACCTGCCCGGTGAGCAACCGAGGGACAAGCTGATCATCCTGGAGGACACGGACGGCGACGGGCGGGCGGACAAGCACACGGTGTTCGCCGATAGTCTCTACCTCGCCCTGGGCTTCGAGCTGGGCGACGGCGGGGTGTACGTGTCCCAGGAGCCGAACCTGGTCTTTCTGAAGGACACGGACGGCGACGACCGCGCCGACGAGAAGCGCATCCTCCTCCACGGCTTCGGCACCGAGGACAGCCACCACGCGATCAGCGCCTTCACCTGGGGGCCGGACGGAGCGCTCTATTTCCAGGAGGGGACCTTCCTGCACTCGCAGGTGGAGACGCCGTTCGGGCCCGTCCGGCTGGAGAACGCCGGAGTCTGGAGGTACGAGCCCCACACGCAGAAGCTGAGCGTTCTCACCTCCTATTCGTTCGCCAACCCGTGGGGACACGCATTCGATCGCTGGGGGCAGAACTTCATCGCCGACGCCTCCAGCGGCCGCAACTACTTCGGCCTGCCAATTTCCGGGCACGTTGAGTACCCCGACAAGCATCCGCAGATGCGGGTCTTCACTTCGGTCGTCCGTCCGACGGCGGGTGCCGAGTTCGTGAGCAGCCGCCAGTTCCCCGACTCGATGCAGGGGAACTTCCTCGTCACCAACACAATCGGCTTCCAGGGGATCAAGAACCACAAACCGGAACCGGAGGGCTCCGGCTTCACCTCGCGCGAAGTGGAACCCCTCCTGTATTCGCGCGACATCAACTTCCGGCCGATCGAGATGGAGTTCGGACCGGACGGCGCACTGTACGTCACCGACTGGTTCAATCCGCTCATCGGCCATATGCAGTACTCGCTGCGCGACCCGCGCAGGGACAGGGAGCACGGCCGCATCTGGCGGATCACCTACAAGGGCAAGCCGCTGCTGAGGCCGGTGAACCTCGAGGAGCTTTCGGTTCCGGAGCTGCTCGACCAGCTCAAAGTATACGAGGACCGCACGCGGTACCGGGCGCGGCGGGAGCTGCGGGAGCGCAATCGGGAGGAGGTGCTGCGCGAGGTCGAGCGGTGGACCGAACGGCTAGACCGGAGCGATCCCGAGTACGAGCACCACCTCCTGGAGGCCCTCTGGGTCCAGCAGTCGCTCGACCGGGTCGATCCCGCGTTGCTTCGCCGGTTGCTCGAGGCGAAGGACTACCGCGCCCGCGCGGCGGCGACCCGGGTCCTCCGGTACGCCCTCCATCGGGTGGAAGACCCCCTCGCCCTGCTGCGCCCGGTGGTGAACGATCCCCATCCGCTGGTCCGTCTCGAGGGGGTGGTGGCGCTCAGCTTCATCCCGCGCGCGGAAGCGGCGGAGCTAGCCCTGGAGGCGCTGAAGCACCCTGTCGACTACTACCTGGATTACGCGTTGGGAGAGACCATCTCGACGCTGGAGGAGCAGTGGAAGCCCGCTCTCTTCAGCGGAGAGCCCTTTGCGAAAGGCAATCCCGAGGGGATTGTCTTCCTCCTGGATCGCCTGGAGCCTGCCGAGGTGGCGCGGGTGCCGCGAAGCGAGGCGGTGAACGAGGTCCTGCTCACGCGCGCGGGCATCCCGCGGGAGGTCCGTCTCGAGGCGGTCGAAGACCTGGCGAAAACGCGGGGCGTCTCCCGCGCCGAGGTCGTGCTGGGTGCGATCGAGGAGCTCGAGCAGCGCTCCGGAGAGGGTGACGCCGAGGAAGAGCTGTCTGCGGTGCTGGCGAGCCTGCCGGCGGACGAGCTCCGGCCGGTGCTCGCGCGGCTCGAAACGCTGGCGGGAGGCGCGCGCCACTCCCCCTTCCGTGAAGCCGCGTACGCGGCGTTGATGCGGGCGCACGGTAGCGTGGAGCCGGCCTGGAAGCTGGCCGGCGGGCAGCCGCAAAGGATGGTCGACCTGCTCGCCGGTGTGCCGCTCCTCGACGACCCGGCGCTGCAGAGCCAATTGCTCCCCCGGGTGGAGGAGCTGGTGAGGAGCTCGACCGGGGATGGGCCGGGGAACGGGGTGCGCGCTCGCTACGTGCGGCTCGAGCAGCCGGGCTGTTGCGAGACGCAGAGCTTCGCCGAAGTGGAGGTCCTGGATGGGCGGTTCAACCTGGCGCCCCTCGGCGAGGCGAGCCAGAAGAGCACCGCCTCCGGCGGCGAGGCCGAGCGAGCGATCGACGGTAATACCGCCGGCGACTTCCGCCTCGGCTCGGTTTCGCAGTCAACCGCGATGGAAGCCGATCCCTGGTGGGAGGTCGACCTGGGTGAGCAGCGCTCGATCAGCGCGGTGCGGGTGTGGAAGCGCACCGACGAGACCGTGACCGCCGACATCGGCGGCTTCAACCTCTTCTTGCTGGACGCGAACCGGGACACGGTCCGGGCGATCGAGGGGGTCGACGCTTCCGACCAGCCGGTCACCGTGGATCTCGACCCCGACCCCGCGACGGAGGTCCGTCGTGCAGCCGTGAGGGCGCTCATCGCGATGCAGGGAGAGGAGGAGGCGCGGCTTGCCCTTTTCGGTGACCTGCTCCGGAGCGGCGTCGAGACGGACCTGGCAATCGCCGGAATCGACACCGTGCTCACGAGCCTCATCCCCGGTCCGCAGCAGGCTCTCCTCGCCACGGCCCTGCTCGAGTATGCGCGCGGGGTCGAAGGGGTGGATCGGACCGGCCGCACCTTCGCCCTGGCCGACACGCTGGGGCGTGCGCTGGCAGCCGCTCTACCGGAAGGCGAGCGCGCCCGAGTGCTCAAAGGTTTCGAGATGTTGCAGCCGATGCGGCTGGAGATCGCCGCGGTCGAAGGCGCGATGCGGTTCGACGTGGAGGAGTTCACCGTCGAGCCCGGCCGCGAGGTCGAGATCGTCTTCCGCAACCCGGACGTCATGCCGCACAACCTGGTGGTCACCGCGCCCGGAGCCGTCGAGAAGGTCGGTCGCGCGGCGGACGCCATGGCCTCGGCACCTGACGCCTACGAGCGCAACTTCGTCCCCGACGTGCCCGAGGTGCTCTATTCGACCGATCTCATCGGCACCGCGGAGCGCGTGACCCTCACCTTCCGTGCGCCCGATACGCCCGGTGAGTACCCGTACATCTGTAGCTTCCCCGGGCACTGGCTGAGCATGCGCGGCGTGATGCGGGTGAGCGGGGAGAGCGGGGGGAGCGGGGAGTAGGCGGAGAGGGAGACAAGGAGTGACAAGGTGACAGGGTGACGAGGTGACAAGGTGAATGGGTAGCAAAATGAAGGTGACAAGGGGTCTCCTTGTCTTCTTGTATCGCTGATGAAGCGGATATTCTCGTTAGGTTATCTCGGATTCTCGCTGCTGCTGGGCACCCCGGCGGCGGCGCAGCACGTGGTGTTCGTGACCGGGGACGAGGAGTACCGGTCCGAGGAGTCGATGCCGATGCTCGCTCGCATCCTGAAGCGTGACTACGGCTTCCGGGTCACCGTGCTGTACGCGCTCGATGAGCGGGGGTTCATCGACCCGAACGAGCTCACCAATATTCCGGGACTGGCGGCGCTGGATTCCGCCGATCTGATGGTGATGTTCATGCGTTTCCGCGCCCTGCCCGACTCACAGCTCGTCCACATCCTCGACTACGTGGAATCCGGTCGACCGGTGGTCGGCTTCCGTACCGCCACACACGCCTTCCGCTACCCGGAGGATTCGCCGCACGCCGACCTCAACGAGGAGTGGCCCACCCGGGTCTTCGGTCAGCACTGGATCGTCCACCACGGCCACTTCGAGGACGGGAACCAACCGCTCACGGCGGTGCGACCGATCGAGTGGCGCACGGCTCACCCCATCCTGCGCGGGGTGAAGCCTTTCCAGGCCTACTCCTGGCTGTATCACGTGGACGGCGGCGGAGATCAGCTCTACGGGGACAGCCGGCCGCTACTGATCGGGGAAGCCCTTCGCTCCACCCACGCCGAAGAAGGACGAACAGATCGATATCCACTCACAAACCCGGTCGCCTGGACCAAGACCTACACCGGCCGCAGCGGGCGCACCGCCCGGGTCTTCTTCACCACCCTGGGCCACCCCTACGACTTCCGCGAGGAGTCGATGCGGAAGCTGGCATTGAATGGGATCCTCTGGGCCCTCGGCCTGGAAGACCGCATCCCGCCGGATGGCGCGCGGGCCGACCCTGTCGGCGAGTACACGCCCACCAACTCCGGCTTCGGCTCAGTTTACAAGCAGGGAATGCGGCCGCCGCCCCTATGACCGGCGCCAACCATCCTCCACACACCGGCCGCCGGGGTTCGTTGCTGAAGTTCGATCTGATCCAGACCGTCGCGCTGGCGGGGGTCATGCTCTTCGTGGGGTATGGCCTGCGTCGGCTGCTGCCGCCGCTCTCCCGCTACAACGTGCCGGCGCCCGTCATCGGCGGCCTCCTGGTCTCGCTGGCGACCCTCGTCACCCGTGGGACGGAAGAGCCGCTCCTCGTGCTGGATAGCACGCTCCAGACCCCGCTGATGGTGGCGTTCTTCACCTCGGTGGGATTCGCGGCCAGCCTCTCGCTCCTCCGGCGGGGCGGCCCGCAGGTTCTTCTCTTCTTCACGGCGGCCACCGCCTTCGCCGTGACGCAGAACCTCCTCGGGGGAGGTCTGGCGCTGGCGTTCGGGCTCGACCCGCTCTTCGGCGTGCTCGCGGGCTCGACCACCCTGACGGGAGGCCCCGCGACCGGCCTCGCCTTCGCGCCCTTCTTCGAGGAGGCGGGGGTGCCCGGGGCCGCCACCGTGGCAGTGGCCGCAGCGATGATGGGGATCGTGATGGGAGGGGTGATCGGGGGGCCGATCGGCACCTGGCTCATTGAGCGCTACCACCTGCGCGCAGAGACGGGGCAGCTCGTCCGCCACTCGCACCTCGCGGCCACGGACGTCGTCGAGAGTCAGCTTCCCGGGGGGAGTACGGAGCCGCCTCCCGGGGAGGACCGCGGCTCGTACCTGCTGCTCAAGAACGGGGTGGCTATTCTGGTGGCGATGTGGATCGGAGGATGGGTGAGTAGGGGCTTCGGCGCGTTGGGGTTGACACTGCCCAGCTACATCGGGGCCATGCTGGTGGCGGCGGCCATCCGCAACCTGGACGACCGCACGCGCATGCTCGGGCTATCGCAGCAGGTGATCGACGACCTGGGCAGCGCCTCCCTGTCGCTCTTCATCGTGCTGGCGCTGATGACGCTGCAGCTCTGGGAGATCGCCGCCCTCGCCCTACCGCTCATCGTCATTCTCGTGGCGCAGGTGGGGTTGATTGCGCTCATCTGCCGCTGGCCGATCTTTCGGCTGATGGGGCGCGACTACGAGTCGGCGGTGATGAGCGCCGGGTTCTGCGGCTTCATGCTGGGGACCACCGCGAATGCCATGGCCAACATGGAGTCGCTGGTGGAGCGATACGGCCCCGCGCCGAGGGCATTCCTGGTGGTGCCGATCGTGGGGGCCTTCTTCATCGACTTCACCAACGCGGTGATCATCACGATTTTTTTGAACCTGCTCGGCTGACCTCCAGGCTGGGCGCGGGCGCCCGCTTCTCGGCCTCCAAGAGCGCCGCGGCGGTGAACTGGTCGGTGATCAGCACGTTGAGGAAGCCGGCGCGCAGTGCCCCCAGCAGGGCTTGCACCTTGTCGGGTCCGCCCGCCACCCCGACCACGCGCGGGGTCTTGTAGAGCTGCTCCGGCGTGATGCTGAGCGTTCGATCGTCGAGGGAGGTGTGGACCAGGTTCCCCTGCGCGTCGAAGAAGCGCAGGCCAATGTGCCCGATCGCTCCCGCCGCCTGGAGCTCGGCGTAGGCTTCGGGCGGCAGATAGTGGCTGTCCCTCAGGATCGGGCTCGCCTGCAGCGAGCCGATGCCGATGAAGACGGCGTCGAGGTGATTGTACTGCTGCAGCGCCATCTGTACGTGAGGGTCCTTGCGCAGTACGTTCCGGGCGCTCACCGTACCTACGATCCCCGGTGCGGGAAGCAGCACGGCCGAGGCGCCCAGCAGATCCGCCAGCCGGCGCACGAGGTCGGCCGCGTAGGCTCCGGACTCGGGCGGCCCCACACCTCCCAGCGTCTGCACGATCCGGATGCCCTCGGTGGCGATGGGCGACGTCGCCTGTACCATGGCGTCGAGTGTCGTTCCCCAACCCAGCCCGATCGTCTCCCCCGGCTGAAGCGTGCGCGCGAAGTAGCTGGCGGCGCCCGTGCCGATCTGCCGGTAGATCGATTCCCGCGGCCCTGGCTCCACGTCGATGACCAGCGCCTCGGAGAGGTCGAATACCGCCTCCAGCTCCGCCTCCAGCTCGAGGTGCAGCCCCCTCGGGGCAGCAATGCTGATGCGCACGATATTGTGGTTGAGCGCCTCCTGAAGCAGGCGCGAGACTTTGGGACGCGAGATGTGCAGTCGGTCCGCGATCTCCTGTTGCGTGAGGCCGCGGGTGTAGTACAGAGTGCTGACCTTGCTCAGCAGATAATAATCCGGGCGGGACCGGGGACGCGGCATGGCAAATCGGTTCGGGGTGAGCGACGAACGCACGCGGTGGCGACTCGAGGCCGCAGACAATGGCGAAGCCGACCGGAAGCTAGCGGGTCGGGTAAGCTCACCGCCACCCGGTACACTCCGGAGATGCGCCCGCGCGCTTGACAAGCTTTGTGCAGATGCTTACGCTGCGCAACATTAATCCTCCGGTATGAGCATCTGTTCATCGTTCAGGCATATTCTCACCTACTCCTGAGCGATTTTCCACCAGACAGCGGCGGCCGTCGGGGCGAAGTCGGCCGTGCTGCTGGCGGTAACGGCACGTCGAACCCGTTGCGTTCGGCGAGGCTCCGCAATCACTCAACCACCCACGTAGGAGACCGGATCATGGCGCAAGCATCGGCAGCGCAAACGGTGGAGCACGACAAGAGGCTCTTCTGGGGGTGTTTCATCGCGCTGGTATCGACCTCCTTCGGCTTTATCGCCCGAGTGCTGACGGCGCCAGAGTGGGGGGCCCAGTTCAACCTGACGGAAACGCAGGTCGGAGAGATCCTGGGCGCCGGGCTGTGGCCGTTCGCGATCAGCATCGTGCTGTTCAGCCTGGTGATCGACAAGATCGGTTACAAGGCCGCGATGTGGTTCGGTCTCCTCTGCCACACGCTCTCCACCGTGATCATCTTGATGGCCCAGGACTACTCCATGATGTACCTGGGCACTTTTGTGCTGGCCCTCGGGAGCGGCACGGTGGAGGCCTACGCCAACCCGGTGGTGGCAACGGTCTTCAGCAGGGAGAAGACGCGCTGGCTGAATTACCTGCACGCCGGGTGGCCTGGCGGTCTGGTGTTCGGCGGCATCCTGGCCATCGCGCTGGGCGATCTCTACTGGAAGTACAAGATCGCCATCATTCTCATCCCGACGGTGATCTATGCGCTGATGTTGGCGGCGCAGCGCTTCCCCATCCACGAGCGCGTAGCGGCCGGCGTTTCCTACCGCGACATGCTGCGCGAGGTGGGTGCGCTGGGCGCGTTGATCGCCTCGGCGATGGTGATCATGCAGATCGGGCAGATCTTCGGCTGGTCGCTGGGGGTGAACCTGGCGTTGATCGCGGCGACCACGGGCGTCTACGCCTTCTACACCCGGTCGCTCGGTCGTCCGCTGTTCATCCTTATGCTTCTGGTCATGATCCCGCTCGCAACCACCGAGCTGGGTGTGGACAGCTGGATCACCACGCTGATGAGCGGCGAGATGACCCGCATCGGCATCAACGCCGGGTGGGTGCTGATCTACACCTCTGCGATCATGATGGTGCTGCGGTTCTTCGCCGGCTCCATCGTGCACCGCATCTCGCCTCTGGGGCTGCTCGCCGTCTCCGCCACCATCGCCGCCATCGGCCTGTTCGCCCTTTCGAACGCTGCCGGTGCGATGATCCTGATCGCCGCCACCCTGTACGGCATAGGCAAGAGCTTCTTCTGGCCGACCTCGCTGGGGGTGGTGGCCGAGCAGTTTCCGCGCGGCGGCGCGCTGACCCTGAATGTGGTCGGCGGCGTGGGCATGCTCGCGGTGGGCGTCATCGGCGCCCCCTTCATGGGGCTGCTGCAGGACCGGAACATGGACGAGAACCTCGCCATCGAGGCGCCGGCCCTGCACTCGCAGGTCATGATCCAGCGGAACAGCATCTTCGGGGACTACCAGGCGGTGAACCCGGAGCTGGCAGCCACCCTGCCGCCGGCGGATCAGGAGGTGATCGCCCAGGTGCAGGAGCAGTCACAGAAGGACGCGCTGCAGACGATCGCCCTGCTCCCCGTGTTGATGCTGATCGTCTACATCTGCCTGATCCTCTACTTCCGCGCCCGCGGCGGATACCATCCGGTGGCCATCGAGGACGCCGCCTCGAGAGAGCGCGAGGTATCCGTCCGACAAGCGGCTACCCAGGCCTAGCGGGCGCGCGGAGGGCCTGCCTCCGGGCGGGCGCTTCCTTCGACCGGCATTGCGCGCCCGCGACTCGAGCTCCACAGCTCGGGCTCGCGGGCGCGCTTCGTTCCCCCCGGCGGCGCGCGGCGGCCGCCGCCCAACAACCTTGACACCCCCGCGACGCCGCCCCAATATACCTGAACGCATGACCATTAGTGAACAAACGTTCGCTTAAGCCGACCCCCCGAAGGCCAGCACATGCGACCAGCAAGCGATGACCACGCAGGAAAGGCCACCCCCTCGCTCGACGCGCCGTCCGCGGACGGAACGACCGAGTCCACTCGCTACAGCCCGGGCAAGTTCCACTATGAGATGATTCGCAGCGAGTTGGAGGAGGTCGTGGGAGAGGCGTACGTCTCCACGACCGACGCCGACCGCCTGATCTACTCGTGCGACTGGTTCTGGGGCTCGCAGATGTGGCTCGACCGGGGCCAGTCGCTGTCGCGCCCGGACTACATTGTCCACCCGGGCTCGGTGGAGGAGGTCTCCGCCATCCTCCAGATCGCCAACGGCTACCGCATCCCGGTGATCCCCTGGGGGGGTGGATCGGGGACGCAGGGAGGCGCGCTAGCGCTCTACGGCGGGATCATCGTCGACCTGAAGCGGCTCGACCGCATTCTGGAGATCGACGAGAGCTCGCTCACCGTCACCGCCGAGGCGGGGATCAACGGAACCCGGTTGGAATGGGCGCTGAACGAGCGCGGACTCACCCTGCCGCATTACCCGGCTTCGGCCAACTGCGCCACGCTGGGCGGGTACCTGGCCCCCCGCGGCTCGGGCACGATCAGCACCAAGTACGGCAAAGCCGAAGACCTGGTGATGAGCCTGCAGGTGGTGCTGCCCGACGGGCGCGTCATCCGCACCCCTCCGGTGCCCAACCACGCCTCCGGACCGGATTTCATGCGGCTCTTCCTGGGGACGGAAGGCACGCTGGGGATCATCACCGAGGCCACCATGCAGGTGGACTACCTGCCGCAGGCCCGCCTTCTCCGCGCCGTCCTCTTCGACGACATCCGTAACGCATTGGAGGCGGGGCGCCTGATGATGACCCGGCGGTTGCAGCCGATGGTGATCCGGCTCTACGACCCGAATTCCACGGCGTCGCTGGTCAAGGAGACGCTGGAGCTGGATCTCGAGGGCGGGTACATGGTGATCGGCTTCGACGGCGATCCCGACATCGCCGCCCTCCAGGAGCAGAAGGCGATGGACATCTGCCTCGAGCTCGGGGCGCGGGATCTCGGGAGGGAGCCGGGGGAGCGGTGGTGGGAGCATCGCTACGACTTCTACTATCCGCCCAAGACGCTGGCCTTCCCCTGGATGTACGGCACCACCGAGACCGTCTGCACCTTCGACCGGTTGGAGAGGATCTGGAGGGCGCAGAAGCAGGCGGTGGAGGAGGGATTTGCCGATTGGGGGGTGCGCTACATCGCCCACTTCTCCCACTGGTGGAAGTGGGGCGCGTCGATGTACTCGCGCTTCATTATCGAGTCGCCACCCGAGGACGCGGAGGCCGCCATCCGCCTCCACAACCGCGTGTGGAACGTGGCGGTCGGCGCCGCGCTCGAGCACGGCGGGATGATCAACGAGCACCACGGGGTCGGGCTGAAACTCTCGCGCTTCATGCGGCGGCAGTATGGCGATGCCTGGCCGTTCTTGCAGCAGCTCAAAAACGCCATCGATCCCCTGGGAATCATGAACCCGGGGAAGGTCGGCTTCGGGCGGTGAACGGACCCGCCTCCGTCCCTGCGCCTCGGCGCGGTAACGAACAAGGAGCCTGGATGCTGGAGAACGCCATCGACGTCACCGAGCGCTGCCGCCACTGCCTGATGTGCCGGCACGTATGCCCGGTGGGGAACCTGACCCGCGTGGAGACGCTGACGCCGCACGGTTGGGCGCAGCTCGTGGCGCTGGAGCGTCGCGACCTCTCCACCTGGAACGCGGAGACGGTTGACGCGCTGTACAAATGTGCCGATTGTGGGAACTGCCGTTCCCATTGCGTCTACTCGAACCCCTTGCCTGAAGGGATTGCTGCGGCGCGGGCCCAGGTGGTCGAGCGGGGCCTGGCGCCGGCCATCGTCTACGAGATGGCGGAGATCCTGGGCAAGTGGGAGAATCCCTATCTGCCGCGGCGCCCGGAAAAGCCGACGGGCAGCGGCGACGTCGCGCTCTTCGTCGGCGACGAAGCGCACCTGCTGAAACCGGCGCTGGTCACCGCCGCGGTCGAGTTGTTGAGGGCGGTGGGGATCGATCCGGTGCTCATCGGGCGCGGCCGGAGCACGGGCTATCTGGCCAGCTCGCTGGGGCTGCCGGCGCTCGCGTATGATCATGCCCTCGCCAACCTGGGCGAGCTGGAGGCCTGCGGCGCCTCGCGCCTCTTCGTGCTCTCTCCGGGCGAGTATTTCGCCTTCACCCAGATGTACGATGAGCGGCTCGGCCTGCGCGTACCGGAGAACGTCGAGGTGCTCGAGCTGGTGCCCTTCCTGGCGGCCCAGCTGGAGGCGGGCCGGCTCAGGCTGAAACGGGCTTCCGCCAACGGCGGACCTGTCGCGTATGTGGACCCTACGCACGCGGTGCGGGTGAAATCCCGCTTTCCGGCGCCGCGGCGCCTGCTCGATGCGGTGCTCCCGGAGCCCGCGCGGGAGCTATTCTGGCGCGATGGCCGCGCCTATCCCTGTGGCGATCTGGCTCTGCAGTTCACCCAGCCACAGATCGCCGACGCGCTCACGCAGGCCCGGCTGGTCGACGCCGCGCAGGTCGGCGCGCGCATAGTCGTCACCGAAGGGGCCGGCAGCCTCGCCCATCTGGAGCGCCATGCGGCGGAACATGGCATCGAGGTCAAGGGGCTGTACGAGCTCCTCGTCGATCACCTGGAAAACTGACCCTCTCGCACGGAGGGGACACACTCCACGCGTCGTCACCACGCCCCCGGGATGAACGGGCGGGATCCTTCACCTCAATCGCTTACCACCCAGGAGGAGCTGCACCATGCATCTGTCCATGCACAACTGGATGCGCGCGGAGCCGGTCGACGTGACGATTCGCCGCCTGGCCAGGTACGGCTACGAGAGCATCGAGATCAGCGGTGAGCCGGATCTCACGGACACGAAGGAGGTGCGTCGGCTGCTGCAGGAGAACGGGCTGCGTTGCTGGGGGTCGGTTACGCTGATGTTCGCCGGCCGAAACCTGCTGGCCAAGGACGAGCAGGAGCGGGCGAACTCGGTGAAGTACGTGAAGGACACGATCACGATGGTGAAGGAGATGGGTGGTGAGGTGATCACCGTCGTGCCGTGTACGGTCGGCAAGATCGTCCCCGACGCCACCCCCGAGGAGGAGTGGCAATGGGCCGTCGAGAGCATGAAAGAGTGCTACGAGCACGGGCTGCGCGAGGGAATCCGCATCGCGATCGAGCCGCTCAACCGCTTCGAGACCTACTTCCTGAACCGTGGCGCCCAGGCGCTGGCCCTCGCCGAGGCTACGGGCCCCGAGTGCGGCGTCTGCCTCGACGCGTTCCACATCAACATCGAGGAGTCCGACCCCTACGCAGCCATCCGCCAGGTCGGTAAGCGACTCACCACCTTCCACGTGGCCGACAACAACCGGATGCCCGCCGGCCACGGGACCTGGGACTGGCCGAAGCTCATCGCGACCCTGCGCGAGGTGGGCTACGACGGGGCCCTGACCGCCGAGTTCGTGGCGCCCATCGATCGCACCCCGGCGAACCCCTATCCCCACGCGATCGAGACCGAGCCGGTCAACATCTCCCCGGAGCAGCTGAAGTTCATTCGCGAGCACGGCAGCAGCCTGTTGAGCGAGCGGTTCTACGACTGGCTCGTCGAGGAGAACGCCAAGACGCTGCTTCCGCTGATCCGCGACGGCGCGGCCGCGCCGAGCGCGACTGCCGCCGCGAGCGTCCGTGGGTAAGCGGGTCGTACTGGTCGGTACGCTCGATACCAAGGGGCGGGAATTCGCCTACGTGCGCGATCGTCTCCAGGACCTCGGCCTGGAGACGACCGTGGTGGATATCGGCATCCTGGGCGAGCCCCTGGGGATCGAGCCGGACATCGACCACGCCGAGGTGGCTCGCCACGGCGACACCACGATCGAGGAGCTGCAGCGGGCGGGAAGCCGCGGGCGCGCCGTAGCCGGGATGCGGGACGCCGTGAGGGCGCTCGTCCTCTCGCTTTACCGGGAAGGACAGCTGGACGCCATCTTCGGCATGGGGGGCGCCGAAGGAGCGGTGATGGCTGCCGCCGCCATGATGGCGCTCCCCGTCGGGGTGCCCAAGGTGCTGCTCTCCCCGATCGCTTCGGGCAAGCACTACTTCGACCCGCTGGTGGGCACCAGCGACATCATGGTCGTCCACACCGTGGTCGACATCCTCGGGTTGAATCCGGTGGCCTGCACCGTGTTCGACAACGCGGCGGCGGCGCTCAAGGGGCTGGTGGAGGACGGCAGGCGGGGCCTGCCTCCGCCCGATCCGAACGGCCGCTACGTCGCCGTGACCATGCTCGGCAACACCACCCGCGCAGTGATGGCGTTGAAGGACCGCCTCGCCGAGCACGGTTACGAGGCCGTGATCTTCCACTCCAATGGCGTGGGCGGTCCGGCCATGGAGGAGCTGGCGGAAGCCGGACAGTTCGTGGGCGTGATCGACTATACGACCAACGAGGTCAACGACCCGATGGTCGGTGGAATTCACGATGGGGGACCGGATCGATTGCGGCGCATCGGCCGCGCCGGGATCCCGCAGGTAGTGGTGCCCGGCTGCATCGATTTCAGCGTCTTTCACGCAGGGGCGATTCCGCCGGCGCTGCAGGATCGGCCGGTCTACGATCACAACCCCGAGTACACGCTGGTGCGGACCAGCCGGGAAGAGATGGTCGAGCTGGGGAGGATTTTCGGCGAAAGGCTGGGAGAGGCGAAGGGACCGGTGAGAGTGGTGGTCCCCACTCGCGGGTTGTCCATCCCGAACGTGCCCGGCGGCCCCTTCTGGGACGTCGAGTCAGACGCCGCGTTTCTCGAGTCGCTGCGGGCGTCGCTGCCGTCGAACATCCCTATCGAGACCATCGACATGCACGTGAACGATCCGGCCTTCGGCGCGAAGGTGGCGGATCGCTTCGTTCAACTACTCGATCAGGAGCGGAAGTAGATGGCAGTCCAGCGTGAATTGTCGGCGAAGGCGCCTCCCCTGACCACGGGCGACGAAGAGTTCAGGAGCAAGTTCATCTCCTGGAACCTCGCCGACCTGACCTACGTGGACATCCGCGAGTACCTGAAGCAGAAGGATTCGATCCTGGTGCCGATGGCGAGCACCGAGCAGCACGGGCCGCACCTGCCGCTCGCCACGGACACGATCACCGCGGTCGAGGTCGCTGCGCGGATCTCCGAGCACATTGCGGTGCTCCACACGCCGCCGATCTGGGCGGGCTACTCGCCGCAGCACATGCACGGGCCCGGGGAGGGGCGGGGCACGATCACACTCCGCAGCAGCACCCTGCTCGCGGTGATGTACGACGTGGCTCGCAGTCTGATCCACCACGGCTTCAACCGCATCCATTTCATCAACGGACACGGTTCGAACGTCAAGGTGGTCGATCCGATCCTGCGCAAGCTGCGCTACGAGACGGGGGCGCTGATCAGCTTCGTGAAGCCGTACATGGAGAACTACACGGGGCTTATGGAGGGGCTGCTGGAGAATCCCCCCGACGAGACGCCCGGCTGGCACGCGAGCGAGCTGGAGACCTCGCAGGACATGGCCCACAACCCGGCCCTGGTGCGGATGGAGCGGGCGGAGCACACCCGCGCGCACATCCCCGACTACCTGCCGCGTACCTTCGCCAAGAAGGACGGCATGCCGGACGTGGAGTTCGAGGGCTACAAGTACTTCACCTTCCCGATGGACCACCACGAGTTCATCGAGAGCGGGACCATCGGCAATCCCCTGCGGGCGACGGCCGAGAAGGGCGAGGAGGCCTTCCGCCGCTTCGCCGAGCACTGCGCCCGCGGCATCCTCGAGCTCGAGAAGGTGCCGGTGGAGGTGAAGAACCGGGAGTTCGTGGATAGGGTGCTTTGATGAGAAGCTAGGAGCTGGAAGCTAGAAGCTAGAATTCTCTGCTTCGGGCTTCCCTGCGGGGCGGTGGCGACTCGGCTGAATGCGGCCCCAGATTGTCACAAAGGCCAGTCGTCCTTCTAGCTTCTAGCTCGTAGCTTCTCGTTCAGCATCAAGAAGCTTGACAGCCGCCCGTTCGCCGCACATCCATAGATGAACGTGCGACGATAAATGAACAGATGTGCAGATTGGCTCACCCCCAGCCTGAGGTGATCGCCTTGCAACATCGTTTCGCACCCCTGTTTGGAAGCTCGCTCCTCCTCGTCGCTCTCCTCGCCGGCTGTGCCGGCGGCCCCGCACCGGCCGGGGACGGATCGCAGCCAGTTGGTCTGGCACAATCCCTTTTCAATGGCCGCGATCTGAGCGGCTGGAATGGGGATCCGCGCTACTGGCGCGTGGAGAACGGCGCCATCGTAGGAGAGACCACCGCCGAAAACCCCCTCACCCAGAATACTTTCATCGTCTGGGACGGCGAGCCGGTCGAGAACTTCACCCTCCGCGTCGATTTCCGCCTCACGGGCGGTAATTCCGGAATCCAGTACCGTAGCCGAATCCTGGAAGGCTGGTCGGCGGGCGGCTACCAGGCCGACATGGACGCCGCTAATCGCTACACGGGTATGCTCTACGAGGAGCGTGGCCGCGGCATCATCGCGACCCGTGGTCAGAAGGTCGTGATCGAGCCGGACGGCCGCTTCAACGTGGTGGGCTCGGTGGGCGATCCCGAGGCGCTCGGCAAGGCCATCGACATGTCGGACTGGAATACCTACGAGATCACCGCCATCGGCAACCACCTGGTTCACAAGGTGAACGGTCGGGTCACCGTGGACGTGCTGGACAACCAGGTCGAGGAGCGCAGCATGTCGGGTGTCCTCGCCCTGCAGATCCACACGGGGCCACCGATGAAGGTGGAGTTCAAGAACATCACGCTCACCCGGTTGCCGTAATCCGCTGAGCTTCCGCGCTCCGACGCGTGTCGACGTCGAGTGCGGAGCGGGCGAACGGCACCGACATCACCATCGGAAAGCGATCATCAAATGAAGCGGCTCGCGATCATCCTGTTACCCCTTCTCGGCGTGGCCGCCCTCGCGTTCCGCCAGCTCCCGCCGCAGGACGAGGTGGAGTTCACCGTTCCCGAGGGCTTTGCCGTCGAGGAGGTGTACGCGCCCGTCAAGGCGGGCACGGTCGTGGCCATCACCTTCGACAGTGAGGGTCGGCTGGTCGTCGCACGCGAGAACGGACCGATCGTCACGCTGCTGGACAACAACGGCGACGGCGTGATCGACGCGGAGCGGGCCTTCACCGACTCTTCCATGGTAATCGCCAGTCAGGGCCTCGTCTTCGATGGACCCGATCTCATCGTGGCCGGGCGCTCGCGGCGGGGCACCGGCCTCTTCCGGGTGCCGGATGCGAACCGGGACGGCGTGGGCGATTCCGCCCAGCTGATCGAGCTGTCCACCGGCGACATCCAGGAGCACGGACCGCACGCCGTCTTCTTCGGGCCCGACGGCTATCTCTACTGGGCGCAGGGCAACTTCTCGTACATCTACGGCACCCCGTCACCTCTGTCGCCGGTTCGCGAGTGGGAAAATGGCAGCCTGCTCGGCCGCGACGACGCGCGCGGCTTCGGCTCGGCCTACACGGGCGGACCCGGGGGCAACTTCATGCGGCGTGATCTGGCCCGGCACGCGCGCCCAACTCCCCAGGACGGCCGCGGGTTCGGGCAGGGCGGTGCGCGACGCGATCAGTGGGAGCTGTTCGCCATGGGCTTCCGCAACCAGTACGACGGGGCCTTCAATCTGATGGGGGAGCTGTTCACCTTCGACTCCGACATGGAGTGGCATCGTGATGCTCCCTGGTACCGCCCCACTCGGACGATCCACGTGGTCCCGGGCGGCGACTTCGGGTATCGCGAGGGCTCCCACGTCCACCCGGAGTACTTCTTCGACCACCCGCCGGCGGTCGAAGGGCAGGGACGCGGCTCGCCCACCGGCGTCACCATCTACAACTCGTACGCCTACCCTGCCGAATACTGGGACATGGTCCTGCAGGCGGACTGGTCCCGCGGCCGCATCGTCGGCAGCCGCATCACCAAGGAGGGCGCAAGCTACCGCTCCGAGAGCAGCAACTTCGTCTACGGCGAGCCCCTCAACGTGACCGACGTGGAAGTGGGGCCGGACGGCAACGTCTACTTCTCGCTGGGCGGCCGGAACACCTCGGGCGGCATCTACCGGGTGGTCTATCGTGGCAACGAAGCGATGGGGCGCCCCGCGGCGAATACTCCGCTGGATAGCGTCCTCACCCTGCCGCAGCCGCGCTCGGCGTTCAGCCGCCAGACGGCGCGCGAAATCAAGGAGCGGATGGGCGACGCGGAGTGGCAGCAAGCGCTCACCGCGGAAGTTCGCAACACCTCCGCGGCGCCCGAGCGGCGGGTGCGCGCCATGGAGCTCCTGCAGGTCTTCGGGCCGGGGATGGACGAGAATACCCTGGGGCCCCTGACGCAGGATTCCGCGTGGGAGGTCCGCGCTGCCGCCGCCTACTACCTGGGCATGAAGAGCAGCCAGTCGGCGCGCCGCCTCCTCGTCGCCCAGTTGCGTGACAATGACCCGTTCGTCCAGCGCCGCGCGGCCGAGGCGCTCCTGCGCAGCGGGGTGAACCCGCTGGTAGAGGCGCCGCTGGATCCGGTGCAGGACGTCTTTCCGCTCCTGGGCAGCCAGGACCGCTTCGTCCGTTACGCAGGTCGCCAGCTGCTCCAGGCGATCGATCCCAACCAGTGGGCGGAAGCGGCGTTCGCGCTCGACCAGTATCCGCAGGCAACCGAGGCGCTGCTGGCCTACGTCGAGATCCTCGACGATGCCGACGTCTGGAAGGTGACGCGTCTGGCCCGACGCGAGCTGGAGCTGCTGCGGCAGAACCCGGCCGAGGACGCGCTGCTCGACCTCGTGCGGCTCATCGAGCGCACGACGCTGAAGGATCACGGCGTTCGCAACTATTCCGCGGCGCCGTCCAGGGCAGGGGTCGGCGCGCTGCCCCCGCCCGGCGTGGAACCGGCCGCCAGCGGTGGTGGACGCCGCGGAGGCGGGGAGGGAAGTGTGCAGATGCAGATCGGCGACCTGCTGCTGGGGCGCTTCCCCGCCGCCGATTCCCTGCTGAACCGCGAGATCGCGCGGGTGCTGGCCTACTGGCAGGTGCCCGGAACCATTGAGAAGCTCACGGCGGAGCTCGACAACCCGGCCAATGGTCGCGAGCAGCAGATCCACTATGCGGAGATGCTGAGCGCGGTCGAGGAGGGGTGGGACGCGCAGTCGATCGAGCGGATGGCCAGCTGGCTGGAGAAGGTCTATCGCGAGGATTGGCGCGGAGGGGCCAGCTTCGCCGGCTCCATCAACCGCATCCGCGACGATTTCCTCGCCTACGTACCGCCCGATGAGCGGGAGGAGCTCGCCGCCCGCATCGAGGCCGCACAGCCGCAGATGGCCGCGGCGCAGAGCGCGCGGGGATTCGGCAACGTGAGCATCTCCGAGGAGGAGCTATTCGAGGAGCTGGTCTACAACCCGAACATTCGCGAGGGCGACCCGGCGGGTGGAGTGGCAGCGTTCGAGCAGGCGCTCTGCACGAGCTGCCACACCTTCGGTCCCATCGGGCGCGAGTTCGGCCCCGACCTCACCACCGTCAACCAGCGATTCAGCCGCCGCGACCTGGTGCGCGCGGTGGTCTTCCCGAACGAGACGGTGTCCGATCTCTGGCAGGTGGAGGAGATCACCCGGAGGAACGGGCAGACGGTGAGCGGAACGATCTACCGGGAGGACGCGACCACGGTGGTGGTGCAGATTCCGGGGACGACCCAGCAGGTCAGCATTCCGAAATCGGAGATCGTGTCCCGTCGGCGGTCGGAGAAATCGCCGATGCCTGAAGGCCTACTCAACCAGCTCAATGGCGCACAGCGACGCGACCTGTTCCTGCTGCTCGAGGCGGGGCCATCCGCCATTCCCGACTCGGCGCTGACGCGGCTGGGCGTGAGCCGCTGATGCGTCGAAGCTGACGGCCGAGTGGCGGGTCCGGGTCATCCTGGGCCCGCCACCGTCCATCAAACACGATGCCCGCCACACAGCAGTAAGCGGACATAAAGTGCAGGAGCCCGCCTGTTGGGGGCGTCCAACGACGGGTGCCGGAGCCGCCGAGCTCGTTCACCGGAGCTGTCACGCGCCGGCAGCGTCGGTGGGCGGCGAGGGTGCGCATCTCTCTCACGTCCAGATTCGGAGGAGTACATGGAACGAATCGAATTACTGTTGACCTGCCTGGTCGCATTGGCGCTCCTGGCATGGTCAGCCGGGGAGGCGCAGGGGCAAGCGACGGGACAGATCGCCGGTAGGGTGACGGCCAGCGACGGCGCCCCGCTCTCGGGGGCGGCGGTCGCGGCGGACGGGTACGGTGCCATCACGGACGCTGACGGGCGCTACACCATCGCGGCGGTTCCGGCAGGCACTTACACGGTTCGGGTGAGCGTGATCGGGTACTCCGAGCAGACCCAGGAAGTCACCGTCACGGCCGGTCAGACCGCTACTGCCAATTTCCAGCTCACCGCCTCGGCGGTCGAGCTCGAAGGGGTGGTTGCGGTCGGTTACGGGACCGCTCGCACTGAAGACGTGACGGGCGCGGTCGCGTCGGTGCGGCGGGAGAACATCGAGAACCTGCCGGTGGCCGGTGCAACGCAGGCGTTGGCGGCCCAGATCCCCGGCGTCCAGGTGGCCACCCACACCGGAGCGCCCGGGGCCGGAGCGAACATCAAGGTGCGCGGCGTGTCGGCCATCGGCGCTGGCGGTAGCCCGTTGTACGTGGTCGACGGCGTGCCCATCAGCCCGGAGTCCGCTCAGGGGCAGAACTCCTTCAACATGCGGAATCCCCTGAACGACATCCCGATGCAGGACATCGAGTCGATCACGGTGCTGAAGGACGCTTCCGCGGCGGCGATCTACGGGTCGCGCGCGGCGAACGGGGTGGTGCTCATCACCACCAAGAAGGGTGCGGCCAACCAGGGGCTGCAGGTGGATATCAACGCCTACACCGGCTGGCAGACCGCCGACATGGAGCGGTTCCCGGAGCTCGCCAACGCTACCGAGTTCGCCACCTTCATGAACCGCCGGTGGCGGCAGCTCAACCCGGGGCGCCCGCTCAGCGAGATGCCCGAGGAGTGGCAGAACCCGTCGCAGTGGGGTGAGGGGACCAACTGGTTCAAGGAAGTGCTCCAGACCGCCCCCACGCAGGAGTTCAACGTGGCGGTGAGCGGGGGCACCGGTCGCATTCGCTCCTACTTCTCCGGCGGTTACTACAACCAGACGGGCATCCTCCTGAACTCCGGATACCAACGCTACAGCCTGCGTGCGAACCTCGAGACCAACCTGACCGATCGGCTGACCCTCGGCCTCAACCTCGCTCCCAGCTATAGCATCCGGCATCTGGCCGAGGAAGGCGGAAACGCTCGGTCTGGAGGCTTCGGCTCCACGCAGCACGTCTGGCCCACCGAATCGCCGTACGACGAGAACGGCAACCTGCAGCCGCTGGTGTGGGGATGGGTGTCGGGCAAGACACAGCCGAACCCGATCATCGTGCTGAAGGAGCAGGTGAACGACCGCAGGACGCTGCGGACTCTCGCCAGCACGTACCTGAACTACGAGATCTTCGACGGCGTGCAGCTGCGCACCAGCGCCAACGTCGACTGGGCCGACACCGACGTCCAGACCTTCCGGCCGTCTACCATCTGGGGCGCGAGCGGCCCCTCGATCCCCAGCGGCGGCTACAACACGGGGACCTACCTGAGCCTGCTCAACGAGAACACGATCACCATCGATCGCGATCTCAACGAGTCGAATCGGCTTCAGCTCCTGGGTGGCTTCACCGTCCAGAGGGAGTCGGACACAGGCGCGAACTTCAACGGTCAGCGCTTCCCCGACGACGACATCCAGACCCTGAACGCAGCCGAGACGATCACCGGGAGCACCAGCGAATCGGAGTGGTCGATGGCGTCGGTCATCGGGCGTCTGAACTACACGCTGCTCGATCGCTACGCGTTGACCGCGACCCTCCGCGCGGATGGATCCTCCCGCTTCGGCGCGGACAACCGGTGGGGCACCTTCCCGTCCGCGGCGTTCGCCTGGACACTGTCGGAAGAGCCGTTCATGCGCGATGTGACCTGGGTGGATGCTGCTAAGCTCCGCATCTCCTACGGACTCACCGGAAACAACCAGATCGGTAACTATCCGTCGCTCGGCGTAGTCAACCGGTCGGACTACGTCTTCAACGGCAACGTTGCTCCGGGGCGCGTGCTGAGCACCCTGCAGAACCCGGATCTGGGGTGGGAACGCTCCCGCGAGGTCAACGTGGGCCTCGACGCGACCCTTTTCTCCGGGCGCGTGGGTCTGGTAGCCGACGTCTACCAGCGGCGCACCGACAACCTGCTGCTGTCGCTGGAGCTGCCCGTCGCCTCCGGCTTCGGCTCCGTGGTCGCCAACCAGGGGTCGATCCAGAACCGGGGCTTCGAGATCGGCCTGAACACGGTCAACGTCGACAACGGGCGGTTCAACTGGCAGACGAACTTCAACCTCTCCGTGAACCGCAACAAGGCGCTGGACCTGGGCGCGAGCGATACGCTGCGCACCGGTACCAGCATGGAGGGAGCGAACACCCACATCACCGTAGTGGGCGGACCGGTCGGCCTCTTCTACGGCTACCGCATCATCGGCGTGTACAGCGCCGAGGACATCGCGAACCCGAACGTTGCCAAGTTCGCGGGCGCGGTGGAGGGCGACCCGATGTTCAAGGACGTCAACGGCGACGGGATCATCCGGCAGACGGAGGATTTCGAGGTCATCGGCAGCCCCTACCCGGACTTCACGTGGGGGATGACCAACACCGCTCGCTGGGGTCCGTTTGACCTGCGCGTGACCGTCGACGGTGCGGTCGGCGGGCAGCGGCTCAACCGCAACCTCGCCACCATCGAGAACATCGACGGTCCGTTCAACGTCACCAAGAAGTACGTCGAGAACATGTGGATCTCGCCCGACAGCACGGGCGACGGCTTCACCCCGGCAGCGGGCAACTCGTCCACCACCGGCCGCCGCATGTTCCGCGACGTGAGCAATCGCTGGGTGGAGGACGCGGATTTCGTCTGGATCCGCAACATCACGCTGGGCTGGAACCTGCCGGAGAACTGGATCCTCAACGCCCGGCGTGCGCGTCTGAACGTCAGCATGCAGAACCCCTACATCTTCTCCTCGTTCAGGGGGAACCCGCAGACGGAGTCGAACCAGCTGCTTTCGGCGGGGGGATCGCCCAACGCGCCGAACCTGACTCCGGGCGTGGACAACTTCAGCTACCCGCTGCCTCGGGTCTTCACCATCGGCATCGATCTGGGGCTATAGCGGGGAACGCCTTCTCCTACAGCACGGCGGCAGAGCGGGAACGCAACGCCTGACGGCCACCGTCTGCCGCCATCGACCTACGAGACGAGGATCCAAGAATGAGGCGATTGCTGAGCATATTGTTCACGGGCGGGATCGTGGTCTCTCTGGGAGCCTGTGACGACTTCCTATCCCCCGACCCGGCGACCTTCGCCAGCTCGGAAACCTATTTCCAGACGCCCGGGCAGATGGAGCAGGCGGTTTCGGGGCTGTACTCGCAGATGGCAAATCTCTATGACTGGGACTGGCGCGAGCTGGTCGACCTGCGGGGCGAGGACGTGACCCTGCAGTTCAACATCAACGTGCCGGGCTTCACCTTCCAGCTCGACGAGTTCCTGGAGGCCACCAATGACGCCACGGTGGCCGGACAGTACACCGCCATCTTCGACGCGATCTTCTCCGCCAACGTGATCCTGACCCGGATCGATGATGTGGAGTTCGAGGATCAGGCGCAGAAGGCGCGCATTGTGGCGGAGGCCAAGTTCATCCGCTCGCTGGCGTTCTGGCAGGCGATCCAGCTCTTCGGGCTGGCCGAGAGCTGGGAGCCGGACAACCTCGCCGTGCCGCTCATCCTGGAGGAGATCACCAACCCCAACCAGGCCTTCGAGCTGGAGCGCGCAACGGTGCAGCAGGTGTACGATCAGATCATCGCCGACCTCACCGAGGCGAAAGCGGCGCTTCCCGTGCGCGGATCCGCCGGCGCAACCGGCGCCAACAGTGGCCGGATTACCCGTGGCGCGGCGGCCTTCCTGCTCGGAGCGACCTACCAGCTCAACCCCGATCCGGCGGCGCAGCGGGCGGCGCTGGCGGAGTTCGAGAGCCTCGAGGGCGATGGGTATGCGCTGATCACCTCCGGCAGCGGTGAGAACAACGCCTACCGCGAAATCTTCAACCCGGCGAACAAGAACAACATCGAGTCGATCCTGGAGATCCAGTACTCGGTGGCCTCCGAGAACGGCTCGCTGCGACAGAACCTCGTGCCAGCAATGGCGCCGCTCAACTCCGCCGCCGGCGGAAACGCTGGAGATCCCCAGACCATCGCCGTGTACGGGGCCTCCGGGAACGGCTCCTATAACCCCACGCAGAACCACATCCTCAGCTTCGTGGGTTCGGACCCGGACGCGCCGGCCGAGCCGCGTGATCTGCGCTACGAGGGTGGCTACGGGATGTTCTGCCCCTCCAGCGGCATCAGCGGCGTGCTCGGGGTCGAGGACCGGCTGCGCGAGACGGAGGATATCACGCTCGGTGGGCCGAACACCCAGTACCCCGAGCTGAACATTCCGCGGGTGCGCGATCCACAGACCGGAGAGGTCCGGGAGAATTGCATCCCGTACTTCATCAAGTGGCGCTGGGTGGAGCACATGCCGCAGCCCGGCCGGGACAACAACAACTGGATCGTCTTCCGCTACGCGGACGCGCTGCTGCGGCGGGCGGAGTCGCACGCGCGGCTGGGCGAGGACGCCGAAGCGCTGCAGCACCTGAACACCGTGCGCGAGCGCGCGGGTCTGCCGCCACTTTCCGGCCTCTCCGGACAGGAGCTGCTCGACGCGATCCTGCGTGAGCGGAGCTGGGAGCTCGGCGGAGAGGGACACCGCTGGCTCGACCTCAAGCGCTTTGGCGTGGCGTCAGAGGTGATCAGCGAGCACGGCGAGGAGCGTAAGAGGCTGGTGCCGCGCACCTCTCCCTCCGCGTACGGCGTTACCGGGGCGAATGCCTATCGCCTGCGCTACCCGATCCGTCCCCGCGACGTGGAGCTGAGCCAGTGCAAGATCCTGCAGAATCCGGGATGGGGGTCGTGTGAGGGGAAGTGAGGTTGAAGAAGCTAGGAGCTAGAAGCTAGAAGTTAGAAGGGGAAGCCAGGAGCCAGGAGTCAGGAGCCAGAAGGTACTTCCGCGGTTTCACTGCGAGCCCGGATGCACCCCGTCTGACTTCTGGCTCTTGGCTTCTGGCCTCTACTCGGTAGTCCGGCAGTACCCGCGGTTCAGCTCGCGTGGCAACAGTCAGAAGTCCAGACTGCCTCCGGGCCTTTAGTCGCGGGAGCCGAACTGGCCGTCCTTCTAGCTCCTAGCTTCTAGCTCCTAGCTTCTCCTCCTAACTCCTCAACTCCCAACTCCTGACGCCCCTGGTAACCTTCTTGCTATCCCCATTTTCCAACCCACTTCCCCCGGAATTCCCATGAACTCGCTGCTCTGGTTCGCGATCGTGCTGCTGGTGCTGTGGCTGCTCGCCGCGGTGACCAAGGTGGTGGTCGGCGCGCTCCTGCACCTGCTGTGGATCGTTGCCCTGGTTCTTCTCGTTGTCTGGGCGTATCGGAAGCTTTTCTGAGCCGATGGAGCTTCCCGACCCGCCGCGGGAGACGTTGCCGGAGGTGGACCCTTCCAGCGCCGTCGTCGTCCATTTCTATCGAGCGGTGGTGGCGCACATGGACGTCTGGCGCCAGCGGATGGACGCCACCACGAACTGGGCCGCGGCGACCACCGCCGGTATGGTGACCTTCTCCTTCGGCGCTCCCGAGTCGCCCCATTTCACCCTCCTGCTGGCCGCCGCCTTCGACGTGATGTTCCTGCTGATGGAATCGCGTCGCTATCAGATCTTCGACCTATGGCGGCGCCGCTTTCGACTCCTCAACCGGTACGTGGTGGCGCCCGCGCTGGGCACCCAGGCGGTGCCCGACCGCGAAGCGCAGGCGGCGGCGCTGCAGGCCATCGGGGTCGAGCTGGGGCGACTCGTCCCGCACCTCTCCCTGAGCCAGGCCGTCGGCTACCGACTGCGACGGAACTACGGATACGTCTTTGCGCTGGTGCTGCTCGCGTGGCTGCTCAAGCTCGAAGTCCACCCGACCGGCACCTCTGCGCTTTCCGAGATGGTCCATAGAGCGGCCATCGGGCAGCTCCTCCCGGGGTCCGCGGTGATGGCGCTCGTCGGACTCGGGGTCCTGGTTGCCGTTGCTCTCGGCCTGGCTGCCCCGACCGAGCGAATGGTGAACTGGGTGGACCTTCCCTCGCCCTTGCAGCGCCTGGTGTCCCGCGGCACTCCCGAAGAATCACCCCGATAGCGCCGCTTGATCTCCGGCGGGGGCTGGTCTCAGCCGACTTTACCGCTCCCCCGGGACGCCGTATGATCCTCCCGACTCTCACCAGCGGAGCCGCGTATGGATCGCAGAAACTTCATCAAGAAGGGAACCGCTCTGGCGCTGGCGGCGCCTGCCGCCTTCTACGGTCGCTCGGCGTTCGCCGCGCCGTCTCATCAGGGAATGCGGGTGGGCCTGATCGGATGCGGCTGGTACGGGAAGACCGACCTGTTCCGTCTCATCCAGGTGGCCCCCGTCGAGGTCGTCTCGCTCTGTGACGTCGACCGCAACATGCTGGCGGATGCCGCTGCGATGGTGGCACAGCGACAGCGCTCGGGCGCCACGCCGCGGCAGTACACGGACTACCGCGAGATGCTGCGGCACCGCGACCTGGACGTGGTGCTGGTGGACACCCCCGATCACTGGCACGCGCTCGCCGCGATCGAGGCCATGCGGTCCGGGGCGGACGTCTGGGTGCAGAAGCCGATCAGCGTGGACGTCATCGAGGGGCAGGCGATGGTCGCGGCGGCACGCAAATACGGACGGGTGGTCCAGGTGGGGACCCAGCGGCGCAGTACGGCGCACATCGCCGAGGCACGCGAGCTGTTGCGCTCCGGCCGGCTGGGGAAGGTGGGGCTGGTGGAGACCTACTGCTACTACCACATGCGTACCCGGGAGAACCCGCCCGACTCACCTCCTCCGGAGTATCTCGACTGGGAGATGTGGACCGGACCGGCCCCGATGCGCCCCTACAACCGGCTGGTCCATCCGCGCGGTTGGCGCGCCTTCCGGGAGTACGGCAACGGCATCCTGGGCGACATGTGCATCCACATGCTCGATATGGCCCGCTGGTTCCTGGACCTCGGCTGGCCGCGGAGCGTGGCGTCGACGGGCGGGATCCTGGTGGACGCGGAGAGCAAGTCCAACGTCCCGGACACGCAGACGGCGACGTTCGACTTCGAGGATGTCACCGTCGTCTGGCAGCACCGAACCTGGGGGCATCCCGTCGACGAGGATTATCCTTGGGGCGCGACCTTCTACGGGAACCGGGGGACGCTCAAGGTGAGCGTGAATGGCTACGACTTCATCCCCCTGTCACAGGAGGAGCAGCCGATCCACCGCGAAGTGAAGATGGAGCTGGACGAGTATCCGGAGGATCGCACCGAGAAGGACCTCGAGCGGCACGTGGCGCCCGCCATTCGCGCCCACATGGTCGACTTCCTCCGCGCCATCGAGAGCCGAGGGCGGCCCATCTCGGACATCGAAGAGGGCTACATCTCCACCGCCAGCTGCATCCTCGCCAACCTCGCGCTGGATCTCGGCCGCACCCTGCACTGGGACGCGGCGGAGCAGCGGGTGATCGACGACCCCGAAGCGAACGCTCGGCTCGCCCGACCGTATCGCGAACCGTGGATTCACCCGGATCCCGACAGAGTGTAGAACTTCCCGATCCGTAGCCCCGGGCCCGACTCGCTGAACAGCTCTACCCGCTGGCCTGTCTCCGCCGCGTGCCGCGCGGCGATGTCGCGCACGGCTTCCTCGGCGTCGGAGCGGGCGAGAACCGCAACCGTCCCCCCGCTCCCCCCGCCCGTGATCTTGGCCCCGAAGAGGCCCCGGGTGGGGCCCGCGTCGCGCACCAGCTCGACCAGTCGATCGGTCGCCTCGCTGCCAAGGCCGCACGCTCCGTAGCTGGCGTGGGAGCCGTACATCAGCTCGCCCATGCTCAGCGCGGCTTTGTCCACTGAGGAGAGCGATGGGACGAGTTGCGCAAAGGCCGCTACCCGTTCGTTCTCCAGTACCGGATGTAGAGTCGCGGCACGCACCGGGTACTCGCGCTCCGGATCCACCCGGGTAGCCGTGTCGGTGTGGCCGCCGTAGCGGGCGAGGAAGTCGTACCCGCGCAGGCGATGGGGCAGAAGATCTTCGAACTCCCCCAGCTCGTCCGGCGTGAGGTTCGCGAGGTAGCCGCCCCACCGCCCGTCCTCCACGATCGCCCGCTCCTCTTCGAGGCGCACCGGGAGCCCCGCTGCCTCCGCGATGATGCGGTACCCCATGAACGCCGCACAGCGCACCGTGCTGTAATCGGCACCCGTAACCGCGTGACGGACCCCCGAGTCGATGCCGAAAAAGCGGTAGTCGGCAGGCACCTCGAGCGTGTCTTCCAGCTGGTCCGGTTGACAGCGGATGCGAAGAAGACGATCGCGCTCACCCAGCGCGCTGGTGAGCTGGTCCATGATCCCGCACGGGGCGCCGACCACGTGGTTCTCCACCCACTGGCAAGTCCTTGCTACCTCCTGCCCGGTAAGCTCCAAACCCAGGTGCGCCGCCACCGTCCCCATGACCGCCACCTCCAGCGCCGCCGAGGAGCTCACCCCCTTGCCCTCGGGGACCCAGCTCAGGATCAGCAGGCGAACTCCGGCGGCGGCGCGGGAGACGTCCTTGCCCGCGCGCGAGAGGCAGGCGCCCACCACCCCCGCGACATATCGGATCCAGGGGTCCCCATCGTCCTCCGTTGTGGCGCTCTGGACGGAGGTCTGGTCGGAGCCCGGATGGGTCGCTGCACGCGCGAGCTCGTGGAGGTCGAGCGTGGCGAAGCTCGTCCCCCGCTCGCGTAGCGATAGAACGGATATGCTGGGAGAGTCGTGCGGCTGAAGGACGGCGAAGGTCGCGACGGCGAGGGGCAGCTCCAGGACGAGCGAGCCGCTGTAGTCGGCGATCCCACCCATGACGTCGAGCCGGCCGGGGGCCCGGCCGATCAGCACCGGCAGCGAGGGATCGAGAAAGCGTGCGACGAGGGGGTCGGGATCGCCACGAAGGGAAGTCAGACGTTCGAGGACGGGAGTGAACCAGCGGAACTCACCCGTGCTCCGCAGCGCTGCCAGATCGCGTGGCCGGGTGACGATCCGCGTCATCGCCCGAGCAGCCCTCGCCGGGAGAGGATCCTCCGCAGCTCCGGCTCGACCCGCTCGCGCAACGCCTGATTGGCGTACCCGACCCAGGCCACATCGCTCTCGAGATCCAGCGGAACATCGAGCTCGCCGCCGGACGGATCGGTGATCACCACACCTACCTCCTGTGCGATCAGCGCGGTGCAGAGGTCGTAGGGGTGGCAGCTCAGGCCGCGGGGGAGTCCGCGCTCGCGGCGAATGCCTTCCATCAGCGGCCGCAGGTCCGCGATGAAGCGGTCGCGGCCCGACATCAGCGCGTGGAGCTGGCCGCCAGTGCAGGCGTACTGGTCCTCGAAGCAGGCGGCTTTACCCGCCACGGGAGGTCCGACGACCGCCTCCACCAGCTCGTCGTCGATGGCGGCGAGCACGTCGCGCGCACCGGGGAAGAAGCGAACGATGGTGGCAAAACCGTGCTCGAGACCGCGGGCGGCGGAGGGGCGCAGCGGGATCGACCAGCTCTCGCCGGTGAGTCGGTTCCGGCGGGTCGCAACGGCGCCGGCTCCGCGCAACGCGTAGACCTGGTCGCTGAGGTGCTGATTGACCAGCGGGATCTCCGTCTGCACCGCGAGCACCACGTCCTTCAGCGAGGTGTGCTCCCCACGATTCGGGGCGACCCCGGTTAGAATCCATCCCGGCCGCTTCTGGTACATCAGGCCGCGCGTGCCGTCGATGGGGTCCACGATGACGCGCCAGCGGCAGTCCTCGGGCGGGGTGCCCTCCGGCAACGCGACTCCGGCCTCTGGGAGCCCCTCCGCGATCAGCAGGACGGGCTCGCGCCGCGAGATGGTCTCCATCCCCGCGATCAGCTCCTCCTCGCCGACGCGGTCAATGTGATAGATCGTATCCCCCACTTCCTCTGCCGCTACCGCGCTGAGCTCGTCGGCGGTCGACTGCTCGCACGCGCCGAGCACCGAGTCGCGGATCCGGTCGTGAAGTGCCAGCAGCGGTTCGAGCAGCGGACGTGGATCAGCCATGAGCGGAGGTGCGGTAGTGGGTGGCCGAGACGGCCCGCAGCTCCGCGGCCTTCTCCTCCGGCGAGGTGTCGTTGAGGAAATTGCCCGCGCCCACCTCCGGTCCGGCCAGGTACTTGAGCAATCCCGGACGCCGCAGCGGCGTCAGGATCTGGATGTGGAAGTGGAACCCCGGGTAGCCGCGTCCGTCGGTAGGTCTCTGGTGGAAGACCATGACGTAGGGGAGCGACATCTCCCACAGGTTGTCCAGGCGCACCAGGGTCTCGCGCAGGACTTCGGCAAAGGTGGTCAGCTCGCCCTCGGAGAGCTCCGCCAGGCTGGAATGCATAGCCGCCGGCGCCACGTAGGTCTCGTAAGGATAGCGGGCGAAGTAGGGGACGAAGGAGAGCGCATCGCCGCGATCGACCACGATGCGGCGGCCGTCCGCACGCTCGGTTTCGATGATCGTCTCGAAGAGCGGTTGGCCGTGGGTGGCAAGGTGCTCGGCGAAGGCCTCCGCCTCCACCTCGATGGTGCGGAAGACGAAGTTGGTCGCGTAGATCTGCGCGTGCGGGTGCGGGTTGCTGACCCCCACCACCTCACCCTTGTTCTCGAACATCAACACGCAGGCGACCTCCGGGCGCGCGGCGAGCTCCCTGTATTGCTCCTGCAGCACCCGTAGCAGCTCCACGATCTCCTGGGCCGAGAGCTCCGCCAGGGTGAGGTCGTGACGGGGTGTATAGCAGACCACGCGCGAGAGCCCGTCAGCTCGGCGCTTCCGGTAGATGCCGGGAGCCGGCTCGAGTTCACGGGGGGCTTCCGGGCCGACGCAGGGGTGGTCGTTATCGAAGACGAAGACGCCCTCGTAGCGAGGGTTCCGCCGGCCCGAGATGCGCAGATTGCCCGGGCAGAGATAGCAATCGTCCTCATAGCGCGGCAGCTGGCGCGGCCCGGTCTCTACCTGCTCCCCTCTCCACGGTCGATTATCCCGATGCGCTGATACCACCACCCACTCCCGCCGGAGCGGATGCCAGCGCTCCTCCCAGGTCTGGCCGGCGATCATCAGTTCACGATCTGATCGATCGTCCCGACGGAGACGGCGTGATAGGTGGGCCTCGCCTTCTGGTAGATGCGGCGAGCAATCGGCTGCCCCCAATCGCCTTCGTCCATCAGCGCCTGATAGAGCGGTTGGAGGAACTTGCGGCGACCCTGGGAAGTGAGGAACCGCTCCAGCGAAGGGATCGCCGGATCGTAGCGGTTGTCCACCGCCAGGCGGAGCCAGGCGAACAGGATCTCGCTGTTCCCCTCGCTGGAGAGGGCGAAGGTCCGATCGAGATCCTGGAGCTGCTCTCGGGTGAGCTCGCGCGGGAGCACGCCGAGGAAGTGCAGCCATTCCTGTGTGCTCCACTCGGCGGTCTCCAGCTCGGGCGCGGGAGTGCCGGAGGTGAAGGCCTGCGCCTGCGCTTCCACCGCCGCGAAGGCGTCCGAGCGCGGGACCACCGCGTTGTCCGGGACCCCCGTGCCGTACGCCCATTCCTCCAGTTGCAGCCGATTCTCGAGGGCGGTGTCGCCGGCGATCAGGTGAGTGCGAAGGTCCTGGAGGAAGCCTTCCGTGGTCATCGGCTGGAAGGCGTGTCGCTCGAAGTAGGCGCGCAGATACTCGTCCCAGCGCTCCCGGCCGACCGCGGCCTCGATGGTGCGCAGGAAGGCGGCACCCTTCTCGTATGGGATCTCGGTCATTCCCTCGTCCGGATCCCGGCCGGCGAGGTCGACGTGCAGTCGGGTATCCGGTGCGTCGGCGCCGCCGAGGCTCTCGACCTCCTCCTGGAGAGTGCGCCAGCCGAGCGCCTGGAGCATGCGCGCTCGTTCCACTCCGTAGAGCGCCTCCATGATCCGGTTCTCGAAGTAGGTGGTGAAGCCTTCGTTCAACCAGAAGTCGGACCAGGTGGCGTTGGTGACCAGGTTGCCGGACCAGGAGTGGGCCAGCTCGTGGGCGATGAGCGACACCAGCGAGCGATCGCCCGCGAGGACCGTGGGCGTGGCGAAGGTGAGGCGCGGGTTCTCCATCCCGCCGAAGGGGAAGGAGGGCGGGAGCACCAGCACGTCGTACCGCCCCCACCGGTAGGGTCCATAGAGGGTCTCGGCCGCGCTGACCATCTTCTCCAGGTCTGCGAACTCGCGGGCGGCACTGTCGACCACCGCGGGTTCGGCGTAGACGCCTGTTCGCGGGCCTATGGGGCGGAAGTCGATGTCACCGATGGCGAGCGCGATCAGGTACGGTGGGATCGGCTGCTCCATGCGGAAGCGGAAGGTACGGCCGGAATCCCCGGGCTCACCTTCCGGCGTCAGCATCTCCGCGCTCATCACCGCCACCAGAGGCTCGGGAACGGTGATCTCGGCCTCGTAGGTCTGCCGGATTCCCGGGCTATCCTGGGTAGGGATCCAGGTCCGGGTGAGGATCGCCTGTCCCTGCGAGAAGAGATAGGGATGCTCGCCGCCCGCGGTCTGTCGCGGATCCAGCCACTGGAGCGCTGCCGCTTCCGGGCGCGTATGGTACTCCACCACGACCCGTTGCACCCCCTCATCCGGAAGGGAAACCACCAGGGGCTGGCCCCGCACCGGGTCGCCCTCTCCCAGCCGCCAGTCGAGTGGCTGACCCTCGGCGGTTCGCACGCCGAGGATCTCGAGGTCGCGCGTATCCAGCACCACTTCGCTGGCCCCCGGAGCAATGGTCAGGTCGAGTGTCGCGGTGCCGCTGAGCTGCTTTGCCTCGAAGTCGGCGTCAAGGTCGAGCGCTACGTGCGTGACGCGCGCTTCGTCCGGGCGGGCGAAGGAGTGGATATCGCTTTCCGAGACGGCGGGCTCCGCGTCGGATCCGGCATCGGATCCGGTCGAGCAGCCGAGGCTGATCACGCCTACCGCCACGGCTACCGCGAGCCGGACTGGAGAGGTGATAGAGGGCATGACAGATCGAGCAACGGGTCTGAGGTGAGGCGCGCGGCAGGGTCGCGCCGGCGGCGACTAGTAGTGGAGTTCCCTCGCTTTGTTCCCAGTTTGACACCGTGGCGGCGCGGGGTCTAGCTTCGGCGACAGGGCGGTTGTAGCCCCCTGGCGGCCTGTAGCCCACGAGGATCCGCAGGCCAGCAGCCCTCGAACGGTGCCCCAACTGGCCGGTCAACCATCGATGGTCGAATCATGGGCGCGAACCGTGGATGCCGAGATCATGCCCGCAAGCTGGCCGATATCGAGAAGTCGCCCTACGAACCAGCGAGATGACGAGATCATCTTCGCCCGCACCGCCCCAATCGTCCCGAAGTCAGACCTCCTCTCGGTGACGATCCCCCGCGATGGCTCGGCGTAAGCCCCGCAGGAACCGGCCCCGTACCGGGGCCGAGCGCCCCGCCCCCCCGCCGCCCAGCGGTCGCGTGGGTGCACGCCGCTGGGTGTGGGCGGGCGCGGCCCTGATCGTGGTGGTGGCGATCGGAGCCGCGTTGCTGTTCCGGCGTGGTGCGGGGCCTGGTTCGGAGCATGCCGAGCAGACCCCCGAGGCTGCCAACGCCGAGTTCGTCGGATCACAGCGCTGCGCGAGCTGCCACGAGGAGCAATTCGACGGCTGGATGGGCTCCCAGCACCAGCAGGCCATGCAGGTGGCCACCGAAAAGACGGTGCTGGGGGACTTTTCCGGCGTGCGCTTCACGGACCAGGGGGTGACCACCACCTTCCTGCGACGCGACAGCCTCTTTTTCGTGCACACGATCGGCCCGGACGGCCAGGAGGGAGAGTTTCAGGTTCGCTTCACCTTCGGCGTCTACCCTCTCCAGCAGTATCTGATCGAGCTGGAAGGCGGCCGCATCCAGCCGCTCACCGTGGCCTGGGACTCGCGTCCCGCCAGCGAGGGAGGGCAGCGCTGGATGACATTGTATCCGGGTGAGCGGATCGAGCACACCGACGAGCTCCACTGGACCGGACGGCTCCAGAACTGGAATTTCATGTGTGCCGACTGCCACTCGACCAACGTCCAGAAGAACTACGATCGGGAGGCGGACGCCTTCGCCACCAGTTGGAGCGAGATCAGCGTGGGATGCGAGGCGTGCCACGGACCCGGATCGCGGCACCTCGAGTGGGCGGCCAGCGCCGACGCCCAGGAGGACTACGCCGGTCTGGACGCGGCGTCGATGGGGCTCCTGGTGGCCCTCGACGAGCGGGAAGGGGTGACCTGGCGGGTGAACCCGAGTACCGGCAAGCCCCAGCGCAGCACTCCGCGGGCGACTCAGCGCGAGATCTCCGTCTGCGCCCAGTGCCACTCGCGACGTGCGCAGATCGTCGAAGGATACACTGCCGGTAAGCCCTTCCTGGATTACTACCTCCCCTCGCTGTTGATGCCTGGCCTCTATCACGCGGACGGTCAGCAGCGCGACGAGGTCTACATCCACGCCTCGTTCCTCCAGAGCCGGATGTTCGCAGCGGGGGTCACCTGCTCGGACTGCCACGATCCCCACTCGCAGCGTCTGAGGGCGGAGGGCAACGCGGTCTGCACCGGCTGTCACACGCCCGAGCGCTACGATACGCCCGAGCACCACTTCCACCCCGCGGACGGGGAAGCGGCGCAGTGTGTCTCCTGCCACATGCCGGAGACCACCTACATGCAGATCGACCCGCGGCGCGACCACAGCCTCCGCGTGCCGCGCCCGGACCAGACGGTCTCGCTGGGCGTTCCCAACGTCTGCAACGGCTGCCACACGGAGCGGAGCGCCGAGTGGGCAGCCACCACCGTGCGCGAGTGGTATGGGCACGATCCCTCCGGCTTCCAGACCTTTGCAGAGGCCTTCGCCGCGCACGAGGCTGCCGAGCCTGGCGCCGCCACCGCCTTAGCCACCCTCGCCACCAGCCGCGAGCAGCCAACCGTCGTGCGCGCTTCGGCGCTGGCGAGGTTGGCGGACCTCCCGTCCGTAGTTGTCCTGGAGGCAGCCCGCGTCGGCCTGGCCGACCCGGACCCCCTGATCCGCCACGCCGCCCTCTCCGCCCTGGAAGGGTTGCCGCCTGAGCAGCGGGCAGCGCTGGTGACGCCGCTGCTATCCGATTCCGTGCGGATCGTCCGGCAACAAGCTGCCTGGTTGCTTGCGCCGGCGACGGCCTCGCTACAGCTCCCCGCCGCCCGGAGCGCGTTCACGCGGGCGGCCAACGAGTTCATCGCCAGCCAGCGCTACCGGGCCGATCGCCCGGAGAACCGCGTCACGCTGGGGACCTTCTTCGCGCAGCTCGGCCGCGTGGGTGAGGCGGAGGCGGAGTACCGCGCCGCCCTGCGCATGCGTCCTGGCGAAGTGGCGGCTTACGTCAACCTGGCCGATCTCTACCGTGCGCAGGGAAGGGAAGCGGAGGCGGAGCGGGTGCTGCGCGATGGATTGGAGCGCCTGCCTGAAGACGCGAACCTCCACCATGCGTTGGGTCTCTCCCTGGCGCGCTCCGGCCGCGAGGCGGAGGCGCGGGAGAGCCTGCGCCGCGCCGCGGAGCTCGCTCCGGAAGAGCCGCGCTTCGCCTACGCCTACGCGGTCGCGCTTCATTCGGGGGGCGAAGCGCGACAAGCGATCGCGGTACTCGAAACAGCCCTCGAGCGTCACCCCCGCGATTATGACCTGCTGTTCGCGCTGGCCACCTTCCACCGCGATGCGGGGGAGCGGGCCGCGGCGCTGGCGGCGGCGGAACGGCTGCTCGCCACCTTCCCGCAGGATCCGGTAGCGGCCGAGCTGGTGCGGTCTCTACAAGCGGCTCGATAACTCCCATGCCGCCTGCCTCGACCGCTCCCGCCGCAAGCGGGAGTTGACACCTTCCCCCCGCGCGACCTACGATTCGCCCGGCCTTCCCCGACTCTGCTGACAATCTCACTCGATCGGCCTTTGGAGACCTTCGCTCTCGCACCAATCGACTACGCGATCCTGATCATCTACTTCGCGTTCGTGCTCGGCATCGGGTTCGCGCTGCGCCACTACATGCGGTCGAGCACGGATTTCTTTCTTTCGGGGCGGTCGATCCCGGCATGGGTCGCGGGGCTAGCCTTCCTGTCCGCCAATCTCGGCGCGCAGGAAGTGATCGGCATGGCCGCCTCCGGCGCGAAGTACGGTATCGCCACCAGTCACTTCTATTGGGTAGGGGCTATCCCGGCGATGGTTTTCGTGGGCGTGTTCATGATGCCGTTCTACTACGGCTCGCGTGCCCGCTCGGTACCCGAGTACCTGAAGCTACGCTTCGACGAGAAGACGCGCGGCTTCAACGCGATCAGCTTCGCGGCCATGACTGTCTTCTCCTCCGGGATCTCGATGTACGCCATGGGCCTGCTGCTCGGCGTGCTCCTCGGCTGGGACTTCAACGTCAGCGTGCTGGTCTCAGCTGTGATCGTGCTGCTCTACATCTTCCTCGGCGGGCTCACCTCCGCCATCTACAACGAGGTACTGCAGTTCTTCCTCATCGTCACGGGCTTCATCCCCCTGGTCTACCTCGGGCTGCGCGATGTGGGCGGATGGGACGGGCTGACCCAGCGCCTCGAGGTAACGGCCAGCCAGGCCGGCTTCGCCCCGGGCGCCTGGACGCATTCATGGGCCTTCATGGGCGATGCGGCCACGAACCCGATGGGCGTAGAGTGGTTCGGCCTGGCGATGGGGTTGGGTTTCGTGCTCTCCTTCGGCTACTGGACGACCGACTTTCTGGTCGTCCAACGAGCGATGGCCGCTGACTCGATGAGCGCCGCCCGCCGCACCCCCATCATCGCCGCGTTCCCGAAGATGATCTTCCCGGTCCTGGTGATCCTCCCGGGGATGATCGCGATCGCGCTCACCACGCAGGCGGGTGCGAGCGGCTTTGCCCTGCCCATGGGCGAGGATGGCACGTACAACTACGATCTCGCCATCCCGCTCATGCTGGTCCACTACTTCCCCTCGGGATTGCTCGGCCTCGGGCTGACCGCGCTGATGGCTTCGTTCATGTCCGGGATGGCGGGTAACGTCACCGCCTTCAACACGGTGTGGACCTACGACATCTACCAGGCCTACATCCACAAGCACGGCTCCGACTCCCACTATCTGTGGATGGGCCGCTTCGCCACTGTCTTCGGCATCGGGCTCTCGGTGCTGACCGCGTACGCGACGACGGCGTTCAACAACATCATGGACATGCTGCAGCTCGTCTTCGCGTTCGTGAACGCTCCGCTCTTCGCGACCTTCCTGCTGGGGATGTTCTGGCGGCGCACGACCGGCCACGGGGCCTTCACCGGGCTGGTGGCGGGCACGCTCGCCGCCGCAATCCACCACGGCCTGAGCCTGCCGGTCGGCTCCGCCACGGGCATCAAGGGTGGATACCTGGCGGTGCTGGGCACCTACCCGAGCGAGATGGCGCAGAACTTCTGGACGGCCATCTACGCCTGGACCACCTGTTTCGTGGTCACCATCGTGGTGAGCCTGCTGACGCGGCCGCGCCCGGCGGAAGAGCTGCGCGGTCTGGTGTACAGCCTGACGGAGCGACCGCGCGAGGAAGGGGTGCCCTGGCACCGGCGCCCCGCAACGCTCGGCGTAGTGGTTCTTGCATTCACGCTGGTTCTGAACCTCGTGTTCTTCTGATCGCGTCTCCCGCAACCGCCGGAGCCTACCCCTCGGTCGAGGTAAACTGGTGGGTGGGCGCACGCGGAAAGAACGCAACTGCACTCCACGCCGGAGTAGCCGATGGGAATGGACATCCGCCTCCCGATGGGGGCTTTCTTCACGCTGATCGGCATCCTGCTGGCCGTGTACGGCCTGGCCGCCGATCCCTCGATCTATGTCCGCTCGCTGGGGGTGAACGTCAACCTCGGTTGGGGGTTGGTGGTTCTGCTCTTCGGGGTGTGGCTTCTCTACCTCGCCCGCAGAGGCACCGCGGCACCTCGCTCGGCGGAGGTCGACCCGGAAGGACGGGAGATCGAAGAGCGAGAGTACCGCGAGGGTCTGGAGAGCAGCAATCCCGTCGTGCGCCCGCCCGGGACCGAGGAATGACCTGTTCCCCCGCCTGTAGCTTCGCCGGCCGCTCGTGAACGGATCCTTCCGACCGCAGGAGGATCCGCATCGCCGCTTCAATCCGCTCACCGGCGAGTGGGTCCTGGTATCTCCGCACCGTATGCGACGCCCCTGGCAGGGGCAGATCGAGACGCCGGAGCCCGAGGTGCGACCGGAGTACGATCCTGCCTGCTATCTCTGCCCGGGGAACACCCGAGCTGGTGGTCACCGGAATCCACCGTACACGGACCTCTTTGTTTTTGACAACGACTTCTCTGCGCTGCTCCCCGACACCCCGCAGGGTGAAATCGACGAGGAGGGGCTGCTGGTTGCGCGCGCCGAGAGCGGCATCTGTCGGGTGGTGTGCTTCTCTCCCCGCCACGACCTCACGCTGGCGGGGATGGAGCCCTCCGCGCTCCGCCGCCTCGTCGATCTCTGGGCCGACCAGTACGAGACGCTGGGAGCGCGCGGCGACATTGCCTCCGTGCAGGTCTTCGAGAACCGAGGTACCATGATGGGGTGTAGCAATCCGCACCCCCACGGCCAGATCTGGGCGCAACGGTCGATTCCGCTGGAGCTGGCGAAGGAGGGGGCGCGGTTGCTGGAGTACCACGAGCTTACCGGGCGCTCCCTGCTCGCGGACTACGCCGCGCTCGAGCTACGGCGCGAGGAGCGGATCGTCTTCGAACAGGGGTCGGTGCTCGTGATCGTACCCTACTGGGCGATCTGGCCGTTCGAGACGATCGTTCTACCGCGACGACGAATGGCCAGCCTCTTGGAGATGGAGGCGAATGAGCGCGACGACCTGGCGGTGGCCCTGAAGCGGCTCACCAGCCGCTATGACAACCTGTTCGGGACGACCTTCCCCTATTCCGCCGGAGTCCACCAGGCCCCGACGGACGGCAAGGATCATCCCGAATGGCACCTACACTTTCACTTCTATCCTCCGCTGCTGCGCTCCGCCACGGTGCGCAAGTTCATGGTCGGATACGAGATGATGGCGGAGCCGCAGCGCGACCTCACCCCCGAGGCCGCGGCCGCGCGGCTACGCGAAGTACCTGAGTCCACAACCGTACATCGATGATTGAGGCCGGCGCGCCTGCCGGCGGAGAGGGCGGGAGTTTTGAGGGATCGTATGAATGAAGCGGCCCCGACGGTGCGCGCGCGGGTCATCGACGCCTTCCGGGCTAAGTGGAACGAGGAGCCGTCACTGGTCGTGCGAGCGCCCGGCCGGGTGAACCTCATCGGGGAGCACACCGACTATAACGACGGCTTCGTCCTGCCGATGGCGATCGAGCCGGCGGTATGGATCGCGCTCAGGCCGCGTGAGGATACGGTGATCTCGGTCCAGTCGCTCGACTACGAGCGCGTGCGCAGCTTCGACGCCGCCGCCCCCGAGCGCGGGGACGGGGGTTGGATCGAGTATCTCAAGGGAACCGCGTGGGCGCTGGCAGACGCAGGCCGTCCTGTCGCCGGATGGGACGGTGTGCTGGGCGGAGACGTGCCGATCGGCGCGGGGCTCTCCTCCAGCGCGGCGGTCGAGCTCGCCACCGCGCGGGCGATCACCGCCGCGGCCGGGGCGCCCTGGGACGCCAAGGAGATGGCCAGACTCTGCCAGCGCGCCGAGAACGCCTGGGTGGGGGTGCAGTGCGGGATCATGGACCAGATGATCTCCGCGGTGGGACAGGAGGGCCACGCGGTGCTGATCGACTGCAGAACGCTGGACACCACCGCGGTGCCGCTTCCCGAGGAGGCACTGGTGGTGATCCTCGATACCTCCACCCGACGGGAGCTCAGCGGCTCGGCGTACAACGAACGGCGCACCCAATGTGAGCTCGCCGCCGAGCATTTCGGTGTGAAGGCCCTGCGCGATCTCACCCCTGAGCGCTTCGAAGAGGGGGTGGCGGGACTCGACCCGGTCGCCGCCCGCCGCGCCCGCCACGTCGTTCTTGAAAATGCCCGGACTGAAGCCGCGGCCGAAGCCATGCGCGCAGGTGATGCTCAGCGGCTCGGCGCCCTGATGGCCGAGAGCCACCGCAGCCTGCGCGACGACTTCCAGGTCTCGAGCGAAGCCCTCGACACCATGGTGGAGATTGCTTCCGCACACCCCGCCTGTTTCGGCGCCCGTATGACCGGCGCCGGCTTCGGGGGATGCGCGGTCGCCCTCGTGCGTCGCGACTCGACCGAGGAATTTACCGAGACCGTTGTCGAGGCCTATCGCCAGCGCACGGGACTGGTTCCCAAGGTATATGTGACGCGTGCGACAGCCGGCGCCGCCGTGGACCAGTTTCACCTTGCTCCTCCCCTGGCGCGCGGCTAAACTCCCTGCTCCTAGGCCCCTTCCCGGAGTATACCCATGGCAGATCGCTACGACCGTCGAAAGTTCCTGCGCGCCGCCGCTGCAGGGCTCGGCGCCGGATACGCACTGACTTCCGACCGCCTCGCCGCGCAGGCGAGCCGCCGCCCCGCGCCCACCGGCCTGTTCGCCGCCGAACCGCTGGAGAAGGTTCGCGTCGGCTTTGTTGGCGTCGGCCACCAGGGCACCAGCCACGTCCGGAATTTCCTGCGCATCCCCAACGTCGAGGTGACCGCGATCTGCGACCTGCTTCCCGAGCACATGGAGCGCGCGCGGAAGCTGGTCACCGATGCAGGGCAGCCGCAGCCGCAGGGTTTTGCCGGAGGGCCGGAGGACTATCTGCGACTCTGCGATCTACCCAACGTCGATCTCGTCTTCACCGCGACCCCCTGGGAGCTCCATGCCCCGGTGCTGCTCGCTGCCATGCGGGCGGGGAAGCACGCCGCGACCGAGGTCCCCATGGCTCCCACCATCGACGAATGCTGGGAGCTCGTCGAGACGGCGGAGCAGACGCAGCGGCACTGCGTCATGATGGAAAACTGCTGCTACGACCGGGCCGAGATGATGATTCTCAACATGGTCCGGCAGAACCAGTTCGGTGATCTGCTCCACGCCGAGTGCGGGTACCTCCACGACCTGCGCAGCTTGAAGCTGACGGACTACTATGTGAACCGCTGGCGGGTGAAGCACTCCATCACCCGCAACGCGGACCTCTACCCCACCCATGGCGTCGGACCGGTCGCGCAGTGGATGAACATCAACCGGGGGAACCAGTTCGAGTACCTCGTCTCGATGGCGAGCCCCGGTCGCGGTCTGAACCTCTGGGCCGCGGAGCACATCGGTCCGGACAGCCCTGAGGCGAAGCAGAAGTACGCGCAGGGCGACGTGATCAATACCCTGATCAGGACGGTCGCGGGCCAGACGATCCTGATCACACACAACACCAACTCGCCCCGTCCATACAGCCGGAACATCCTGCTGCAGGGGACGCGTGGATTGGTGCGTAAGTACCCCGAGCCGCTGATCTACCTGGAGGGAAGGTCGGAGGACGACGCCTGGGAGGACTTCAACCAGTATCGTGCGGAGTTCGACCATCCGATCTGGCGTGCGCTGGAGGCGGCATCGGCGGGCGCCGGCCACGGCGGCATGGATTACATCGAGGACTACCGGCTGGTGCAGTGCCTTCTGAACGGCGAGCCCACCGATATGGACGTGTACGACGGCGCCGCCTGGAGCGCGATTGTCGACCTGAGCGAGCGCTCCATCACCAATCGTAGCGCCGCGGTAGACTTCCCCGACTTCACCCGCGGTGGCTGGCGCAC
Organism: Longimicrobiaceae bacterium; assembly: GCA_036375715.1. Classification (NCBI taxonomy): domain Bacteria; kingdom Pseudomonadati; phylum Gemmatimonadota; class Longimicrobiia; order Longimicrobiales; family Longimicrobiaceae; species Longimicrobiaceae bacterium. The sequence goes on along the minus strand of DASVBS010000065.1, from coordinate 189,110 downwards.
GCGTCCGCCGCTGGGGATCATCGATCCTGGCAAGATGGAGTCGAGCACGTCGGCATGAACGGTCGCCCCGTCCACGCGTCTCGGCAGCGGATCGATCGGCGCACCTTTCTGCGGGCCAGCGGGCTGGCGCTCGGAGCGGCGGCCACGAACCCAGGCCTGGCGCGCGCGCTCGGCCCGGCGCTGACCGGGATCGCCGCTGCGCGTCCCGTCCCGTCGCCCGCGCAGCTCGCGTGGCAGCGGGACGAGCTGACCATGTTCGTCCACTTCGGCATCAACACCTTCACCAACCGTGAGTGGGGCGACGGGAAGGAAGACCCGGCCCTCTTCAACCCGGCCAGACTCGATGCCCGCCAGTGGGCTCGCGCCGCGCGCGACGGTGGCTTCAAGCTGATCATCCTGACCGCCAAACACCACGACGGCTACTGCCTCTGGCCAACCGAGACGACGAGACATTCGGTCGCGAGCAGCCCTTGGCGTGATGGCCAGGGCGACGTCGTCCGCGAGTTCGTCGACGCCGCGCGAGCCGAGGGCCTGAAGGTAGGTCTCTACCTCTCTCCCTGGGACCGCAACGCGCCCATGTACGGGGACTCCCCGGCGTACAACGACTTCTATGTACGCCAGCTCACCGAGCTGCTCACCTGGTACGGACCGATCGCGGAGGTGTGGTTCGACGGGGCGAACGGGGAAGGCCCGAACGGACGTCGGCAGGAGTACGACTGGCCGCGCTTTCATCAGACCGTCCGCACGCTCCAGCCGGACGCGATCATGTTTTCGGACGCCGGGCCGGACATCCGCTGGATCGGGAATGAGCGAGGCATTGCCGGAGACCCCAACTGGTCGACAGTCGATCCGACAGTCGTGCCATATCCGGGAATGTCGGGGCCGGAGATCATCCATGCCCTTCAGCACGGACACCCCCACGGCACTGTCTGGCGCCCCGGCGAGGCGGACGTGTCGATTCGGCCGGGGTGGTTCTGGCATCCGGAGCAGGACACCGAGGTGCGCACCGCCGAGAACCTGCTCGAGCTGTACTTCATGTCCGTGGGAAGGAACGCCAACCTGCTGCTGAACGTTCCGCCGACCAGCGACGGTCTGTTCCATGAGACGGACGTGCAGCGGCTGCGGGAATTCCACGAGCTGCGGGAGCAGGTCTTTGCCCGGGATCTCGCGCGCGGGGCTCGCGCCTCGGCGAACCGGGGAACGGGAGCGTCGCGGGTCCTCGACGGTGACCCGGATACCTACTGGAGCCCCGGAGGAAGCGCGCGCTCGGGCTACGTCGAGCTGGATTTCGCCACCCCCGTGGAGTTCAATGTGGTGGAGCTGCGCGAGGCCATTGCCGAGGGGCAGCATGTCGAGCGCTACGAGGTGCACGCCCTGACCCCGAACGGCTGGACCATCGCCTCCAGCGGAAGCACCATCGGCAACCGCAAGCTCGATCGTACCCCCGAGCCGATCAGCGCACGCCGGATCCGCCTCTCCATCGAATCGGCGCTGGACGTGCCACGCATCTCGACGATCGGACTGTACCGGCAGGCGGTTCTGTGAGCCGAGGCAGCCAGGAGCTACGACCTGCGAATCAGGAGTGTTCGACGGACCCGCAACGGCTCGCCGGGGCGGTACGCTGTTCCTGATTCGTCCACTCGGACCGACGCCTTCTACCCGCCGCTCGTATGCACCTCGCTCCCATCGATTGGGCAATCATCATCCTGTCGATCGCCATCTCGTTCGTCCCGGCGATCCTGCTGGCCCGCAGGGCAGGGTCGAGCACGGCGGAGTTCTTCACCTCCGGACAGGCCGCGCCCTGGTGGCTGATCGGGGTGTCGATGGTCGCCACGACCTTCAGCACGGATACCCCGAACCTGGTCACCAACCTCGTGCGCGAGAGCGGCGTGGCTGGCAACTGGGCCTGGTGGGCGTTCCTGCTCACGGGCATGGCCACCGTCTTCTTCTACGCCCGCCTCTGGCGCCGCTCCCGCGTGCTCACCGACCTCGAGTTCTACGAGATCCGCTATTCGGGCAGGGCGGCGACCTTCGTGCGCGGGTTCCGCGCGGTCTACCTAGGGCTCTTCTTCAACTGCGTGATCATGGCGTCGGTGAACCTGGCCGCCGCCAAGATCGCCGCCGTGCTGCTGGGCTGGCCTATCGGCAAGACGCTCACCTACTGCGTCATCATCAGCATCGCCTTCGCCGCCATCTCCGGTTTGTGGGGGGTGATGGTGACGGATCTCATCCAGTTCGTCGTGGCGATGACCGGCGCTATCGCGGCCGCGGTCTTCGCACTTCGGCAACCGCAAGTGGGCGGGCTCTCCGGGCTGCTGGAGCGTGTTCCCGCGCAGACGCTCCACCTGCTGCCGGACTTTGGTGACTGGTCCCTGACGCTCACGCTGCTGGTCATTCCGCTGACCGTGCAGTGGTGGTCGGTCTGGTACCCGGGGGCGGAGCCGGGCGGAGGTAGCTACATCGCGCAGCGGATGTTGGCCGCCCGGAGCGAGCGGGACGCCCTTTCCGGGACGCTCTTCTTCAACGCGGCGCACTATGCTCTACGCCCATGGCCGTGGATCCTGGTGGCGCTCGCGTCCATCCTCGTCTTTCCTACGCTGGACGACATCGCCGCCGCCTTCCCCTACGTCGACCGCAGCCTGATCGGTCACGACATGGCCTATCCCGCCATGCTGACCTTCCTCCCCGCAGGGTTGCTGGGCCTGATGATCGCGGGGATGCTGGCCGCCTACGTCTCCACCATCTCAACCCACCTGAACTGGGGTACTTCATACCTGGTGCACGACCTCTACCGGCGATTCATCCGGCCGGATGCGACCGAACGCCACTACGTCTTCGTGGGACGCGTGGTCACCGGACTACTGATGCTGGTCGCCGCCGGGGTCACGCTGGTCCTCGATTCAGCCCGTCAGGCCTTCGAGCTGCTGATGTCCATCGGCGCCGGCACCGGCCTGATCTACCTGCTGCGGTGGTACTGGTGGCGGATCAATGCCTGGACCGAGGTGGCCGCGATGGCCAGCTCCTTCGTCGTGTCTGTGGGCTTCTTCATCGCGGCACAGCGTGGCGGTACCATCCCGGCGCACGTGTCGCTGCTCGTGACGGTGGCCGTCACCACGGCCATCTGGGTGGTCACGACCTACCTGACCCGCCCGAGCTCGGAAGAGACGCTGATTGAGTTCTACCGCCTCGTGCGACCCGGGGGACCGGGGTGGAGGCCGATCGCGGAGCGGGCGGGCCCCGTCACCGCGGGTGACAGCCTTCCGCAGGCGCTGCTCGGGTGGGTGCTGGGGTGCACGGCCATCTACGGAGCACTATTCGGGAGCGGCAGCTTTCTGTACGGCGAGATCGCGCAGGGGATGGTCTGGCTGGTCCTCTTCGTTATCAGCGTGGGCGGGCTGATGCGCATCCTGCCGCGTATGTCGCCTGGAGTACGATCGGGCGGCTCCGAGGAGGCGGAACCGGTAGAGGTGGGTAGGGGATGAGCGAAGGGCAGGCAACCCGGGCGGTCGTGCTGGCCCGCGGGCTGGGCACGCGGATGCGCCGCAACGACGATTCGGCCCGACTCGATGCGGAGCAGGCTGCAGTCGCGGCGACTGGCCTGAAGGCGATGATCCCGGTCGGGCGGCCCTTTCTCGACTTCGTTCTTTCCGGCCTGGCTGACGCCGGCTTCAGCGACGCCTGTCTGGTTGTCGGCCCGGAGCACGACGTCGTGCGGGAGCGCTATGGTGGGCCGGATGCCCCGCGCCGGATCAACGTCCACTTCGCCGTACAGGAGCGCCCGCTTGGCACGGCGGACGCCGTGCTCGCGGCGAGCGGATTCGTGGACGGAAATCCCTTCGTCGTGCTGAACTCCGACAACTACTATCCGGTCGAGGCGCTGGTGGCTCTGCGTCGCCAGGGCGCCCCCAGCCTGCTCGGATTCGAGCGTGAGAGCCTGATCCGGGACGGAAATATCGGTCCGGAGCGCATTCTGAGCTTCGCGCTGCTCCAGACAGCGCCGGACGGCACCCTCACGAAAGTGGTGGAGAAGCCCGACCCGGAGATCGCTCGCGAGCTCGGTCCGGGGGCGCTGGTCAGCATGAACTGCTGGTGCTTCACGCCGGAAATCTTCGAAGCATGCCGGGCCATCCCGGTCTCGGAGCGTGGAGAGCTGGAGATCCCGCGGGCGGTTCAGTACGCGATCGACCACATGGGGATGAAGTTCGTCGTGGTACCCGCCTCAGGCGGTGTCCTCGATCTCTCCTCGCGCGCCGACATCGCCGCCGTAAAAGAGCGGCTCAGCGAAGTCGAGGTGCGCCTCTGATCTCCGGCTTCACCGATCCCGGACTCGGCGCAGGAGCGCCCCTCGGCGACCTCGCCGACGGGCGCCATCCGCTGCTCTCGCGCCTCCAGGGACACTGGACCAGGAGTGCTCCGACCAGCGTGGCCCTCTGCGCCCGCGCGTTGCTGCGCCGCGGCCACCCCCCGAAAACTCCCGCCAAGGTCTTTCTGGTACCCGGCCGGATCGAGGTGCTCGGCAAGCACACCGACTACGCGGGGGGGCGCAGCCTTCTCGCCGCGGTGGAGCGTGGCTTCACGCTTGTATCCACGGAGCGGGACCAGCCCCGGGTGTGGGTAGAGGCGCTCGACCTCAGGGACGCCGTCGACTTCGAAATCAGGCCGGACCTGCAGCCGGGCATCGGGTGGACCAACTATCCGATGACAACCGTGCGCCGGCTGGCGCGCAATTTCTCCGAGCTCCGGCGCGGCGTCGACGTGGCCCTGAGCAGCGACCTGCCGCCGGCCTCTGGTATGAGCAGCTCCAGCGCGCTCATCATCGGGATCTTCCTCTGCCTGGCCGCGGCGAACCGGCTACAGGATCGGCCGCTCTTCCGGGAAGCGATCACCGACCTGGATGCGCTCGCCTCCTACCTCGCCGCGGTGGAGAGTGGACAGGGGTTCGGTCGGCTGGCGGGGGATTCGGGGGTCGGGACGCACGGGGGAAGCGAGGACCACACCGCAATCCTGCAGGCGCGCGAGCGGACCCTTCTGCAGTACCGCTTCGTGCCGGCCGCCCGCGAACGGACCCTGCCGATGCTGTCCGGCTACCGCTTCGCTCTCGCGGCGAGTGGGGTGCAGGCGGAGAAAACCGGGGCCATGCGCGAGCACTACAACCGCGCCTCGGCGCTCGCCCGTGCCCTGCGCGACCTCTGGATCCGTTCGGGCGGGGCGCCCGCGGTCAGCCTGGCCGCGGCACTGCGCTCCTCCCCCGACGCCGCCGACCGGCTGCGAGCGCTGTTGCAGTCCCCTGAGCGACTCGGCTTCCCCCCGCGTGACCTCGCCGCCCGGCTCGACCACTTCGTGTTGGAGAGCGAGGTGCTGATCCCCGCCGCCGCCAACGCGCTGGCGGAAGGGCGGCTGGATCGCTTCGGAGAACTGGTGGACGAGTCGCAGCGCGCGGCGGAGACCCTCCTCGGTAACCAGATTCCCGAGACCGTGGAGCTTGCGCGCGCGGCGCGGCGCCTGGGTGCCGTGGCGGCCTCCGCTTTCGGCGCCGGCTACGGAGGCAGCGTCTGGGCCCTCGTTCCGGAGACCGAGGTCGAGCGCTTCCTGTCTGAATGGCGATCCGCCTACGCCGCTGACTTTCCCGGTCGCGCCGGGAAGGCGGTCTTCTTCTCCAGCGACGCCGGTCCCGCGGCGCGACGGGTGGCGTGATGGCATGACTTCCCACCCTCGGCGGCCCGCAGCGTGCACCATGGCAAGGGCATGGACGCCTTTTTCAGGGACCTCACGCGCGCGGTACAGCTCGCCGATATCGCGGACATCCTGCTGGTCGCGGCATTCTTCTTCGTGGGCATCACCTGGTTGCGCCGGAGCAGCTCGGGGAGCGCGGCGCGCCGTATCATGGCCCTCTGCGGGCTGCTGGCGATCGTCTATCTCCTCGCCGACATCGTCCACCTCTACCTCTTCCGCCAGCTCCTCCAGCTCGTTTCGATCGGCTTTCTGATCGCGGCGGTGGTCGTCTTCCAGTCCGACATTCGGCGGCTGCTCGATCGCCTCGGCGCCTGGGGGGACACGCAACGGCAGGAGTCGCAGGCAGGAGGCACGACGGTCGATACCCTCATCGAGGTCGCGAACCGCCTTGCCGAGGATCACGTAGGTGCGATCATCGCCCTGAAGGGTCGCGATTCATGGGATCCGCACATCCAGGGCGGGATCGAGCTGGACGGGCTGGTGAGCCGACCCCTGCTCGAGAGCATCTTTCAGCCAGAGAGCGCGGGTCACGACGGTGCGGTGCTCCTGGAAGGCGATCGAGTGGTCCGCTTCGCCGCCCACCTGCCGCTGGCGTCTCAGATTCCTGAGGTGAGCCGCTATGGAGGCACCCGGCACGCAGCGGCGCTGGGGCTGGCGAACGAGACCGACGCCTTCGTTCTGGTGATCTCCGAAGAGCGGGGGACCATCAGCGTCGCTCAGGACGGTACTCTCACGGAGATGGAGTCGCTCTCCGAGCTGTCGCAGCGCCTCATTCACTTCTGGAACGAACACTACACTGAAGGAGGGGATGGGAGGCCCGAGTGGAGGAGCCGCACGACGCTGGAGACCGCGGCGATGTCGGTGGGCTTCGCCGTGCTCACCTGGCTGCTCTTCTCCTTCAGCGCCGACACAGTGTCCCGCACCTTCGCGGTTCCGATCGAGTTTCGGAACCTGCCGCCGGAATGGGCATTGGTGAGCGATACCGTTCCCACGGCAATGGTGACGCTGAGCGGGTCCGAGCAGGCGTTCGGCCGGCTGGATCGCGGTGAGCTGGTGATCTCGTTCGATCTGTCGCAGCCCGATTCCGGCACCAACGTGCTCCCCATCACCGCGGAGAACCTGACGCTCCCCTCGGGGCTGGAGCTGGTCCAGGTCCGCCCGTCGGAGATCAGGGTGGAGGCTCAGCCCCAGATGGCCATCGACGTCCCGATTCAGGTTCGGACCCGACAGGCACTCGCCGATACTCTCCAACTGACCACCGAGCCGCGCACCGTGACGGTCCTCCTCGCCGAGGACGTAACACCGCCCACTGCCATTCCCACAGAGCCGATCGACCTCGGACGACTGCTCCGCGTGGGAACGACCACCGCGAGCCTGAGCCTTCCGGCGGGAGTCCGCCTGGCGCCGGATGAGGAGGGGGAGGTGGCCGTCGTGCTGCGCCGGCGTGGCGTCCGGTCGTCCCGATAGCCGAGATGGCGCGCCGATCTTTCCCTGCACAAGACCCTGGACAAAATATTGATCCAGTCATATGATGACTGTGCCATCCCATCATCCTGGCTACGGGCGTCCAGCTCCGGCCCATCCCGAACAGAACTCCTCCGATCGCGGATCTGTGCGCGCTGCGCACTTCCCGCGGGCGCTACATATGCTAGATCGGAGGTCGGCGTCCTCGCTATCGACCGCTTGGCCGGCGCGGTGAGAACGCTGATTCACCGAACTCCCGGCCGGTTGGCCCGGAAGGTCCGGGTACGCGGACGGGACCCAGGAAAAGTGAGGGAGGCATGCGCACCCACGCGGCTCCCGGTCGGATCTACCTCATACCGCTGCTGGCGGTGGTGACCTTGGCAGCCTGCTCCACGTCACGTCGAGCGCGCGACATCGGTCCTCGAGAGCAGGTAACGATCGGCTACGACCGGGTCGATTCCGAGGATGTGACCGGGTCGGTTGCCTCGCTGACCGCGGAGGAGATCGAGACGATGCGCGTCACGCGGGTCGAAGAGCTCATCCGGGACCGGATGCCCGGCGTGCTGGTGACGCGTATGCCGAACGGAGACTACTCCTTCCGCATTCGGGGGACGCGCTCTCTGATCGGAAGCAACGAGCCCCTGCTGGTGATCGACGGGATGCCGATCAACCCCAGTGTGATGCACGCGGCGCTGGCGAACCTGTCGCCGGGAAACATTGCCCGCATCGACGTCCTGAAGGACGCCGGCTCGACCGGTGCGTACGGCGCTCGCGGCGCGAACGGTGTGATCCTCATCACGACGACGGCCTACAACCAGCGCTAAAAAGTTCGTCGGGGAACCACTCCCCTCACAGACTCGCCTTACCCACGAAGCATGGGTATACCTGCTCGGTCGTGAACCGCGTGGATTCTGTCGATCGGGGCTTGGGTCGGCCCCGAAATGGAAAGGTTTGACAAGGAAGAGGGATCGCGATATCGTTGACGCGCTTCTTTGAGCTACATCCGGGGTGCGGTAGAAGGCCGCGCCCCTTTCATCGATATCTCGACTCCCGCGTCGGGCTCTTGGAGCCCCTCGCCGCAGGCATACATCGCGTTGTTCCGATAGCCGGGTTGGTAGAGCAGTCCGGAAGCAGGATCACGGATCGTAGAAGATTTCGTCGAGGCCCTTCTCAGACCGTTCTGACCGCTTCCCCTACACATAAGACCGCACGTTGATCTGGCGGCCGTCGCCGCCTTCCCCAAGGCCCTCTCCAGGAGCGCCCTAGAATACCTGCGTACATCCCTGACTCGATCTCGGACCACACGGTTGTCCCACGGCCGGCGAGGGCCGGCCATTCTTCATCGATCCACCTAAGGGGAGACCTATCGATGAAACGTCTGGTGTTACTCCTGCTGGCTGGGCTGTTTACGGCCTCGCAAGCAGCGGCGCAAAGCACGGGTCAGGTCACGGGGGTCGTGACCGATGCCGCGGGGGCGCCGCTGGATGGCGCGGCAGTGACGCTCGGAACGGCCGGGCTGGGCGCACTCACTGATGCGCAGGGCCGCTTCACCATCACCAACGTACCCGCCGGCACGCACCAGGTCCGCGCGGGGAGGATCGGCTACTCGGAGCAGACCGCGACGGTAACCGTGACTGCCGGGCAGACCGCGACCGCAAACTTCACCCTCTCCCAATCGGCGATTGACCTCGAGGGAATCGTGGCGGTCGGCTACGGCACGCAGCTCCGGCGCGACGTCACTGGCGCCGTCGGATCGGTGAACCAGGAACAGGTCCGCGAGATCGCGACGACCAACGTGGCCGAGACGCTCAAGGGCCGGGTGCCGGGTCTGGACATCCGCACTGACGGGTACCTCCCCGGTGAGACCCCGGTGATCCGCATCCGGGCGGCCCGCTCCCTCTCCGCCAGCAATGACCCACTCATCGTCGTGGACGGGTTCCCCATCGCCGGCGGCCTCAACGACATCAATCCGAACAGCATCGAGTCGATCGAGGTGCTCAAGGACGCCTCCGCCACCGCAATCTACGGCTCGCGCGCGGCGAACGGCGTCATCCTGATCACCACCAATTCCGGTCGTGAGGGACCGACCCGCGTCACCTACGATACCCGCTTCGGCGTTCAGGGCATCAGGAAGCACGTGGAGGTCTTCGATGCCGAGGAGTTCGCCGACTTCAAGCGTTGGGCGGCCCGCCGCGTGAACAAGTATCCCTGCGAAGGCTACACCGTTTGCGACGAAGGTGACGAGGCGATCTTCAACGCCGACGAGCTCGCGGGCTACCGGGCGGGGGTCGACACCGACTGGAAGGACATAATCTCGCGGACTGGCCAGTTGATGGACCACCAGCTGACCGTGACGGGCGGTAGCGCCAGCACCCAGTTCGCCATCGGCGGCAACTACCTGCAGGAGAAGGGCGTCACGCTGGGCACCGGCTTCGTGCGCCGGGGCGCCAACGTCAGCCTGAACCACACCGCCGGACGGCTGCGGGCGGGCATTTCGGCCAACATCAGCAACTCGAACCAGGACAACGGCCGCGGTGCCGGTCTGTGGTCCGAAGTGGCTCAGCTCGTTCCGTATGGCTCGCCCTACAACGAGGACGGGACCATCCGGCCGCAGCCGACCACGGACGCCCAGCGCTGGAACCCGCTGGCGGACGTCCAGCACTGGAAGGACAGCAACCTTCGCACGCGTACCTTCGGAAATGCCTTTATCGGCTATGAGCTGCTCGATGGGCTGACCCTGCAGACCACCTTCGGCGCCGACCTGACGCACCGGCGGGACGGCACCTTCCGCGGCTCGAACAGCTCGCCCTTCCGCGGCAACAACAACGACGCCACGCTCTGGCGCAACGATATCTTCAGCTGGATCTCGACCACGCAGGCGACCTACGATCGGCAGATCGGCGACATCCATCGCATCAACCTGACCGGCATCTACGAGGTCTCCCAGCAGAAGGAGTCCACCTCGGAGGGCCGCGTCCAGAACCTTCCCTACGAGCATCAGCTCTGGTACAACCTGGGCACCGCGGGAACGGTTACCGGGGTGAGCAGCAGCCTGCGTGAAGAGGCGCTGCTGTCCTTCATGGCCCGCCTCAACTACACGCTGCTCGACCGCTACTACCTGACCCTGACGGGGCGGCAGGACTGCTCCAGCCGTCTGGCCCCGGGCAACAAGTGTAGCTTCTTCCCCTCCGGTGCGGTGAAGTGGCGCGTCTCGGACGAGGCCTTCATGCTCAACCAGGGCCTCTTCACCGAGCTGTCGCTGCGTGCCAGCTACGGTCTGACGGGCAACAGCGCGATCAGCCCGTACCAGACGCAGGGTAGCCTCAGCCGGACCGTCTACTCGTTCGGTGACGTCGGTGCTTATGGCTACCGGCCCGGCGCGCTCGCCAACCCTGAGCTGGGTTGGGAGAAGACCGCGCAGTTCGATCTGGGCATCGACCTGGGAATGTTCGACAACCGGGTCAGCGGCACGATCGACCTGTACCAGCAGCACACCACGGACCTGCTGATGGACCGGCAGCTGCCCTGGACTTCGGGCTTCGGCGAGATCACCGAGAACGTGGGTGAGACGCAGAACCGTGGTATCGAGGTGGCGCTCTCCACCATCAACCTCGACGGCTGGAACGGCATCCGCTGGACCACCGATGTGAGCTGGTCGATGAACAAGAACGAGATCGTAAGCCTCTACGGCGGTAAGGAGGACGATCCGGGCAGCGGCTGGTTCATCGGCAAGCCGATCAACGTGCTTTACAACCTGAAGAAGCTGGGGATCTGGCAGCTGGACGAGGCGGAGGAGGCAGCCCGCTACAGCCGTCAACCCGGCGACATCAAGGTGCTGGATGCCGATGGTGACGGTGACATCGACGGAAACGACCGCGTCATTCTTGGCCGGCACACCAACTTCCCGCTGTGGACGGGAAGCCTGACCAACCGCATCGACGTCGGCGCGTTCGACTTTTCCGTGCTCGCCTACGCGCGTTGGGGCTACACCATCCGGACGGACGTGTGGCCGGGGCAGATGTCAGGTCGCTACAACCAGCCCAAGCTCGACTACTGGACTCCCGAGAATCCGACCAACGCGTTCCCGAGCCCGAACCGCGACTCCGAGGGCGCGATCGACGCGGAAGCCGTCCGCTACTTCGACGGCTCGCACTGGCGGATCCGGAACATCACGCTTGGCTACACCGTTCCGCAGTCGCTGCTGGAGCGGATCGGTGGTGGAACCGCGCTGCGCATCTACGCGCAGGCACAGGATCCCTGGGTCTTCACGGACTTCCCGGGCGTGGATCCGGAAGGAGCCGAAGGGAACACCGTTCCGAGCTACCGCAGCCTGCTGATCGGTGCAAGCGTCGGCTTCTGATTTCACGCTCGAGCGCGGACGGGATCGCCCGCGGGTGAACCCAACCGTGCTTCGGCCGGCGAAATCGATCCATATGCGTTCCAATTCTAGAGTCCATAGACGATGAAATTTCAATTCACGAGATCGGTCGCGCTCGTCGGTGTGGCGGTCCTCGGCCTGGGGGCCTGCATCGACCTCGACGAGCGAGTGGTCTCCGGAGTTACGGCAGACTACTTCGAAACGCCCGAAGGCCTCCGCGACGCGGTGGAGGCGGCCTACAACGGTCTCTACGGTCACTACGCCCAGGAGCGGCACTTCGCGATGCAGGAGTACGGCATCGATATCTGGGCGATGGGCGCGGACGGCAGCCACAAGCAGTGGAACCTGTACGATCAGCGGCTGAATGCCACGACGGCGTACGCCAACGATCAGTGGAACGCCAGCTATCAGGCGATCAACGCGGCGAACGCGGCGATCAGCCGTGCCGCGGCCCTGGAAGGCGGGATGTCGGACGAGGAGAAGAACCGCCTGGTGGCCGAGGCCCGCTTCCTCCGCGCACTCTTCTACTTCCATCTGGTGCGTCACTACGGCGCCGTACACGTGACGCTGGAAGAGACCCAGGGCGTGATCACTGAGGCGCACCGTACGCCGGAGGCGGAGGTGTATAGCCAGGTCATCATCCCCGACCTGGAGTTCGCGATCGCGAACCTACCGCTCGAGCAGGAGGTGTACGGCCGGGTCACCAGAGGAGCCGCCCAGCACCTGCTGGCGGTGGTCTACCTGACGCGCCTGGCGGACGGCGATCCCGCACGCGCCGAAGCGCTGGCCAAGGAGGTGATCAACTCCGGTGTCTACCAGCTCCAACCCTCGTACCAGGAGCTCTGGGATATCGAGAACATCGAGAACTCGGAGATGATCTTCACGGTGCAGTCGAGCGGTGACCCGCTCACCTGGGGGAGCGGCAACCGCTGGCACCTGTACTGGAACATGACCTACGACGGCGAGCCGGGAATGACCCGCACGCTGGAGTACGGCCGGCCGTGGCGGCGCGTGCGTCCCTCGGCGTTCTTCATGGACTCGCTGTTCAACCGGGCGGCCGATTCGCGTTACCTCGACTCCTTCCGCTTCGTCTGGTATGCGAACTTCGAGCCCACGATGCCTGAGGGGATGCAGCTCGGCGACACCGCCATCTTCCTGGCGCAGGTGAAGACGAGCGAGTTGGACCGCGACCTCTACTGCAACAAGAAGTACGTCATCTACACCGAGCCGGACGACTTCTGGAACCCGAAGTCGCGGCCGCTGGGTGATGCTTGCCCGGCGCTGAAGGGCGAGTACAACACCAGCACCTTCCCGGTGATGCTCAAGCACGTCGACCCGCTGCGGCCGGCGGTCAACACCGAGGAGGGGCGGCGTGACTTCCCGGTCTATCGACTTGCCGAGACGTACCTGCTGGCCGCCGAGGCGATCATCCGTCAGGGCGAGCGGCTGGACGAGGCGGCGGAGTTCGTGAACGCGGTGCGCCGGCGGGCGGCGCGACCGGGGCATGAAGCCGAGATGGAGGTGACCGCCGCCGACATGACGCTCGACCTCATCCTGGACGAGCGGGCTCGCGAGCTGTACGCGGAGGGTCACCGCTGGTTCGACCTGAAGCGCTTCGGCAAGCTGGTCGAGATGGTGCGGCGCCGGAATCACGAGGCCGCTCCGAACATCCAGGATTTCCACGTGTTGCGGCCGATTCCGCAGTCGCAGATCGATCGTACGCGGAACGAGGACGGCTCGGAGTTCGGTCAGAATCCGGGTTATTGATCCCGTTCACAGCGGTGGTTTGAAGGCCCGTCCGGCTCGGCAGTCTGGAGCCGGACGGGCCTTCTGTTTGAGCCCTCCCGAAGTCCCCCCTTTGACATGTTTGCGCCCATCGCATATGTTCGCCCCTGCAAACGCAACATGCCTGGCGATGGCGCTCGCCGCTGCACCTCCCGCGACGAGCCGCCGCGCAGATTACCCTACAGCTCGGATCTGACCTTATCGCGCTACCGATATCGTGAACCGAGAGGCTGTGCCCCCCGTGCCGGCCTTCTCAATTCCGAGCCAGACCTGACAGCAAGAACCGTCCGCAGCCGGAACTCGATTCTCGAGCAGGAGAGTCTGCCGTGCGGGGTCGCTCCCTTGTCCGGTCCGTACAACCTCCACCGTCGCGCACGCGGAAGCGTTGCGCTCCTCGTCCGACCTGCTCCCCGCGGTCGGTGCAGGTACCCCTACAGATCTCCTCCGCCACCCCTCCCCCCTCTGGCGGACCCCCAACTGCAAGCTCTTCTCGCTTCGTTTCGCCGTACCCCGGCCGGCATTGTGCCGACCATCCTTCATCGATCTCACACAAGGAGAACCATCGATGAAACGCTTCGTGCTCCTCCTGCTAGCCATATGCTTTACGGCTACGCAGGCGTCTGCGCAGGCAGGCGGACAGATCACGGGTCAGGTCACCGATGAGGGTGGCGCGCCGCTATCTGGCGCAACGGTCACCGTCGGTGAGGACACCGGCTTGGGAGCGGTCACCGACCAGAGTGGCCAGTTCACGGTGTCCAACGTCCCTGCCGGCACCCACCAGGTCAGAGCAGGCCTGATCGGCTACGAGACGGAGACGCAAACGGTGACGGTGACTGCGGGCCAGACTGCCACCGTGAGCTTCCAGCTCGCCGCGTCGGCGGTCGAGCTCGAAGGGGTGGTCGCGGTCGGCTACGGCACCCAGCAACGGCAGGATGTCACCGGGGCGGTCGCTTCGGTGCGCGCCGAGGAGATCGCGCAGATCCCCACGCCGAGTGTGGGTGAGGCGCTCAAAGGTCGCGTTGCGGGGCTGGACGTGCAGACCAACGGCTACGTCCCCGGAGACGCGCCGGAGATCCGCATTCGCGGCGAGCGTTCGCTTTCAGCGGGCAACGATCCGCTGATCGTCGTGGATGGCGTCGCCATCGCGGGCGGTCTCAACGACATCAACCCGCAGACGATTGCCTCCATTGACGTTCTCAAGGACGCGTCGGCCACCGCGGTCTACGGCTCGCGCGGCGCCAACGGGGTGATCCTCATCACCACCAAGTCGGGGCAGGGGGGAGGCACCCGCGTCACCTACGACACCTACTACGGCGTCGAGCAGATCCACAACATGGTGGAGGTGTTCAACGCCGAGGAGTTCGCGAACTTCCGTCGCGAAGCGGTGCGTACCACAGGGCGCTACGTCTGTCCCGAGGGTCAACTCTACTGCGAGGAGGGGGATCTCGTCGCCTTTACTGCCGGTGAGCTGGAAGGCATGCGCAGCGGGGTCGACGCCGACTACCCGGATCTCATCTCCCGTAACGGAGCGATCCAGAACCACCAGCTCACCATCACCGGCGGCAACGAGAGCACTCGCTTTGCCATCGGCGGGAACTACCTCTACGAAAAAGGCGTCACCATCGGGCAGAACTTCATGCGCCGGGGCGCCAGTGGCAGCATCGAGCACACCTCCGGTAGGCTCAACGCGGGGCTGACCGCGAACGTCACCAACTCTTTCCAGAACATCGGACGGGGAGATGGCATCTGGGGCGAAGCTTTGTCGATAGATCCTCTCGCGCCGGCCTTCGACGAGAACGGAGAGCCGCTCGCGTTCAACACCCCATGGGACGCGCAGATGTGGAACCCGCTGGTCGATGCGCTGCACCGCAAGAACGACCGGCTGCGCACGCGGACCTTCGGGAACGCTTTCGTCGCGTACGATCTGACCGACGCGTTGAACCTGCGGACGGTCTTCGGCGCGGACCTCACCTTCGTTCGCGCGGGTGAGTTCGTCGGCGCGTTGACCGACGATTTCAAGGGGAGCAGCAATCGCGCCGAGGTCCAGCGAAGCCAGACGCTCAACTACGTCTCCACGACGCAGCTCAACTACAACAAGCAGTTAGGCGACAGGCACCAGGTCGACGCCACGCTGCTCTACGAGATCCAGCGCCAGCAGGAGAACATGACGGAGGCAACCGTCCAGGATCTGCCTTATGAGTACCAGCTCTACCACAACATCGGCACCGCGGGGCGGGTGACCGATGTCGGCGCGGATCTCGAGGAGTGGGTGCTGCAGTCCTTCATGGGGCGCGTCAACTACACCTTGCTGGGTCGTTATTACCTGACCCTCACCGGCCGGCAGGACTGCTCCAGCCGCCTCGCCCCGGGAAATAAGTGCGAGTTCTTCCCGTCGGGTGCCCTGAAGTGGAGGCTCAGTGACGAGCCGTTCATGCAGAACCAGTCGCTGTTCACCGATCTGAGCATCCGCACCAGCTACGGCCGGGTGGGCAACACCGCCATCGCGCCCTATCAGACGCAGGGTTCGCTCGGCCGCACCGTCTATTCGTTCGGTGGTGAAGGCGCGTTCGGCTTCGAGCCCGCCGATCTCGCGAATCCCGAGCTGGAGTGGGAGAAGACGGACCAGTTCGATGTCGGTGTCGACTTCGCGATGCTCAACAACCGGTTGAGTGGCGCGATAGACTTCTACCGCCAGGATACGCACGACCTGCTGATGGAGCGGCAGCTCCCGGGCAGTACCGGCTTCACCAGCGTCCTGCAGAACATCGGTGAGACCCGCAACACCGGCGTGGAGGTGGCGCTCTCGACGGTGAACCTGGACAACTGGCACGGGATCACCTGGACCAGCGACATCTCCTGGACCAAGAACAAGAACGAGATCGTCAGCATCTACGGCGGCAAGGAGGACGACGTCGGGAACGAGTGGTTCATCGGCAAACCGATCGACGTCCACTATGAGCTGGAGTTCGCCGGGATCTGGCAGCTCGACGAGGCGGAGGAGGCTGCCAAATACGACCGCCGTCCGGGCGACGTGAAGGTGGTCGACCAGGACGGGGACGGCCGCATCACTGCGGACGGCGACCGCGTGATCATTGGCCGCCACCCCGACCATCCGGCCTGGGTGGGCAGCTTCTCGAACCGCATTACGTTCGGACAGTTCGACCTGTCGGCGCTGGCCACCGCCCGTTGGGGCTACATGGTCGACACCAACACCTGGCCGGGCCAGATGTCGTCTCGCTACAACCAGCCGAAGATCGACTACTGGACTCCGGAGAATCCGAGCAACCGCTGGCCGCGGCCGAACCTCGACTCCGAGGGAGCGGTCGACGCCGGGGCACTCCAGATCATGGACGCCTCGCACTGGCGCATTCGCAACATCACGCTCGGGTACACCGTGCCTTCGTCCGTTCTGGGACGACTGAGCGATGGGAGCTCCATGCGCGTTTATCTGCAGGCGCAGGATCCCTTCCTCTTCACCGACTTCCCCGGCTTCGATCCGGAGGGAGGAGACAACACCGGCGTGCCGAGCTTCCGGACGCTGCTCATCGGTGCTTCGGTCGGCTTCTGACGCCGGGCGCGAGATCGCTGGTCATGTGCTCCACCTGAGCCGTGCCCCGCGCTCGACGCACGAACCTGCATAGCCCAGAACACGAAGAATAGAGATGAAATCCATACAATCACTCTCGATCGGCCTCGCCGCGGTCATGGCGTTGACGACCGCGACCGCCTGTGTCGATCTCGACGAGAAGATCGTCGCAGGCGTGACGGCGGACTACTACGAGCAACCCGAAGGTTTCGAGGCCGCGGTGAATGCCGCCTACGCCGGGCTCTGGCACCTGTACGGCCAGGAGCGCGACATGACCTTCCTGGAGTACGGTACCGACATCTGGGCGGGAGGCGCCGACGGTAGCCGGAAGCAGTGGAATACCTACGACGCCCGCATCGACCCGCGGGAGACATGGCTGCGGGACATCTGGAACGATGTGTATCGGCACATCAACACCACCAACGCAGTGGTAGGGCGAGCGGCGAACCTCGACCCCGCCGTCGTCGACGAGGCGACCAAGACCTTGCGGGTGGCGGAGGCACGCTTTCTCCGCGCGCTGTACTACTTCTATCTCCTGCGCTACTTCGGCGACATACCGATCTCCCTGGAGGAGACCACCACGGTGACCAACCAGGCGCGCCGGGCTCCGGTGGCGGAGGTCTACTCGACCGTGATCATTCCGGATCTGGAAGCAGCAATCCAGGCGCTACCGCCTACGGCGGATCCCGGTCGGGCCACCAAGGGAGCAGCGCAGCACCTTCTCGCCCTCGCTCTTCTCTACCGGAACGAGCCGGGTGATGCGGAGCGCGCGGAGCAGCTCGCAAAGGAGGTCATCAATTCGGGAGTTTACTCCCTGATGCCGAAGTACTCCGACATCTGGACGCTGGAGAACGAGGCGGGCCCGGAGGTGGTCTTCTCTCTCCAGTCCACCAACGATCCGCTCACGCGCTCGAGCGGCAACCGTTGGCATCTCTACTGGGGGATGGTCTATGACCTCGAGCCTGGCATGACCCGTACGCTCGAGTACGGGCGTCCCTTCCGCCGGCTGCGGCCATCCGGCTACATGCTGGATTCCCTCTGGGATCGGAGCATCGACGACCGCTACGACCTGAGCTTCAACCACGTCTGGTTTTCCAACAGCGCCAACCGGCCCGAGGGGATGGAGCTCGGGGACACCGCGATCTTCCTGCCGAAGGTCAAGACCTCCGAGCTGGATCAGGCTGTGTACTGTGGCAAGCCCTACGTGATCTACACGGAGCCGGACGACTTCTGGAACGCGAAGGCGAATCCGATTCCGAACTGCTCCAACGTCAAGGGCGAATACAACCCGAGCAAGTTCCCGGTCCTCAACAAGTACCTGGATCCCACCCGCCTCTCGCTGAACGAGGAGATCAGCCAGCGCGACTTCCTCGTCTACCGGCTGGCTGAAACCTACCTGCTGGTGGCGGAGGCTCTGGTCCGCCAGGGCAAGCTGGACGAAGCCGCGGAGTACGTGAACGCGGTCCGCGTGCGGGCGGCCAAGCCCGGCTTCGAGGAGGAGATGAAGGTGACCGCGGCCGACATGAGCCTGGAGTTCATTCTGGCCGAGCGGGGCCGCGAGCTCTTCGGCGAGGGGCACCGCTGGTTCGACCTGGTGCGCTTCGGCAAGCTGGTCGAGTATGTCCGCGCCAGGAACATGGACGCGGCGCCGAACATCCAGGATTACCATACCCTGCGGCCGATTCCGCAGTCACAGATCGACCTGACGCGGAACGAGGACGGCACGCCGTTCCCGCAGAACCCGGGATACGGGGTAGCGGAGGAGTAGCCCCGCCGCGCTGGCTCCTCCGCCAGCGGTTTGAGCCGCTGGCGGAGGGGCCGGGTAGGAAAGGTGAAGGGCGGGAGGCCTGTACGGCTCCCGCCCTTTCCGCTGTCGCTTCCTGTTTTCGTTCCCTGTTCCGGTTTCGTTTTTCCGAGTTCCTGTTCCGGGTGCCTGTTCTCGCTTGCCGCGCAGTACGCCCGCTCGTGCGGTCGGGGACCGGGTCGAAAACCCCCGGCTGGATGCCCGGGCGAAGCGAGTCTGTTCTCCCGGATCGCCCCGAGGCGATTGACAGGAGTGGGGGTGCAGCGATATCTCCCCAGCCGGGCTCATTGTGACTCGTCCTCGGTGAATTGCATGTCCCATCGACCGTTCCACCCGGAGACGCTCGCCGTCCGCACGCAGGCCGCGCGCGGGCCCGAGCGCGAGCACTCCGTACCGCTCTACCTCACTTCCAGCTTCGTCTTCGACAATGCGGAGCAAGCGCGGGCGCTCTTTGCCGAAGAGGAAGTTGGCAACGTCTACAGTCGCTACTCCAACCCCAACATCGACGAGCTCGTACGGAAGCTCTGTGCGCTCGAAGGCGCGGAGGACGGCATCGCCACAGCCAGCGGTATGGCGGCCGTGTTCGCCACCTTCGCGGCGCTGCTGAGCGCGGGTGACCACGTGGTCGCGTCGCGCGCGCTGTTCGGATCGACGCACCAGCTCCTCACGCGGGTGCTTCCGCGCTTCGGCATCACGGCGAGCTACGTCGATACCACCGCCACGGCGGCTGACTGGGAAGCTGCCATGCGCCCTGAGACCCGCATGGTCTTCGTCGAGACCCCCTCCAACCCGGGGCTCGACCTGATCGACATGGCGCAGCTGAACGGCCTGTGTCGCGCGCATGGCGCCCTGCTGGTGGTGGATAACTGCTTCGCCACACCATACCTGCAGCGACCGATCGATTTCGGGGCCGATATCGTGGTTCACTCGGCCACCAAGTTCATCGACGGGCAGGGGCGGACGCTCGGCGGGGCAGTCCTCGGCTCGGGGGAGCTGATGCGCGAGCTGCGCTTCTTCGCTCGGCACACCGGCCCCGCGATCTCGCCCTTCAACGCGTGGGTGCTCTCCAAGAGCCTGGAGACGCTGGCGGTGCGCATGGACCGCCACTGCGAGACGGCGCTGGCGCTGGCGCGGCACTTCGAGGGCCACCCCGAGGTCGAGCAGGTACGCTATCCGTTCCTGGAGAGCCATCCGCAACACGAGCTCGCGCGGCGGCAGATGCGGGCGGGCGGCGGCATAGTCGTGCTCGTGATCCGCGGTGGATTGGAGCGCGCTCGCCGCTTTCTCGACTCGGTGCGGATGCTCTCGCACAGCACGAACCTCGGCGATACGCGCAGCATCGTCACCCACCCAACCTCCACGACGCACTCCAAGCTGTCCGAGGAGGAGCGGCAACAGGTGGGTATCGTGCCCGGGCTGATCCGCATCTCCGTCGGCCTCGAGCACCCGGACGACATCATCGGGGATGTTGAGCACGCGCTGACGGCTTCGGCCTGAGCCTTGCTGTACTTCTGGCCAGGGCCGCTTGACGATTACAGAGACTATGGTTATCGTCCGATAGTCTAAAGTGTGGGAAAATCTACGAACCGGATCGGTTTCGTGAATCGCTACTCTGCCTGCTGCGCGTGTTGTATGTGCGCCTGTCCCCGCTGTCGAGGGGCCGGGGCGGAGAGCCATTGCGCGATGGTGGACGACGTAAGCCGATAGCGTCCGATCCGGAGACAAAGGCAGATCGCCCCGGCCCGCGCGTACGCGGACCGGGGTTTTCTTTTTCCTGCAGCAACGAGTCAGATGCCCGCACAGCTCGCCAGGGAGTTCGAAGAAGAGGCGGTCCAGCCGTGGCTGGTCAGCCAGGTGGTGGTCAGCGGTCCCGTGCGCGATTCGCTGCGGGCTCACGCGACGCGGGCTTACCCGGAGGAGGCCTGCGGTCTCCTCATAGGCCGCATCGAGGCGGAGGAGGTGCTGATCACCCGCGCGGTCCCCTGCCCGAACCAGGCGCCGCTTGCGGAGCGGCACCACCGCTTCAGCATCGACCCGCGGGCGGTCATCAACGTGCGGCGCACGCTGCGCGGAAGTCCCGAGTCGGTCGTGGGCTTCTATCACTCCCACACGAACGGGCGGGCGGTCCCCTCGGCGCTCGATGTGACGCACATCCGCCTCTGGCCGGAAACGGTCTGGGTCATCGTACCGGAGGGGGGAGAACCCGGAGCGGCCCCCAGGGCGTGGTGGCTCGACGAAAGAGAGGCGGAGGTGAGGGAGTTGACCATCGAGGTGGCGGCGCTCGGCTCGGGCCGGCTCGTCTGCCCTGAATGAGAAGCTGTATCGTGTCCACCAGCGCAATGACCCCTCGTTCCGCCCGTGCGGCGAGGCCGACTCAGCTCGGTTTCGCCCGGATGTGTGCTTGTTGCTGCGGCTGCACCTGCTGTCCCGCGTGTAGCGGGGCCGTGGCATCGGAGCGCGCGCCCGGCGGGCGCGGCGGATAGCGGATTGCTAGGTAATACGCCATTCAACGTTCCAGGCCACGGCACACATCGGCGCCGTGGCCTTTTTTCATGGCCTCATTGAAGGAGAACCGAGTTGACGTACGTGATCGCCGAGCCGTGCATCGGGACCAAGGACGCAAGCTGTGTCGAAGTGTGCCCGGTGGACTGCATCTACGAGGCGGAGGACATGTACTACATCAACCCCGAGGAGTGCATCGACTGTGGGGCGTGCGAGCCGGAGTGCCCGGTGCAGGCGATCTTCCCGGACACCGACGTCCCGCCGGAGTGGGCGGAGTACATCGAACGGAACCGGGCGCTATCCGGCGCCTGATGCGGGTTTCCGCGGCGACCGTCACGCCGCCCCCGCCGCATGGCGGACGCCCAGCGCCGCCAGACCTCGACAAGAGCGAATTAACGGAAGGTTTTATGAGCACGATCGTCGATGATGTGGCCCTGAGCGAGGTCGAGAGGCTGAAGGAGGAGAGCCTCGGTCTGCGCGGGGGGCTCGCGGCGGAGCTGGACAACGACAGCAGTCACCTCAGCGAGGCGTCGAAGCAGATCCTCAAGTTCCACGGCTCCTACCAGCAGGAAGACCGCGACCTGCGCAAGGAGCGGAAGAAGGCGGGGCTGGAGCCGGCTTATCAGTTCATGGTCCGCTCCAAGGTACCGGGCGGGGTTTTGACCGCGGCCCAGTACCTTCTGCACGACCGCCTGGCGGACGACTATGGCAATGGCACCCTGCGGATCACCACGCGCCAGGGCTTCCAATTCCACGGTGTGCTGAAGGGGAACCTGCGACGCCACATTCACGAGCTGAACGACGCCCTGGTGACCACCTTCGGAGCTTGCGGCGACGTGGTCCGCAACGTGGTGACCTGCCCGGCGCCGATCGCCGGCGGCCTGCGGGAGGAGGTGATCGAGTGGGCGCGTCGCATCCGCGATGAGACGCTCCCGCGCTCGCGCGCATATCACGAGATCTGGATCGAGGGGCAGTCGGTTACCCGCGAGGAGGCAGAGCCCGACCCGCTGTACGGCGAGCGCTACCTGCCCCGGAAGTTCAAGATCGGGTTTGCCTTTCCCGACGACAACTGCACCGATGTGCACTCCAACGATCTCGGGTTGCTGGTGATCCCCGAGAACGGTCGCATTCGCGGCTTCAACGTGCTCGTTGGTGGTGGTCTGGGGATGACGCACAACAAGGCCGACACCTATCCGCGCCTCGCCGACCCGCTCGCTTTCGTCGAGCCGGACGAGCTGATCGACGTGATCAAGGCGGTAATCGGAGTGCAGCGCGACTACGGCAACCGGGTGAACCGCAGACGCGCGCGTCTGAAGTATGTGCTGGACGAGCGCGGGCTACCCTGGTTCCGCGAGCAGGTGGAGAGTTATCTCGGCCGACCGCTGCAGGACCCCCTGCCCGTCGAGGTCTCCGGCATCGAGGACCACCTTGGCTGGCACGAGCAGGGAGACGGTCGCTGGTTCCGGGGGGTGTGGGTGGAGAACGGGCGCGTGCTCGATCGCGAGGGGCTGCGGCTGCGCATCGCGATCCGCGAGGTGGTGGCGCGCTTCGGTGCGGACATTCACCTCACCACGCAGCAGAATCTCCTCCTGGTCAACATCGCTCCGGAGGACCGCAGTGCGGTCGACGACATCCTCCGCACTCACGGTGTGATCGCGCCAGAGGAGCTGACTCCGGCCAGGCGCTGGTCGATGGCCTGCCCGGCGATCCCCACCTGCCCGCTCGCGGTGGCGGAATCCGAGCGCGTGCTTCCAGGCATCATGGACGAGCTGGAGGTCGCGCTCTCCCGGATCGGGCTCGCCGACGAGACGATCTCCGTCCGTATGACCGGTTGCCCCAATGGGTGCGCCCGGCCGTATACGGCCGACCTGGCTTTCGTGGGGCGGTCGTTGAACAAGTACGTGATCTACGTGGGAGGCAACCTGGAGGGTACGCGACTCGGAACCGAGTACGCCAGCCTGGTCCCACTCGATCAGCTGGTCACCACCGTACGCCCATTGCTCGAGCGGTTCCGGGACGAGCGGCGGGAAGGGGAGCGGTTCGGTGATTTCTGGAACCGCGTGGGCGTGGAGCCGCTGGAGCCAGCGGGAGCATCCCGATGAGCGCCGCGACACTCGCCCCGGAGGCACGGCCTTCCTCAGCCGCAGCCTGGAGGGCGCTGAACGAAGAACTGGACGACGCGCCCGTAGAAGATATTCTACGGGTAGCGATCCATGCCTTCGACCCCGCGAAGCTCGCGGTGGTCTCGGCATTCGGGCCCGCCAGCCTGGTGGTGCTGTACCACATCTCCCGCCTGGCTCCGCGCTTGCCGGTGATCTTCATTGATACGCTCCACCATTTTCCGGAAACGCTGGAGCACGTGGAGCGGGTCACACGGCATTTCGGTCTCAATCTGGAGGTCTATCGACCGGCCGCCACGCGGGATAAGTTCGAAAGCCGGTACGGTCCCCGTTTGTGGGAACGTGACCTGGACCTCTATCAACGCGTCTCCAAGGTCGAACCCTTCCGCCGAGCGACGGCGAACCTCGACGGCTGGATTACTGGACGGCGGAGGGAGCAGTCGGAGACCCGCGCCCATCTCCCGATTTTCGAGGTGGGTGACTGGATCAAGGTGAACCCGCTCGCCCGCTGGACGCGGGGGCAGGTCTGGAACTTCATTCTCGACCACGGGATTCCTTACAATCCGCTGCACGACCTGGGATACGCCAGCATCGGCGACGCCCCTCTGACAACCCCCGTGCAGGTGGGGGAACCGGAGCGGGCGGGGCGCTGGAGGGGCCTGGGCCGGACGGAGTGCGGGATTCACCAGCTGTAACGACTGCTACCTTCAACCAGAGAGGACACGATGTCGGGTACGACGACGCAGAGCACGCCGATCGAGAACCGGGGTTACGCTCACCCCGAGGCACTCGTCAGCACCGACTGGGTGGCTGAGCACCTGAACGACCCCTCGATCCGGATCGTCGAGTCCAACGAGGATGTGCTGCTCTACGACACCGGGCACATTCCCGGGGCGGTGAAGATCGACTGGCATGCCGACCTGAATGACCCGGTGCAGCGCGACTACCTGACGCCGGAACGCTTCGCCGAGCTGATGAGCTCGAAGGGGATCTCGCCGGACACGACGGTCGTCTTCTACGGGGACAAGAACAACTGGTGGGCGACCTACGCGCTCTGGGTGTTCCAACTCTTCGGCCACAACAAGGTCAAGATCATGGACGGCGGGCGGAAGAAGTGGGAGGACGAGGGCCGTGAGCTCACCACCGAGGTGCCGCAGTACCCGCGCACCGAGTACCCGGTACCCACCCGCGACGACTCGGCAATCCGCGCCTTCCGCGAGGACGTCCTCGAGCACCTGAAGCGGGGGAATCCCCTGGTCGACGTTCGGAGCCCGGACGAGTACAAGGGCCTCAAGCTGCACATGCCCGAGTATCCGCAGGAGGGGGCGCTGCGTGGGGGACATATTCCCACTGCGAAGAATGTCCCCTGGGCGAGGGCGGCCAATCCGGATACCGGGGAGTTTCGCAGCGCCGATGAGCTGAAGGCGATCTACGAGGGCGAGATTGGCCTGAAGAAGGACGACGACGTGATCGCGTACTGCCGGATCGGGGAGCGCAGCAGCCACACCTGGTTCGTGCTGAAGTACCTGCTGGGCTTCGACAAGGTGCGCAACTACGACGGCTCCTGGACGGAATGGGGCAACATGGTGCGCGCGCCGATCGAGAAGTAAGTGCGAAGCGGCGATAGCGGTCGAAAGGCCGGGAGGGCGAGCCCGCTCTCTCGGCCTTGCCTTGCGAGCTCCGGCGCGGTGGCTCTCGATGCGGAACGGGTATGGAAGCTGCTCGTCGCGCGGGCGCAGCCGGACGACTGGCCGCCCGCGCCTTACCGGACCCATCCTGAACGAATGAAGTCACCCGCATGACGTGGGAAGGCTGGTTCACACTGCTGGTGGTGGTGGCGGTGGTCGCGGTCATGGTGTGGGATGTGGCCCCGCCGATGGTGGCCATTCTGGGTGGCGACGTCGCCCTTCTCCTGGCGGGTGTTATCACGACGGAACAAGCCTTCGCGGGCTTTTCCAACCCTGCCCCGATCACCGTGGCGGCGCTCTTTGTGGTGGCCGCGGCCGTGGAGAAAACCGGAGCCTTGCAACCGCTCATCGCCGCGATTCTGGGGAACGGTGACGGTGGTCGCCCGCGGTTGCTGCGCCTACTGGCGCCAACGGCTGCCGCCTCGGCGTTCCTCAACAACACGCCGATCGTTGCGATGTTGACGCCGCAGGTGTCGGATTGGGCCAGCAAGAGGGGCCTGTCCGCGTCGCGCTATCTGATGCCGATCAGCTTCGCGACGATCCTCGGGGGGGTTCTCACTCTGATCGGAACGTCCACCAATCTGGTGGTGTCGGGCTTGATGCAGGCATACGGTCTCGAGCCGATGGGGATGTTCGAGATCACGCGGATTGGCCTGCCAGTCGCCGTTACGGGGATCACCCTGCTGGTGTTGCTCTCCCCGATTCTGCTGCCGGAGCGGCGGCCCGCGCGTGTTCAGTTCGAGGAAGAATCACGGGAGTACGTGGTTCACCAGGTGGTGGCACCCGGCGGTCCCCTGGACGGGCAGACGGTGGAGTCGGCGGGGCTACGCCACCTGCAGGGGGTCTTCCTGGTCGAGATCGAACGTGCGGGCGAGACCATCGCCCCCGCGACACCGAACACGCTGCTGCGCGGCGGCGATAGGCTCGCGTTCGTAGGCCAGGTCGATCTGATCCGGGATCTGCAGATGATCCGCGGGCTCATTCCCGCAGAGCAGCATCACGCCGCCTGGCTCGACGGATCCGACCATACCTTCTTCGAGGTGGTGATCAGCGGCACCTCGCGGCTGGTGGGTTCGACGCTCAAGGAGTCCAACTTCCGCAGCCGATATCAGGCGGCAGTGCTGGCGATGCATCGCGCGGGCGAGCGTGTGCAGGCGAAGCTGGGTGAGGTGGTGTTGCGTGCCGGTGATACGCTGCTCCTGGTGGCCGACAGCGGCTTCGCCGATCGCTGGCGCAACCGAAGCGACTTCCTGCTCGTCTCCCACCTGGGCGGATCGCCGCCGCCGAGCACGCGGCAGGCCTGGTTCGTCGGGATCGTGACGGCAGGTATCGTCGCCCTGTCCGGACTGGGATTGGTTCCCATTGTGCACGCAGCGATTCTCGGGGCGATCACCCTGGTGGTGGGAAAGGCGTTGTCACTGCCCGAGGCGCGCCGTGCGATCGACATGGACACCCTGGTCGTGATCGCCGCCTCGTTCGGGATCGGCTCGGCGCTCGAGAATTCGGGTGTTGCGGCGTTGCTTGGAAGCTCGATCGTGGAGACGTTTCAGTCGGCTGGTGCGCTGGTGGTGTTGCTGGGGGTGGTGCTCTCCACCATTGCCCTGACCGAGCTGATCACCAACAACGCGGCCGCGGTCCTGATGTTCCCGATCGCCATGGCCGCTGCCCGGCAGATCGATGCTGACCCTCGCCCGTTCGCGATCGCGTTGGCGGCGGCGGCTTCGGCGAGCTTTCTGACGCCGATCGGGTACCAGACCAATACCATGGTCTACGGTCCGGGCGGATATCGATTCGGGGACTACTTCCGTCTCGGGTTTCCGCTGACGCTGACGGTGATTCTCACCATCGCACTCTTTGTCCCGTTATTCTGGTCGTTCTAAATGACTATTCCACAGCCGAAAGATTCGTTCGAGCTCGACCCCTCAGCGGGTGATCAGACGGGCTACTCGTATCGCCAGAGTCACCTGGCCCAGCTCGAGAGCGAGGCGATCTTCGTGATGCGCGAGGTCGCGGCGCAGTTCGAGCGGCCGGTGATGCTCTTCTCGGGCGGCAAGGATTCGATCGTCATGGTGCACCTGGCACGCAAGGCTTTCTGGCCAGGGAAGTTCCCCTTCCCGCTGCTGCACATCGACACCGGGCACAACTTCCCCGAGACCATCGAGTTCCGCGATGCCATGGTGGCGGAGGTCGGTTGTGAGCTGATCGTGCGCTACGTGCAGGACTCGATCGACCAGGGTCGATGCCAGGAGGAGCCGGGACCGAACCCGAGCCGCAACGCGCTGCAGACCGTCACGCTGCTGGATGCCATCCGAGAGCTGAAGGTCGACGCCGCCTTCGGCGGGGGGCGCCGCGACGAGGAAAAGGCGCGTGCCAAGGAGCGTTTCTTCAGCCACCGCGACGCCTTCGGCCAGTGGGACCCGAAGAACCAGCGCCCCGAGCTGTGGAATCTGTTCAACGGTCGCAAGAACCTGGGCGAGCACTTCCGCGTCTTCCCGCTCTCCAACTGGACGGAGATGGACGTCTGGCAGTACATCGCGCAGGAACAGATCAGGCTTCCCAGCATCTACTTCGCGCACCAGCGGGAGGTGGTGGAGCGCGACGGAATCCTGCTCGCGGTGGGCGAACACAACCGCCTGGTCGGCGATGAGCGCTCCGAGATCCGGACCGTCCGCTGCCGCACCGTCGGCGACATGACCTGCACGGGAGTCTGGGAGAGTACCGCGTCCACCGTGGAGGAGATCATCCAGGAGGTCGCCGCCGCCCGCGTTGCCGAGCGCGGCGGTCGCAGCGACGACAAGCGCAGCGAAGCGGCCATGGAAGACCGGAAGCGCGCGGGATATTTCTGAGATTCTGCCGTATTCGAGATCGCGCGCGAATTACGAATTACGAATTACGAATTACGAATGATTACGGATGCTGCGATACGATGAGTCTGAGGGAGATCCGCCGCGCCAAGGAAATTGAGTTCTACGGTGGGCTCGACTTCGGTAGTCGTAATTCGTAATTCGTAATTCGACAAAAATCGGAGACGAATGATTCAGACTGCCACATCCGCGGCGCCCGACATGGATCTCCTCCGCTTTACCACGGCGGGGAGCGTCGATGACGGAAAGAGCACGCTCATCGGGCGGCTGCTTTACGATACCAAGAGCATCTTCGCGGACCAGCTCGAGGCGATCGAACGGACCTCGCGGCAGCGCGGGGAAGGGTACGTGAACCTGGCGCTCCTCACCGACGGTCTGCGCGCCGAGCGGGAGCAGAACATCACCATCGACGTGGCCTATCGCTACTTCGCCACGCCGAAGCGGAAGTTCATCATCGCCGACACGCCGGGGCACGTGCAGTACACCCGGAATATGGTCACCGGCGCCTCCACGGCGGAGCTGGCGATCGTGCTCGTGGACGCGCGCAAGGGGGTGCTCACGCAGTCCAAGCGGCACGGCTTCATCTCGAGCCTCCTGCGCATTCCGCACATCGTCGTGGCCGTCAACAAGATGGACCTGGTGGACTACGACGAGGAGGTGTACGAGCAGATCGTCGCCGAGTACCGCGAGTTCGCGCAGAAGCTCGATATCTCCGACCTGACCTTCATCCCCATCAGTGCGCTGCACGGCGACAACGTGGTGGAGAAGAGCGAAAACATGCCATGGTACGACGGCAGCACGCTCCTCCACCACCTGGAGACGGTGAATGTCGGCGTGACCCGCAACCTGGTGGATTTCCGCTTCCCGGTGCAGTACGTGATCCGGCCGCACCAGGACTTCCGCGGGTTCGCCGGGCGGATCGCCTCGGGGACGGTGCAGCCCGGCGAGGAGATCGTGGTCCTGCCGAGCGGCCACGGCAGCCGCATCGCCAGCGTGCAGTCGGCCGACGGTATCCTGGACGAGGCCGCCGCGGGTGAGTCGGTTGTGATCACCCTCGAGGACGAGATCGACGTCAGCCGCGGGGACATGATCGTACGGAAGAAGAACGTCCCCTCCATTGCCAACCGGTTCGAGGCGATCATCTGCTGGATGAACGAGAAGCCGCTCGACCGGAACATTCCGTATGTGTTGATGCACACCACGCGGCAGGCGCAGGCGTTCGTGAGCGATATCGTCTACCGCATCGACGTCGATACGCTGCACCGCGAGAAGGTGCCGACCTTCGGCCTGAACGACATCGGTCGGGTGGAGATCACCACCAGCCTGCCGCTCTTCTTCGACCCTTACGAGCGCAACCGCCAGACGGGTAGCTTCATCCTGATCGATCCGCACACCAACGTCACGGTGGCGGGCGGGATGATCCGCGGCGAGGTGAAGGAGGCGCCGCAGCCAGCGGAGAGGCCTGCGATCCGGGCCGTTTCACCGGATGTGGTCTGGCAGTCCTGGAACATTCCGCGCGAGGAGCGTGAGGCGAGGAACGGTCACGGCGCGGCGGTGGTCTGGTTCACCGGCCTCTCCGGGTCCGGCAAGAGCACGATCGCTCGCGGCGTGGAGAAGGAGCTTTTCGCCCAAGGGCACCAGACGATGCTCCTGGACGGAGACCAGGTGCGACACGGCCTCTGCGGCGATCTCGGCTTCTCGGACGCGGACCGGCGGGAGAATCTGCGCCGGGTGGGAGAGACGGCGCGGCTCTTCTTCGAGTCGGGCGATATCGTGCTCTGCACCTTCGTTTCGCCCTTCCGAGAGGACCGGGAGCGAATCCGCGCTCTCTTCCCGGAAGGCCGGTTCATCGAGGTTCACGTGGCCGCCGACCTGGAGACCTGCCGCAAGCGCGACCCCAAGGGCCTGTACCGCAGGGCGCTGGCGGGTGAGATCCGGGACTTCACAGGCGTGAGCAGCCCCTATGAGGAGCCGGAGGAGCCCGAGCTGCGCCTTGACACCACCGCTCAGTCCGTGCGGCAGTCGATCGAGCAGGTGATAGAGGCGCTGCGGCGAGCGGGGGTGTTGCGGAGCTGATAGGCGGAGCGCGGGTGCCAAGCTTGCATTCCTGGAGACCTCGGGCTCGATACTACGCTTACCCGGAGGTTCTCCATGGCCATGCGAATTCAGGAGCTGCACCCCGCGGCAGTGCACTACCCGATCGCGCTACTGCCGGTCTCCATCGCTGCGGACACGCTGGGTCTGCTCACCAGGAACAGGGGGTTGCTCGAGGTGGGCCGGCTCACCATGCCGGTGGCAGCGGTCTCGGCGGCCTTTGCGGGAGTGCTCGGGCTGATTGCGCAGGAAGCCGTCCAGACGGACGAGGAGGGTGCGGCAATGCTGGCCACTCACCGTACCCTGAACCTGGGTCTGATCGGCGCCGCCGCAGCGATGGCCATCAAGCGGGTAGGACAGCGCAAGCCCCATCCGGCCTACCTCGCTGTGGGGGCGATGGGGATCGTGGCGATGATCTACAGCGCCTATCTCGGCGGCCAGATGGTGTATGACAAGGGTGTGGGCGTCCGGACGGCGGGAGGTCTTCGTGAAGAGGAGGCGCCCCCGCTCACCCACCCGAGAGAGGCCACGGTGACGTCGGCTCGCCATGTGGCGCGCGGCGCCCGCCATGCGGTGGAGGAGTCCCTGGAAGGGCAGCTGGTGCCAGCCATGCTGCCGGACCGGCGCCGTGCCGAGTCCGCTCACTGACCCTGTTCCTGACCCGGCCGCCCCGCGAGAGGATGCACAATCTCTCGCGGGGCACTATTTTCCTCCCGCGCCCCGCCGCGGCGCTTCCCTTCGAACGTATCACAGTCCGTGTCGGCAGAAAGATCACGAGCGACTCCGAGCCCCGACGATGTCCGGCTGGCGGATGGACTCGCGGGGGTGATCGACCGCGCCCTCGAGCGACATCCGCCGGGCGAGACGTTCGTGTACGGCATCCACCAGCACCTCAGTCCGGGCGCCCTGGAGCGGCTCCGGCAGCACTACCTGGAGGTCGGCTGGAGGGAAGTCGTTCTGCGTGAAGGGGCTACCGGCACGCATCTGCTGATCCTCACGCCGTAGCGAGAGAGGCGGATGCTGCCGCTGCGGGTTTGCGTCGTCGGTCCCCGATACTCTCCGGGCGCCGGTCTTTCACCGGAACTTGACACTCCGCTCGCCTGGTTCCCATGTCCAGACCATCGTTCAACATCCCGTCAGAGGAGGCGCTGTGAGCCTGCGCAGTCGGTGGGTCGCCCCGTTCCTGGCTTGCGGCTGGATGGCCGCGTGCACGTCGGCGGCCTCGAATCCGCCAGCCGATCCGGCAGTTGTCGTGCTCATCTCCATTGATCAGCTCCGGGCCGACCTCGTGAGCCGCTACGATGCTTTCTACACCGGCGGATTCAGGCGCCTCATCGACCAGGGTGCCTATTTCGAGGGAGTCCACGACCACGGCATCTCGGAGACGGCAGCGGGCCACGCTACTCTCTCCACCGGCACCGTGCCGGCGCGTACCGGGATCGTCGCCAACGACTGGCTGCAACGGGTTGGCGAGGAGTGGGTCAACGTGTACACGGTCGCTGACACGACCTCTCCGATCCTGGGGTTTCCGGAGATGGAGGGTCGATCTCCACTGAACCTGCTGCGTAGCGGGCTCGCGGAATGGATTGTGGAGGCGAACCCGGAGGCCAAGGTCGTCTCCGTGGCAGGGAAGGATCGGGTGGCGGTGTTGCTGGCGGCGCACGCCAGGGGAGAGATCTACTGGTACGAGGCGGGTAAGGCGCGCTTCGTGACCTCGTCCTACTACCGGGATGCATATCCCGAATGGGTGGACCGCTTCAACGCAGAGGTGCTGCCGACGCTGCTCGATTCGGTCTGGGACGCCACTGCATCGCCGGAAGCCCGTGCCCTCGCCCGGCCTGACACGGCCCCCTACGAGGGCGACGGCGTTCACACCTACTTCCCGCACCGCTACGACGTCGAGGGAGGCGAAAGGGGCGAGTCGTTCGCTGACTGGGTGGCGGGCACACCCTACCCGGATCGGGCGACCCTCGAGTTCGCCAAGGTGGCGGTTCGCGAGGCGGGTCTCGGGGACGACGAGATCACCGATTATCTGGCGCTGGGCTTCTCCCAGACGGACCGGATCGGCCACGATAACGGCCCCCTGAGCCAGGAGCAGCTCGAAAACCTGCTGCACCTCGACCGGGTGCTCGGCGACCTCTTCGACTTCCTCGACGAGGAGATAGGGGAGGGAAGGTGGGTAGCCGCGCTTTCCGCCGACCACGGAGCGTTGACGATGCCCGAGTGGCGCGCGGAGCACGGTGAACCTGGGAAGCGCCTGACGCGTGGGGAGCGCGAGGAGATGCTGCGCGTGGCCGAGGCTGCACTGGCGAAGGCCGCGCCGGGAGAAGAGGCGGCCGCGCAGGCGCAGGCGCTCCGCGAGCTGCCGTTCCTCCACGACGTGTACACGCGCGACGAGCTCGCCTCCGGTGAGCCCCGCGACTCCGTCGCGAGGCTGCTGCGGAACTCATTCCACCCGGAGCGCATGAAACCCGATCTCGCGCGGCGTGGCTGGATCGCGATCGGACCTCCCGGCACTTACATGTCGACGGCCCGCACCGGGAGCGGGCACGGGACGCCCTGGTTCTACGATCGCAACGTTCCCGTGATCTTCCTCGGCGCGGGAATCCAGACGGGCAGACGTAGCGAGCTGG
Source organism: Longimicrobiaceae bacterium (assembly GCA_036375715.1). Lineage (NCBI taxonomy): Bacteria > Pseudomonadati > Gemmatimonadota > Longimicrobiia > Longimicrobiales > Longimicrobiaceae > Longimicrobiaceae bacterium. The sequence continues at coordinate 156,459 of DASVBS010000065.1, read as the reverse complement.
TACGAACGGTCGACGTGGCGCCCACGCTCGCCGCTGTTGCCGGCATTGCCGCGCCCGACGATCTGGACGGGGAGGTACTGCCCGTGACGACTGCCCCCTGAGCAGGGCACCCTCCTTGCGCGCTGGAGAAGCTCGGGCGAAATCATCCTGAGCAGGCGTCCCGACCGTCCGCCCTCACGGATGGTCGGGACGCTCCATTACGCCTCCGCCTGCCTCACCAGGGAGGTCCATCAACCAGCAGTCAGAGGAGACGAGCGCATGTACCGCTGGTCCGTCGTACCACTCGCCATTCTGCTTGCCTGCGCCCCTGCCTCGCGCTCGGGTGCTCCCTCTGTTCCCACCCCGGTCGACGAAGGCCGCGCGGTAGCCGCGGCAAAAGCCCCCGAGGTGGTGCCCCCGCCCGCTTTTCGTGGGGCGATCGCCGCGGGGACGAGAACCGACACCGGGCGACCGGGGCCAAACTACTGGCAGAATTACGCCGAGTATACGATCGAGCTGCGGGTGCACCCGGACTCCCAGTTTCTCGAGGGTAGCTCGACCGTCCGCTACTACAACAACTCGCCCCACGGGCTCAACGGCCTGGTGGTCGATCTCACGCAGAACTTCCATGCACCCGGCGCCATGCGATTGGAGCCGGTGGAGGTGACCGGCGGAGTCCAGCTTCGCCGCGTTGCCGTGAACGGGCAGGAGCTCAGCGAAGCGGAGGGGCAGGGCATCTCCGGCTACCAGGTGGATGGTACCAAGCTGCTCATCGTTCCGCCGCAGCCGGTCGCTCCGAATTCGACAGTAGAGCTCGGGTTCGAGTGGGCACTACGCATCCCGCAGCAGGGGGCCGGCGGGCGGATGGGCCACAGTCGGGGCAACCTTATCCACCTGGGTTATTTCTATCCCCAGATGGCGGTGCTGGACGACGTGGTGGGCTGGCATCCCGACCAGTTCCTCGGCACCGCCGAGTTCTACGCGGGGTTCGGCAATTATCGCGTGACCATCGAGGCGCCCGCCGGGTGGCTGGTGATGGGGACCGGCCGGCTCACCAATGCGGAGGAGGTGCTTGCGCCCGAGGTGCTGGAACGCCTGCGGATTGCCGAGCAGAGCGACACCGTCGTTCACGTGGTCACGGCAGAGGACCTGGGTCAAGTCACGCGCCAGAGCTCGGGTGTACAGCGCTGGGTGTTCGAAGCGGATTCGGTGCGGGATGTGGCGTACAGCCTCACTCGTGAGTCAGTATGGGATGCGGCACGAGCTCCGGTCGGTGATCGCGACGGAGATGGGCAGACGGATTACGCGCGTGTTGACGCGATCTATCGCCAGACCGCCCCGCTCTGGGTGGAGATGGCCGAGTATGCACAGCACTCGGTGAGCTTTCTTTCCGAGTTCACGGGGATCGAGTATCCGTGGCCGCAGATGAGCGTGGTGGAGGGCGGGGGGATCATCGGCGGCGGGATGGAATTCCCCATGATCACGCTGATCGGCGAGTACACCACGGCGGGTCCCGAGGCCCTCTACAACGTGGCGGCGCACGAGATCGCGCACATGTGGGTGCCGATGATCGTGTCCAACGACGAGCGCCGGCGCGCCTGGATGGACGAGGGTACCACGAACTTCAACGAGAGTCAGGCACGCAAGGACCGCGGCGCCGAAGCCCCTGAGCTGGACGACCGCACCAGTTACCTGGATGTCGCGCGCGCGGAGCTGGAAGGCGAGATCATGCGTCGCTCGGACTATCATTATCCCGGTCCGGCGTACGGGGTCGCGACCTACGCCAAGCCGGCCACGGTGCTCGCCACGCTACGCGAGGTGTTGGGTGAGGAGGTCTTCCTCCGCGCCTACCGCGAGTACCTCCAGCGCTGGCGCTTCAAGCACCCGTACCCGTGGGATATGTGGAACACCTTCGAGGACGTCTCCGGGCGTGACCTGGACTGGTTCTGGAAGAGCTGGTATTACGGCACGGGTGTGCTGGACCAGGCGGTGGATTCGGTAGCGCAGAGCTCGGACAGTACGGAGATCGTGGTGCGCTCGCTCGGCGAGATCCCGATGCCCACCCGGCTCACCATCCAGCTCGATGACGGGTCGGTGGTGGAGAGAGAGATCCCGGTAGAGCGGTGGTTCGGAGGGGCGGATACGGTTTCGTTGACGGTGCCGGGCGCGGCCACCCGCGTCGAGATCGACGCGGAGAACGCGTTTCCGGACGTGAACCGAGCGAACAACGTCTGGGGCGGCTGACCGGCCCCACGCCGCATGTCAGAACCCCGCGAAGCGGCTCGTTATCCTGACAGTCGACACCGGCGGAAGAGGTGCTCCGCGCCGGGTGTCCGGGCGTGCCGCCTTCGCGGGGTTCGGCTGCTCTTCCGCGCCCTCTTTCTGGTCGGCGCCAGCGTGTTGTCGGCTGCCACGGCGGCGGCGTACGCTGGGGCGCAGGAGACGGGAGCGATTGCGGGGCGAGTGGTCGACGCTGCGACGTTGCAGCCTTTACCGGGGGCCGTCGTGCGCCTCCGCCCGGTCGAGGATGGCGGGGCCGGGCGGGCGGGCTGGGCGACTGCCGCGGATTCCGCGGGGGAGTATCGCTTTCCGGCGGTCCCGGCCGGATCGTATCAGCTGCGGATCAGCCGGCTGGGGTACCTACCCGCTCACATCCAGGTGGAGTTGCGCGGTGAAGCGCTCACCCGGATTTCCGCCGGGCTGGAGGTCGAACCCGTCAAGCTCGCGCCGCTCGAGGTGCGCTCCCGAGGTACACCCCCCTTCCTGCGTAAGACCGCCATCATCGATTCGGCAGGCTCGGGGCGCCTCCTCCTCTCGCCGCTACGCGGTCCGGAGCATCTCGTTCTCGATATTCGATCGCTGACGCAGGATGAGCTCGTCGAGGCGGTGACCCTCGCGGAGACCGATCTCTTTCGGGCGCTACAGCGCACCCCGGGCGTGACCACGCGGGACGACTTCACCGCCACGCTGTGGACGCGCGGAGCATCCTGGGACCAGACGCGCGTCTTCCTGGACGGGATGCCGCTCTACAATCCGACCCATGCCGGGTGGCTCTTCTCCGCGGTCAACCCGGACGCGCTCGGCGAGGCGGTGTTCTACCCCGGGCCGCGCCCCGCCCGGTTCGGGGAGGGAGCGGCGGCGGTGCTCGACCTGCACGCCCGGAGCGGGGCAGACGAATTGGAAGAAGGGGTGCAGGGGCGCGGGGAGTTGTCCCTGGCCAGCGCCCGTCTCGCGTTGAGCGGGGCCGCGCCCGATGGGGCTTTGAACTGGATGGTGGCTGGCCGGCGAACCTACGTCGACCTGCTCACCCGCATGGCCGGCGCCGCCACCGCGCAGGAGGACCTCTACATCCCGTACGACTTCTCCGACGTCGTCGCCAGGGTCGATGGGAAGCTGGGAGGATTCGATTACGCGGCCACGGGGATCGTCGAGCGCGACCATCTGCGCGGCGGAATCCCCGGAATCCTCCAGGCGAACCGCGGACGGTGGGGGAACCAATCGGGTCGTGCGACGGTTGGGGTGCCGCTCGGACCGCTGAGGCTGGGCCTGAGCATCGGCCAGACGCGCTTCCGCGCCTCGATCCTCCGCGATGAGCGTGTCAGACTGCGTGGGGACGAGCCGACCCTGCCACCCCTGGAGAGCACCATCCGTCATCGGACTCTGCGCGCGGAGCTCTCGCCACGGGGGGAGTCGCCGGGGTGGGTGGTAGGCTTCGAAGTCGTCCGCGACACGGTGGGTTACGAGGGCCCCTTCTCGCTCCTGGGCGATCTGGCGGTGGTGCTACCGCGGGACAGCACGCCGGTCAACAACCTGACCCTGGGCAGTAGCCTCCGCTATCGAGCGTTGTGGGCGGAGAAACGCCTGGCGTTTGGTCCGCTGGCGTTGGAGACGGGTCTGCGGGTCGAATCCGGCGACCCGGTCCTGAACGGAGGGGATGTGCGGCTGGGGCCGCGGCTGGCGACGAGCCTGGAGGTAGGCGCGAGTACGCAGCTCTCGGCGGGCTGGTCCCGAACGTGGCAATACACGCAGGACATCGCTCCCGTGGCGGGGCCGCTCGGGCCACAGCTGCACCTGACGCACCTCTGGGTCCTGGCCCAGACGGCGGGGTACGCGGCCGTCCGCTCGGACGTAGTGAGTGCCGGAGTGGAGCGGTGGCTCCATGGTAACTGGATCGTGGGCGTCAACGCCTATCGTCGCTGGGCCGCAGGGGTGGAGGTGCCGAACCCGGACAGCGGACGGGTGGTGCCCGACCGGGACCCCTCGGTGCAGGCCAGCAACGACGCCTACGGCTTCGAGCTGCTGCTCCGGCAGCAGAACGAGCGATGGTCCGGCTCGCTGGGCTACACGCTCGGCTTCTCCACCATGCGGGCCGAGGTGTTCGAACCGGACACCGCTCGCTTCGAGTTCCCGGCTCCGGCCGACGTGCGGCACGCGCTCGACGCGATGCTCTTTGCCAACGTGGGGAACGGCGTACGTCTGGGGGGAGCGTTTACCTACGGATCCGGGGTGCCGTTCACGCGCCTCATCCTGCCGGACGAGGGCGAGGACCCGCCGGTCGTACGGTTGGGAGAGGCGAATGCGATGCGAACGCCGGCGTACGCGAGTCTCGATCTCGTGGCCGAGATCACTCGCACGGTGGGCACATGGGATGTTACCGCCTACGCCCAGCTCCGCAACGCTCTCGGGCGGAACAACGCGGTGACTTACGCCGGCAGCACGGGGTGCGCTGCGACGCGCGGCATGGAAGGGGAGTGCGGGGATGGGGTGATCGATCGCTTCGAGCCCGGAATTCCGCGGCTCCCTCTCGTGGGCGTACGCTTCACCTTCTGAAGCGCGTGAATGTCGAGTCGATCTTCGAGGCCCAGTACGACGGCCTCTATCGCTATCTGGCGAACCTCACGGGCGACCCCGACCTCGCGGCCGATGTTGCCCAGGAATGCTTCATCCGCCTGGTCGAGCGACGGCCCGCCGAGCACCAACTCCGCGCCTGGCTCTTCCGGGTGGCAACGAACCTGGTCCGGGACGACTCTCGTGTCAGCCGCCGACGGCGAGAGCTGCTGGACGAGTCCGCGGAGCTGCTCGTGGCAACCTCGCACCCTCCGGATCCGGAACGCGCGCTGGAGCTCGCAGAACGGCGGGCCCTGGTGCACCGGGCGCTGGATGCGCTGAGCCTCCGCGATCGCACGCTGCTCCTGATGCGGGAAGAAGGCTTTACCCACAGGGAGATTGCCGAGGCGGTAGGAACCACCACGAAGTCGGTCGGAAGCATGATCGCACGCGCCCTCAACAAGCTCGCCCGGGAACTCTCCAGATCCGAGGTCGACTTATGACGGCAACCAGACGTTCACGCCACCCGTCGCTCGGGGATCTCGTCCGGCGACTGGATGGCGAGCTCGACGAGGCGACTTCGGAACGCATGGAGCGCCATCTGCTCGGGTGCCCCGGCTGTCGCGCACGCCTTGCCGAGGTGGAAGGCCACTCGCGCGAGGTCACGCGGTATCTCCGCTCTTTGCGGACCGCGACACCACCTTCGGCGGTGGAGCGGGCCAGGGCGCGCAGCGCCCTGCGCGCGGCCGAGACGCGTCACCAGTCGGCCGTTCGGGCGCGCCGCACGTGGGCGGTCGCCGCGGCCATCAGCGGCGTGATGGTGATCACGCTCTCCGTCGACGCGGTGCGCGCCCGCGTGGTCGGCGTCCTCCCCTTCGACCTCGGGGTTGGGAGGGCAGCGCCGGCAGCGGTGCCGGTCCTGCCTCCCGCCGTGATCGGGCCAGGCGGCTCGGTGGTGTCGTTCCCGGCTTCGGGGGAGACCTTCCGGCTCTCGCTGCAGTCGCGTCAGGTGGCAGGGCAGCTGCTGATCCAGGTCCTTCCGCTGGATCGCGCCACGGCACAGATCACCAACGGCAACGGGGAGAGTCTGATGGTCCTGCCCGGGGGGATGCTGATCGAGAATGCCGAGGAGTCCCGCGCGAGCTACCGTCTCACCCTGCCGCCGACGATTCGGAGAATGGATGTGTCGATCGGGACTGAAAGGACGCAGTCGGTGACAGTGCCGGCAGCGGCCGACGATTGGCGCGTCGTACTGCCGCTGAACGAATAGACAACACCAGGATTACGTCGGAACCGCGGCCTCGAGGTGGGAAGCAAAAGCGGGGGATCGGAAGATGACTTCCGATCCCCCGCTGCTTTACCCAGCGACCCGTGCCGGCGATCGTGGATCGCTGCGTAAAGGATGGGATCTCGGCGAGCCCGCTTCACCACTCCGCGACACGGGGCAACGAGACCGACGTTCGGCTCAGGAGACTGCCCAGAATCCTTCGAGCGCCGCCCCGTCCGGGCTCTCCCGGAGCTTCTCGAACGCCCGGTTGCGAATCTGGCGAATGCGCTCGCGAGTGACCCCGAGCAGCATTCCGATCTCTTCCAGCGTCCGCTCCTCACCCTCGTCCAGACCATAGTAGAGGTAGAGGATCTTCCGCTCGCGCTCCGTCAGGTACTTCTCGAACATCTTCTCCAGGAACTCACGGCGCGCCTGAAACTCGACCTCTTCCTCGATCTCCTCCGCCTCGGAGCCCGCGAACCGCTCCCCGAAGGAGGATGAATCGCGATCGCCCCGGTCGAGCGGGGCGTCCAGTGAGAGCTCGCTGGCCGCCACCCGGCGCAGGGCACGGATCGTCTCCACCGGCTCCGCCATCTCGTCCGCAATCTCCTGGTCCGTCGGAGTGCGGCCGAGCGTCTGGGTCAGCGCGGTCTCCGTGCGCGAAAGGCGCACGAGGTTAGAGTTCTGATTCAACGGGATGCGCACCGAGCGGGTCTGCTCGGCCAGCGCTTGAAGGACCGTCTGGCGGATCCACCAGACAGCGTAGGAGATGAACTTGACCCCCTTCTCGGGGTCGAACTTCTTGACGGCTTTGAGCAGCCCCTCGTTGCCGATGCAGACCAGCTCGGCCAACCCCAGACCCCGCCCCTGGTACTTCTTCACATAAGAGATGACGAATCGCAGATTCGCCGTTACCAGTCTCTCCGCTGCTGCCTTGTCACCGGCCCGCGCCTTCCGTGCCAGTCTTCGTTCCTCTTCCGGATCATCGATCAGGGGGTACTTCTCGACGTCGTGCAGGTACTGGTCAAAGGAATCGAGGGCTCGGGAGCTGAAGAACATAGTTCGGCTCGTTCGAATGGGAAAACAACAGGGGCAGCGAGCCTCGTCGGTTTGCGACGCTCACCGCCCCTGCGGTCACACGTACGGATTCTCTGCCCCGGAAAGATAGGTCATAACCCGCACAATATATTGCTGCAGGCACGGGAAGTCAAACCTCTAGGGGGAATAATTATCCGCTCGTCCGACCGATTTGGGATTAGTAGTCTCGAATCGGAGGGAAGTTCCCGCAGCGCGAAATTTAGCTTTTGCCGAGCACGAGCGAGGCGTTGATCCCGCCGAAGCCGAAGGAATTGGAGATCGCGTACCGGATCTCCCGGGTTTGGCCTTCGCCGGTCACGTGGGGGAGGTCACACGCGGGGTCGGGGCTCTCGAGGTTGAGCGTGGGAGGGATCCAGCTGCGCTGGATGGCGAGAGCGGTGATGGCGGCCTCGATCGCGCCGCTGGCACCGAGGGCGTGACCGTAGTAGCCCTTGGTTCCGCTCACGGCGGCGCGGTCGGTCTGCTCGCCCAGCACTTCGCGGATGACGTGGCTCTCGGTAGGGTCGTTGAGGGGGGTGGAGGAGGCGTGAGCGTTGACGTAGTCGATCTGGTGCGGCTGGACTCCGGCTGCGGTCAGCGCGAGGCGCATCGCGCGGGCGGCTTCCCGTCCGTCGGGACGGGGTGCGGTCATGTGGTGGGCATCGTTGGTGTTGCCGTAGCCGAGCAGCTCCGCGTAGATGCGCGCGCCGCGCGCCAGCGCATGCGAGCGCTCTTCGAGCAGCAGGACCGCCGCGCCTTCGCCCATGACGAACCCGTCCCGCTCGGCGTCGAAGGGGCGGCTCGCCCGCTCCGGATCGTCGTTGCGGGTAGACATCGCGCGGATGATGGCGAATGCCCCATAGCAGAGTGGAGCCAGGGGGGCCTCGATCCCGCCCGCCAGGGCCAGATCCGCGCTGCCGTCACGCACATACCGCCACGCCTCGCCGATCGCGATCGCCCCCGACGCACAGCTCATCGCGTTGGTCGAATTCGGGCCCGTGAAACCGAACTCGATCGCCACGTTGCACGAGGCGGAGCCGCAGAAGACGGTGAGTGCGAGCATGGTTTCCACCGCCTTGACTCCGTCCCGGTGGAAGCGCAGGAGCTGGTCCTCGCCGAAGCTCATCCCTCCGAGCGCCGATCCCATCTGCACCGCCACCCGTTCCCCCCGCAGCTCGGTCGGATCGAGCCCGGCGTCCTGCAGGGCCATCCGCGAAGATGCCACCGCGAGCTGGGCGAACCGGTCGAGGCGGCGAGCCCTGGAGCGCTCCATGTAATCGAGCGGATCGAAGTCGTCGATCTGCGCCGCGATGTGACTGCGAAACGGGCTGGGGTCGAAGCGATCGATCTTCCTCACCGCCGATCGACGACGACGCAGCCCCTCCCACAGACCTTCGGGGCCCGATCCGATCGGGGTGACGCAACCGATTCCCGTGACCACCACGCGGCGGGCGGCGCCCGTCTGGTCGCCGCCCTCGTCGTGTATCCCCGCCCGATGGGGTGCGATCATGCAACTCTCTCCTGCTCGCGTGACTTCTCGACCTGCCGGCGAATCCCGTTCAGGGTGCGCCCGGCGATATGATGGATGAAGACCGGACCGATGATGGCGTCGGCGATCATCCGGCGTACGAAGCGGGGCAGCGGCCACTGCGGCCCCTCGGCCCAGTCGTGTACGATGCGGATCCGCGTTCTTCCGCCCGCCAGCGCATGGAAGGTCCATTCCACGTCCATGCCGGTGGTGACCCCGGCCACGTGGCGGTAGCGCACCGCGGGGCGGGCCTCGTCGACATTCATCTCGGACACCCACCAGACCGGATAGCGGAGGGGGCCAAAATCCCTGCGCGCCGCCATCTCGACACGTCCGGTGCCGAAGCCGCGCTTCTCGTGGAATCGCACCCAGCGGTAGTGGGGGAGGATTTCAGGCCAGCGCTCTACGTCGGCGCCGGCCCGAAAACAGGCCTCCACCGTCCCTTGAACGTCGATCTCGTCTATCGTGTGCATCGCGGACACGCCTCCCGACAGGGAAGAGCCATGCCGATCAGCGGGGGATGAAGTCGGACCCGGCGTCGAGCGAGATAACGAACTCTGCCAGCAGGCGTGCAGCCGCCTCGAGGTCAGCGAGCGAGACCATCTCGTTGGGCGAATGCATGTATCGGTTCGGGACAGACACGACTCCCGTCGCTACGCCATCGCGGGACAGGTGAATCGCGTCCGCGTCCGTATGGGTGGCCCGGGCATTCGCCTGAATCGTGTGCGGGATGGATGCGGATCTGGCGACCTCCGCGAGCCGCTCGAAGACGAGGGGGTGGATGGCCGATCCGCGGCCGAGCACCGGGCCCCCGCCCAGCTTGTGCTCGCCGACCTGGTTCTTGTCCATCTGCGGCGAGTCGGTGGCGAAGGTCACGTCCACCACCAACGCGATTTCGGGGCGGAATCGGTGAGCGCTGGTGCGGGCGCCGCCTCCGTGATACCCGATCTCCTCCTGCGTCGTCGCCACCGCGGCCACACACGCGCCCGGTCGCGGGTCGCGTCCAGCGAGCAAGCGCAGGGCTTCGAGTACCACGAATGCCCCGATCCGGTTGTCGATAGCGCGGGAGACGATGCGATCCTCCCCGACGCGCAGCATGCGGGCGTCGAGAACGGCCGGATCGCCGACCCGTAGCCCGAGGGCGGCCGCCGCCTCGCGATTGCTCGCGCCCACGTCGATCCACAGGTCGGTGATCTTGGAGACCTTGTCCCGCTCGTCGGCCTTCATCAGGTGGATCGGCTTCTTGCCGATCACCCCCGGCACCTCCCCGTTCTGCCCCTGGAGCCGGACTCGCTGTCCCACCAGCACCTGCGAATCCCAGCCTCCGATCCCGTCGAAATAGAGGAAGCCGTCGGAATCGATGTGGGTCACGATGAGGCCGATCTCATCCACGTGACCCGCCAGCATCACCCGCGGCGAGCCTTCCGGATTGAGGATGGCGATCGAGTTGCCGCTGAGGTCGACCTCGAGCCGGTCCGCCACAGTCTCGGCCTCGGTTCGCCAGACGCGCGCCGCCGGTAGCTCGAAGCCTGAGGGTCCGGGCGCATCCAGCAGGCGGGCAAGGAAGCTCGAAGGTTCCGTATCGATCATCGCAATTTGTCGCTTCGGGTCAGCTCACTCACTCAGCGCGTCGGGGTGGCGATCTGCTCACCCGTTCACCTTGTCACCGTGTCACCTCGTCACCTCGTCACGTCGCCATGCGCCACAGGCCTTCCTCACCCCGCCCCCTCCCCATCCAGCGCGTGGCGGACGATATCCAGGAACTCGGTCATGATCCGGTGGGTGAGCCCCCAGATCACGTGCGATTCGTAGGCGATCGCCGGAAAGCGGAGCTCCTCGCCCTCCGCCAGGGCATGGAGATACTCTGTCGCTGACCCCGGGGCCGTCAGCGTTCGCAGAGGAATCCAGAAGGCATCCGCGACCTCGTGGTTGAGAACGAGGTCGACCCCGGAGGTCACGGCAAAGACGAACGGAGCCACGACCACTGAGGGAGCCCCGGATCGTGGCCAGACGGGATCGAGAGGGCCCAGGAATCGCCCATCGTGCGCCAGGCGGATCCCCACCTCCTCCGCTGTCTCCCGCTCCGCGGTTGCGCGCGCCGAATCGTCCTCCGGCGACTGTCTCCCTCCCGGGAAGGCCAGGTGACCCGACCAGGGATCCCCCGCTCGCGTGGCTCGTTTGATGACGAGCAGCTCGAGGTCGGAAGGGGCGGGTCGCACAACGAGTGCCACGCTCGCCCGCGCTACTTGGTCCGTGGTAGGCTCGGATCCGGCGGCGCTCCGCGCCTGGGGGGGCGCTTCACGGGTCGCGAGCGCCGTCGCAAGGGCTTCGATCCTGGGGTCGTCCAATGGGGTATGCAATGCACTCAGAGCTGCGGCGGAGTTTCGGCGAGCGCTTTCGAGAACCGTGCCCGGGAAGAAGGCCCGTGTGACAGAGGCGTGCCGACGACGGTGCAGCCACCTTGCGGCGGTGGGAGTCGAGGGTTACAGCTACTCCGCCCGCAGAGCCGTCTTTCACATACACTTCGAGGCATGGTCAGTCTAGCCGACGTGGAGGCCGCGAGAACCCGCCTGGAGGGGCGGATCCTGCTGACCTCTCTCACGCAGTCGGAGTCGTTCCGGGATCTCATCCCGGCCCGCCCCTGGTTCAAGTTCGAGAATCTGCAGCGCACCGGCTCCTTCAAGGAGCGAGGGGCGCTCAATCGCATGCTGCTCCTCAGTCCGGAGGAGCGTGCTCGCGGGGTCATCGCGGCCAGCGCCGGCAATCACGCCCAGGGCGTCGCCTACCACGCCGCCCAGCTCGGCATTGACGCGACCATCGTCATGCCCGAGCGCACGCCTCTCATCAAGGTCTCGAATACAGAACGTCTGGGAGCGCGAGTCGTGCTCCATGGACACAGCTACGACGAGGCGCAGGAGGAGACCCTTCGTCTGGTCGACAGTGAAGGGCAGATCCTCATCCACCCGTTCGACGACCCGGCGGTGATCGCGGGGCAGGGGACGATCGCGCTGGAGGTGCTGGACCAGTTTCCGGGCATCGACGTGGTGGTGGTGGCGCTGGGGGGCGGCGGCCTGATCTCGGGGATGGCGGTGGCGCTGAAGGAGCTGGCTCCGCATGTGCGCGTCATCGGCGTGGAGGCGGAGACCCTTCCGGCCGCGATCCGCGCGCTCGAGGCGGGTCGGCTGGTGACGATCCCCCCGGGGGAGACGATCGCTGACGGTATCGCGGTGCGGCGGATCGGCAACCTTACCTTCCCGCTCATCGAGAAGTACGTCGACGACGTGGTCTGCGTCTCCGAGGAGGAGATCGCGAGCTCGGTGCTGCTCCTGCTGGAGCGCGAGAAGACGGTGGTGGAGCCCGCGGCAGCGGCGACACTCGCGGCGGTCGCCTTCGGCAAGGTGAAGGGTATCGAAGGCAAGGACGTGGCGATGATCCTCAGCGGCGGCAATATCGACGTCAATTTGCTGTCCCGGATCATCGATCGCGGGCTCATCAACGACGGCCGCCTCGCGCAGATGGAGGTCACAGTGCTGGACCGACCGGGGGCTCTGGCGGCGCTCACGGCGCTGGTGGCGCGGCAGGGGGCGAATATCCTTCGTCTCGACCACCGACGTGGAACGGCGGCGCTGCGGATCACGGAGGCGGAGGTGGATCTCACCCTCGAAACCCGGGGGCGGAGTCACGTGGACGAGCTGGCTGCCGCGCTGCGCACCGCCGGCTACCGGGTCCGCCGGCACTGACGGGGATGAGCATGGAGCCGTCACGCAAGGGCCGGCGCACCGAGCCCACTCCCCGGGAGCGGATCTTCGAGCGGGACCGGTACCGCTGCGTCTATTGCGGCGGAGTCTTCCCGGCCGAGGAGCTGAGCGTCGACCACGTGGAGCCGAGGATGCGCGGCGGCGATCGCTCCGGGGGAAACCTCGTCACCGCCTGCCGCGCCTGTAACCAGCGTAAGGGGTCGCAGCCGGCCTGGGCGTTTCTGGCCGACGATCCGGTGGCGCGAGGAAATTTCCTTCGCCATGCTACCTCGGTATGGCCGCGCCTGCGACGCGCCGTAGTGGAGGCTGCACAGAAGCGCAAGCGATGAGGTTCAACCCCGGGAGCTTCCGATCCGAAGCTCCTCATCATGGAGTCCGGATCGCCTCGCGGGGACCCCTTCTCCATCTCCCTACCCACCTGTAGGGAAACCTCCCTAACGTGGTTTCTGGTCGGATCATTGTTGGCCCCTGGCGGGTACCTCGATACAGATCCCGACAACTTCAATGAAGGTGGCTTTCGAGATGCAACGGCACCGCACCGCTGCCCGCTGCGCGCTTCGGACCATCGTCCTTGCGGCGGTGGCGGTGCTGTCGTTTGCCTGCCAGCCAGCCCGGCCGAACGCCGCCACCGAAGCCGTCGAGATCTCCCTTCCCGCGGCGCGCGCGTACGTGGAGCGCCTGGCCGCGAAGCCCGCTGCTGAGCTGAGCGACAGCGAGGTGGTGGTGCTCGGCTACCTGGAGCGTGCCCGGATCGGTCTGGGTAGCCCCTTCCGCTTGATCGAGTTCGCGCTGCGCGACCCCTTCCTCGATCTGGAGCAGCGACAGGCGGTCGCCTTCGCGCTGCTGGCCCGCGCCCGCGAGGGCCGCACGTACGAGATCGACCCCCGCGTGCTCGACCTGGTTCGGCTCAACGGGGTGGATCCCCGTGTGTCGACTGGTGCCCACCAGCTCGCGCTGATCGAGCGCATCATCGGGATCGCGCCCAGCGCGGCGAGCGGCGAGCGCATGGTGCGGCTCGGTTTCGAACTCGCCAGGGCGGAGAACACGGTAACGGCGAGCTTCCCCTCGGTGGTCTCGCACGTCGCGGCGCTGGTGGCGGATCGACGACGGGCGCGGGAGGACGCCAATCGGCTGATCGCGGCCGCGCGACAGGAGCGCGTCTCGCCGCTCGATCTCATCCCCTCCTGGCGGGCCGAGCGGCGCTTCAGCGTGGAGACGCCGGCGATGGCAGTCCTCACGGCGGCCGAGGAGGAGGCCGTGGCCACGCAGGGTCCGCGCGTGGCGCAGGGAATCCGCGCGATTGCCCACCGCCTGGGCGGATCGGGCGTCGCCGCGGTGCTAGTCGGCGCGGAGGAGGGTGGCCCGGAACCGGTGCTCTCGCTGGAGGCGGCGGGGCGGCTCCTCGAGGTGGCGAGCCGTCGAGATTACCCGCCGCAGGCGCCCATCAGTGTCGCCCTGATGATCAATCGGGACGAGTACGTGGCCGGCGCTGGCGGGGAGGAGGCTGAGCAGGAAGCGCGGGCTGCGTTCATCGATACGATGTACAATGAGGAGCGCTTCGTGGCGGGGTGGATCCTGGAGAAGGCGGGGCACCCGGCGGAAGGGCTGCGCCTACGGCTGATCCAGTTGCAGGCGACCGTTTTCTTCCGGGTCTGGAACCAGGAACAGCCGTGGTTTCCGGGAGATCCGGCCCCTGCGGCCAAGGACCTCATCGCCCGCTTCGGACTTGCCGGGGTTGAATTCGGGGAGCAGGTCCCGGATCGCTGGCGTCCGTATTACCGACGTATCCTGGGGCAGGGGCTGGTCGATCTGCAACGGGTGCTCCCGACCACCTCGGTGCGCGGCCTCACCATCCGCTTCGACGAGCTCCCCGGAGGGCGGCGGGCTCTGGCCCTGCACGACCCGGCAACGCGCACCCTGTACCTGCCGCCTCGCACGGGGGCCGGGACGCTGGCGCACGAGATCGCGCACGACCTGGACTGGCAGCTCGCGCGCAAGCGTTACGACTCGCACCGCGGCTACGCCACCGACATGGCGGTGAGCCTCGGGCGTGGCGACAGGCTCGCGTACGCGCTGAGCAGCCTTGCCGCCTCCATTACCCAACCGGATAGCGTCGGACGAGCGCACGATACCCGACCGGCAGAGGTCTTCGCCCGCGGGACCGATTGGTTCGTGGCGGCTCTGCTGGCGCGGGAAGGCCGTGCTGGCGGATATCTGACCTCCTTCCAGGACCCGGCACTGACCGGCTACGGGACTACGCGCGGACCGGACATCGGAGGCGGGGCGGTGGGGTCGCTGCTGGAGATCCTGCAGCGGATCACCCCGGTGGAGCCGGCCGCGGCGGAGTGGGCGCTGGAAGTACATGGGCCGCAGCGGCGACTCTCGCCCATCGAGCTGGCCAAGGCGCTCACCGAAGCGGGGTCGGACCTTCCGGCGATGGAGCGGTTTGCGGTGATCCGGGAGCACCGCGACCGGGCGCTGAGCCTGCTCGACAACGCGAGCTGTCGCATGAGCTCGGCGGAAGGCCTGCGGCGTCTCAGCGCCGCGCAGCGGAGCCTGATCGAGGCTGCCGCGGAGGCGGCTGCGCGCGGCGCCGCCTTCGAAGCCGCTCGTGAAGTCGGCCGCGGAGCCGGGATATCGGCGAGTCGGACCGACGCGTGGATGACGCACCGTCTCTACGGTGCACCGGAGCCTGCCGACAGCGCGCTCGCCGAGCTTGCTCCGGCGCTGGAGGAGATCGTCTATCACGTCAACACCCTGCGCGCCCCGGAGGAGGTGGAGCTCGTGGACGTGTTCGGCTTTGCCCCCCGGCCTACGGTGTGCGGTGGCAACCCATTTGCGATCCGCCGCTTCGGCGCGGCGGCGCGTCCGCCGGCCACGTCCGCTCCCCGCCCGTGATCGGCACCGGAGAGCTCGCCAGGATCCTCCATCCATCGATACCCGACGAATGATCCGGCCCCAGCGGGTTCTGGAACTGGCTCACTCGTTCCTGGAAGAGGTACGCAGAGATCTGGAGAAGGCCGCGGCGGAGGGGACCGACCTGCCACCCCGGCTACGTACGGTGCACCAGAAACAGGGTCAGTCGGCCCCGGAGCTCCGGACTCTTAGGGTGCCAGTTCCGCCGGGTGGAGAAGGAAATTCGCCCGAGATTCTCTCGGGCCTGATCGCGAAGTACACGGCTCAGAAGCCGCCCACCTGCCTCCTGCTCGCCCTGGACGTTCTCTCGACCGAGGCCGACGGTACCACCCGTCCGCTTCTCATCGCGGAGGCGCGTGACCGCAACGGGACCCGCCTGTTCATGATGCAGCCCTTCCGGGTGGAGAATGGCGTGGTCACGTGGGGAGAGCCGCTGGGCGGAGGATGGCAGGACCCGGGCGACGAGGAGATGATCCTGGATGCATCGTTCCGGAACGACTGAGCCTTCCGGAAGATGGTCACGGTATCGGCCTGTGAGGGCGCCTCCTTGTGGGCGCCCTCACACCATGCCACAAGCCGCTACCGTCCGGAACCCTCCGCTTTGTCGTGCGGGCGGCCACAAGAGCCGAGTCCCTGCAGAACGACCCGGCGGTTGACCATCGTCACGCGCAGCGGAAGCTGTCGAGAAGCGCCTCGAGCTGGATCATGTACTGGTACTTCGGACGTCCCGGAGCGTACAGCCAGCCATCGGTGAGGTAGGCGTACTCTCCGCAGCGCACCAACCGGGTGATGACCGGCCCTCCAGCCGGCCATGAACCCGGCGGGTTCGACCAGGTCGTCTGCACTTCCAGGGCGGGATTCCCGCCGACCTCGATCCCAATTCGTGTCACCAGAGCGCTGTCGGCGGTGACCTGCGGCGGCGTGGTGGTACGCGCCGCCAGTTCGGCGCGCCAACCGATCACCGCCCGCGGGGTCGACTCCACCTCGTCCCATGGCCGACGAGTCACGGTGACCTGTCGGATCAGGTCGGAAGGGTCGGGCTGATCGTTGCGGAAGACGAAGACGCCGACCTCGGGCTCAGTCACGCGGTAGACCGCGGGAACCCGGAGGGAGAATCCGGCGATGCGGGCGAGCGAATCGGCGAGCTCGGTCTGCTCGCCGCTCACGAACATGCGGGCGAGGGAGTACTCTTCCAGCTGCCGGAGGTAGAGCGCGCCCACTTCCGGCATCACCGCCGCTGCTTCGGCGGCTTGTGAGCCCGGCGGCAGCAGCAGGATGGTGACCGTCTGAGGGCGCGCCCAGACGTTCCTCGCCACCAGAATTTCCGGCCCCCGGGGAACCCGGTCGCCGACCTTCTTCAGCGCGGTCGCCACCCAGGGATCGGCCGCCTCCCCGATCACCAGGACCTGCCGCAGCTTGCGGAAATCGGCCCAATCCTCGCTGGTCGCCGGGTCGACGTGAGCGACGTCGAAGATCCGCTCCTCGCGCACGGTGAATCGGCTGGGCTCCAGCGCCTCGACGATCGACGCGCCGACCTCGTGCCAGGTCGCATCGTCGACCGCCACCATGATGCGCGAGTGATCGCCCACGGCGGCGGGAAGGTCGCAGCCCGCGAGCACGGAGCCTGTCAGCAGCAGAGCCACCGCGCGCGCCGTGCTGGGCATAGGATCAGCTGTGCGGGTGTGCGGACGCGCGCGGGGAAGGGATCCGCTGCGGAGCGCCGAATCGCGTCTCCAGCTCGCTCCAGACCTCCTCGAGGGGGAGTCCCCGCACCTGCAGGAGCACCAGCAGGTGGAAGAAGAGGTCCGACATCTCGGAGCGCAGCTCGGCGTTGTCGGCGTTCTTGGCGGCAATGACGACCTCGGTCGCCTCCTCCCCCACCTTCTTGAGAACTTTATCGAGGCCCTGCTCCAGAAGGTACGTCGTATATGATCCCTCCGGCCGCTCCGCTGCGCGCTGTGCGACGATGCGGTGGACGCGTGAAAGGATGTGCCCGTGTGGCGGAGTCTCGAGCAAGCCCTCCTCACCCACGCCTCGGTAGAAACAGGTGGGCTTCCCTGTGTGGCACGCCGCGCCCTTCTGGTCGACGAGATAGAGCACCGCGTCGCCGTCGCAGTCTACCCGGACCTCACGGACCTCCTGGATGTGGCCGCTGGTGTCCCCCTTTCGCCAGAGCTCCTGGCGGGAGCGGCTCCAGTAGTGCGCACGTCCGCTCTGGGCGGTGCGCTCGAGCGCTTCCCGGTTGGCGTAGGCCACCATCAGGACCTCGCCGGTGGTCGCCTCCTGCGCCACCACCGGGAGCAGTCCGTCCGCGTCGTATTTGAGCTCGTCGAGCCAGGACATCGATTCGTTCGGCAAGGGGGATTACTCCGCGAGAATGTACCCGCCGCGCCGAGTCGGGGTCAACGGGCGGGTGTCAGTGCCGGCCGGCAGCGCAGACTGCCAGTCCGGGAGTGCCAGTCGCCCGACCAGGAGTGTCTGTCACGGGCACTTCGGGATGCAGCGCTTGCCGGCGACGCGATGAGTCGCTATCCCTCAGCGCCGGTCGTGCCTGGTCGCGGCACGCTTCCGGACGCCGTGCGCGAAGCGGTCGGCCCGGACTTCGGCGTCGGAGGTTCCCCCTCCCACGGGCGGGTAGGCGAATGAGCGCGAATGACATAGCCGCCCGATCGCCTTGCTGTCGACTCGTGGGCCTGCGTAGGGAGCAGATTGAGAGATCAGGGCTGGCGTCCAGCAACTGCGGTAGCATGGAACCGAACGCACTGCCACACGCGAGCGAGCGACTAGCGCACTGGCGCGACGCCTGGTGGAAGGCAGGCAAGCTCGTGCTCCTGCTCGATTTCGACGGCACGCTCGCCCCGATCGTCTCCCATCCGGAAGATGCCGCGCTTCCCGAGGCTACCGCCTCTGCGCTCCGGCACCTCAGGGCGATCCCCTCCCTCGAGATGGCGGTGGTGAGCGGCCGGGCCATGGCCGATGCGCGCGGGCGCGTGGGGATCCCGGATATCGCATATGCCGGTAATCACGGAATGGAGATCGAGGCCCCCGGACTCAGCCGCATTCACCAGGAGGCGGCGGCGTCGCGGCCGTGGCTCGAGTCTGCTGCGGCAGAGCTGGAGAGGGAGATCGGGGGGATCCCCGGCGTGCTGGTCGAGGACAAGGAGCTGACGCTGAGCGTCCACTATCGTCGCGTCGCGCCTGAGCGGGTGGAGGAGGTGCGCCGTGCAGTATTCGCAGTGGCCGGTGGGCACGAAGGGCTCCGGGTAACGGAAGGGAAGATGATCCTGGAGGTGCGACCCAGAGTCGACTGGCACAAGGGAAAGGCCGTCGAGTTCCTCCTGGGCGAGCTGCGCCCCCCTGCCGGTGCCCCGGTGATCTATCTGGGTGATGATCAGACCGACGAAGACGCCTTTCGCGTGCTGCGGGCGCAGCGATCCGTCGACGGCGAAGGGGTGATTGTCGCCGATCCACAGCCGATCCATACCGCCGCCAGCGCATACCTGCGCGGTCCGGACGAGGTGGCCGATCTGCTGAGGAAGCTCGTGGAGGTGGCGCCGGAGGGGCGGCTGGGCAGAGATTAGCCGGCGTGAATACGGAGCGGCCGGAGCACCTCGCGATGCTCCGGCCGCCCCACCTTATCCCTGCGCCGGTATTAGACGGGTCTCCTCCCGGTGATGATCCGCCATGCGATGACGATCACCGCGACGATCAGCAGGACTACCGCAACGCTCTCCAGTGCCGCGATCGTACCCGAGAAGCCGAGCAGAGCGAGCACCAGCAGGATGATTCCCAGCAGCAGGATGATGTCCACGATTTCTCTCCAGGTGGCGGTGATCGATGCCATCGATCACCCTTTGCGCAATGGCTGTGCCGATACCCGGAAATGGCGGTGGGGGCGTTGATTTCCGCCCTCGAGCCGGGCTATGTTGAGCGGATGTCGAGCTTTCCGATTTCCAGCGTACCGCCGGGGTCGCAAGACCTGCTGGCCGAGGACGTTCGTCGGCGCCGCCGAGTGCAGGCCGCCTGGTTCGCGCTGGCCGAGGAGCGTGGGTACGCGGAGGTTATTCCTCCGACCTTCGAGTACGAGGAAGTGTTCACGCTCGGCGCGGGGCCCGATCTGGCTTCGCGCCTCGTTCGCTTCGTTGACCAGGATGGTCGCCTGGTGGCGCTGCGGGCGGACTTCACCTCCAGCATCGCGCGGGTGGCGGCGACGCGCCTTGCCTCCGCCCCGCTTCCGCTCCGGCTCTGCTATGCTGGCAAGGTCTACCGCCAGGAACCTGAGGGCGGAAGCCGCCACCGCGAAACCTTCCAGCTCGGGGCCGAGCTGATCGGGGCAGGGGACGTCTCCGCGGACGTGGAGGTGCTGCGGCTGGTGATCGATCTGCTGCACCGCCTGCAGATACGGGATTTCCAGATCAACCTCGGGGAGATGGGCTTCGTGCGGCCCCTGCTAGCCGGGCTTCCTGCCGACGCGTCGGAAAGTCTGCGCGGGGCGATCGATCGCAAGGATCGGGCGGAGCTGGCGGCCGTCGTCGCCGAGCGCAACCCTCGTCCCGAGGTGGCGGCGGCGCTGGTCGAGCTCCCGCAGCTGATCGGGCGGGGGGAAATGCTGCTTCGCGCACGCTCGCTTGCCCCGGGCGAGGAGGGCCGGCAGGCGATCGAGCGCCTGGCGAGGATTGACGAAAGCCTGACGGAGGCGGAGCGCGCGCACGTCGTCTACGATCTGGGGGAGATTCGCGGGCTCGGCTACTACACGGGGATCCAGTTCGAGGTGTTCGTGGCGGGGGTCGGTCGCGCCATCGGATTCGGCGGCCGCTACGACGGGCTCCTCGCCCTCTACGGCGCGGATCGCCCGGCGGTCGGGTTTTCGCTGGAGACCGACGCGCTGGCCGAGCTACTGGGAGGTGAGGGCACATGAGCGCGGTCCCTCTGCGGGTGGCGCTACCCAAAGGCCGGTTGATGCCTCAGGTGCTGAAGCTCTGGGCACAGCTCGGCTGTGAGGTCCCCGAGGAAGCGCTAGGCAGCCGCCGCCTCATCCTCCCTTGCGAAAACGGCCGGTTCGAGTTTCTCCCGGTCAAGAACCGCGACGTCCCCACCTACGTGGAGGCCGGCGTGGCCGATCTCGGCGTGGTGGGGCTGGACGTGCTCAGGGAGCAGCGTCCGGACGTGCTGCAGCCGCTCGATCTGGGGCTGGGAGCCTGCCGAATGGCGGTGGCCGCGCCGCGCGGCACGCCCTATCCGCGCCTGCCCGGCGCCGTTACCCCGCGGGTGGCCACCAAGTATATCGCCACGGCCCGGCAGTTCTTCGCCGAGGCAGGGGTTCAGGTGGAGCTGGTGCGGATTACCGGTTCGGTAGAGCTGGCCCCTTTGCTGGGGCTCTCGCACTGGATCGTCGACCTCGTGGAGACCGGTCGTACGCTGGAGGAGAACGGGCTGGTCGTCCTCGACACGATCTTCGCTTCTTCGGCGCGGCTGATCGTGAACCGGGCGAGCCATAAGCTGCGGCTGGAAGAGCATCAACGACTGATTGGCGAGCTGGAGGAGGTCCTGCGTGGCGCAAGGAAGTAGCGAAGTGGGCATCCGAATCAAGCGCGCGCAGCCCCCTTTCACGGAGCTGCGCGCGATGATGCGCGCCGCCTCCACCTCCGACCCGGAGCTGTCCAGCCGGGTCTCCGCAATTCTGCAGACGGTGGCCAAGGATGGCGACGCCGCATTGATCCGCTTGGCCCGCGAGCTCGACGGAGCGACGGAGGAGCGGGTAGCGGATCTCCGGGTGTCGCGTGAGGAGCTCGCCCGCGCCGCCGACGCGCTGCCGGATCCAGTGCGCGCCGCCCTGGAGGGTGCCGCCAGAAACGTCCGGCGCTTTCACGAGCGGCAGCTGGAGCGCGGGTTTCTCGACTTCTTTCCCGACGGAAGCGTGCTCGGTCAGCGGGTGCTGCCGCTGCGCCGCGTGGGCGTCTACGTGCCGGGCGGGCGAGCGAGCTACCCCTCGTCTGTGTTGATGAACGTGATCCCGGCACGGGTGGCGGGCGTGGACGAGATCGTCATGGTCAGCCCCACCCCCGACGGCGCCAACCCGGTCGTGCTGGCCGCGGCTCACCTGGCCGGGGTGACCGAGCTCTACCGGGTGGGCGGGGCACACGCCGTCGCGGCGCTTGCCTATGGCACGGACACCATTGCGCCCGTCGACAAGATCGTCGGTCCGGGGAACCGCTGGGTGGCGGAAGCGAAGCGCCAGGTCTTCGGCCGGGTGGACATCGACATGGTGGCCGGCCCTTCCGAGATCCTGGTGATCGCGGACGAGACCGCCGACCCGGTCCACGTAGCGGCCGACCTGATCGGCCAGGCGGAGCACGATCCCGACGCGATCGCCTGGCTGGTGACCACCTCCGAGGGCCTCGCCGCCGCGGTGCCGGACGCTCTAGATCGGCTGCTGATCGCGAATCCGCGGGCCGAGATCGCCCGGGCTGCCCTCGCCGCGTACGGCCTCATCCTGGTCGTCCCGGACCTTGCGGCCGCGGCCGCGGCCGCGGATCTCCGGGCGCCCGAGCACCTCGAGCTGCTCGTTCGCGAGCCGCTCGCCCTCGCCGGGAAGATCCGCAACGCGGGCGCGATCTTCCTGGGGAGCCATTCTCCCGAGCCCGTGGGCGACTACTTCGCGGGGCCGAACCATGTTCTGCCGACGGGGGGCACAGCGCGCTGGGCATCGCCGCTCGGCGTCTACGATTTCCTGAAGCGCACCAGCCTGATCGGCTACTCGGCCGAGCGTCTCCAGCAGGACGCCGCGGACGTGATCCGCCTCGCGGAAGCCGAGGGTCTGCATGGGCACGCGGAGGCGGTGCGGGTGCGTCTGGCGGCATCGCCCCGCGAGGGGACACCAACCAAGGATCGATCGTGAGGATTCTGTACGCATTGATCTGTGAGGAGGCGTCGAGCCGGGCGGACGGCAGGCTCGACGCCGGCGGGGTCTTCCATCAGCTGTACGCACCGGGATTTCCGGCGCAACAGGATTCGCTGGTCCTCGCGCTCGCGATCGAATGGAACGAGGGCGAGACGGGCCGCCGGCACTTCCGCATCGACCTCGTGGATCCGGACCGCAGCCCATGCCTTACCGTCAGCGGCCACACCGACGTCAACCCCACGCCGGCTGGTGAGGCGCCGCCGCAGACGCGTCTGGTTCTCCCCGTGGAGAACGTCGTCTTCCCGAGCGCGGGCACGTACCTGTTCGAGCTGCACCTCGACGATCAGACCTACCCGCTTACCCCGCTACACATCGTCGAGAATAGCGAGGCGGGGGCAAATTAGCCTCCGCTCCCCACGACCTCCTCGATCGAGCGGACCCCCTCACGTCGCATCCGCGCGAGGAGCCCGCGGTTGATGTCGCGGGCGATGGTGGGGCCCTGGTAGATGAAGCCGGTGTAGACCTGCAGCAGGCTGGCGCCTGCACGCAGGCGCTCCCATGCATCCCCCGCGGTGAAGATGCCTCCCACCCCGATGATCGGGATGCGACCACCGGTATGCTTGTAAATCCGAGCGACCAGCTCCAGGGCGCGCCGACGCAGGGGTCTCCCGCTGATGCCCCCCAGCCCCAGACGCTCGACTTCGTTAGCGGGTGTCCGTAGCCCCGTCCGTTCGACGGTGGTGTTCACCGCGATCACACCGGAAACGCGCTCCGCGGCCGCGATGTCCACCGCCTCTTCCGCCTGCGTATCGGTCAGGTCCGGGGAGAGCTTCACCAGCACCGGTGGAGGCGAGCCTCCCGCGGCTCGCGCCCGGGCTCTCTCCACCACCGCCCGCAGCAGCGCCCGTAGCGGCTCGGTCTCCTGAAGCGAGCGGAGGCCGGGGGTGTTGGGCGAGCTGACGTTGACGACGAGGTAGCGAGCAAAGGGAAGCAGCAGATCGAGGCTACGAAGGTAGTCCTCCGCGGCCTTCTCCAGCGGCGTGACCTTGCTCTTTCCCAGGTTGATCCCGAGGATCGGCTCAATGGGCGTGCGCTGGAGGTGGTGCGCCACCGCGGCGGCACCCGGATTGTTGAATCCCATCCGGTTCAGGAGAGCTTCGTCCTCCGGCAAGCGGAAGAGCCGGGGCCGCGGGTTGCCCGGCTGTGCTTCAGCCGTGACCGTGCCGATCTCTATGAATCCGAAACCCAGCGCCCCGAGGGCGTTGAAGGCCGAGCCAGCCTTGTCGAAGCCGGCGGCCAGCCCGACGGGATTGGGAAAGTCGATCCCCCACCGCTGCACGTGGAGGGTCGGATCGCGGACCTCGAAGAAGGCTCGTGCCGCAGTGCGTGCCGCGCGGGTGGCGAAGGCGGTCTCGAGCCATCCGGTGACCACTTCGTGGGCGGTCTCCGGCGGCATGCGGAAGAGCGGAGCACGCGCCAGACGGTAAATCAGCGACACGGTATCAGGGCTACGGGGGCACTCGGCACGGGCCTCGCGAGTGATCACGGCGCGGCAAGCTAGACCAACCCCGTGATGCTTGCAAGTCTTGGCCTGGCTTGACGCTGCGTCGGCGCGGCGGGCATATTCACGCGCGCGCCTGCAGCATTGGCTCGCTTTCTGGAAGGCCAGACTGCAGGGCAGCCGTTGCGGCTCCCCACAAGGAGCCGACAAGGCGCCCACCCGGGCGCACCTCCGGGCCGAAATCCAGTAACACGGGCATCGGCCCTCGATCCCCCAGCGCGGCCGCAGCCGGTGGGCGAGTCACGCATCCGCGACCCAGGAGTAGGCAACCATGGGAACCCAGCGGCACGAAGCCGACGTCGTCTTCCTTTCCGCCAAGAGGACACCTTTCGGTACTTTTGGCGGCTCGCTCAAGGACTTCAGCGCCACCGATCTGGGCGCACACGTCGCGCGGGCGGCGCTGGATGCCTCGGGCGTGGCGGCGGCCGAGGTCGGCCACGTGATCTTCGGAAACGCTCTGCAGACTTCAGCCGATGCGCTGTACCTGGCCCGGCACATCGGGTTGAAGGCGGGCCTTCCGGAAGCGGTACCCGCCCTCACCGTGAACCGCCTGTGCGGATCGGGATTCCAGGCGGTGGTGAGCGGCGCCATGGAGATCCTGCTGGGCGAGTGTGACGTGGTGGTCTGCGGCGGGACGGAATCGATGAGCCAGGCGCCGCACGTGGTACGCGGCGCCCGCTGGGGGGAGCAGCGCCTGGGATCGGCGGGTCAGTTCTACCAGGATCTCCTCTGGGAGGCCCTCACCGATCCGGTGGCGGGCTGCTCGATGGCAATGACCGCGGAGAACCTGGCCGAGCGGTATCAGCTGACCCGCGAGGAGGTGGACGAATACGCCGCACGGTCGCAGCGGCTCGCGCACGCAGCCTGGGAGGCGGGCCACTTCGCCTCGCAGATCGTCCCCATCCGGGTCGGTCGCGGGAAGAACGAGCGCGAGTTCACCCGCGACGAGCACATCCGGCCGGAGACCACACCCGAAATCCTGGCGGGGCTCAAGCCGTACTTCAAGGAGGGCGGGACCGTCACCGCAGGGAACGCTTCGGGAATCGGCGATGGCGCGGCGGCGATGGTGATCGCTTCCGGGGAGTGGGCGAGCAAGCGCGATCTGCGCCCGCTCGGACGGCTGGTGGCCTGGGGCGTGGCGGGCGTCGAACCTGCCTACATGGGGATCGGGCCGGCGCCTGCCTCGCGGCTCGCCCTCGACCACGCGGGGCTCACGCTCGATCAGATCGATCTGGTGGAGATCAACGAGGCCTTCGCCTCGCAATACTGCGCAGTGGAGAAGGAGCTAGGCCTCGACCGTGAGCGCACGAACGTCTCCGGAGGGGCAATCGCCATCACCCACCCGCTGGGCGCCTCGGGGGCGCGCATCACCGTGCACCTGCTTCACGAGCTGAAGCGGCGCGGCCTGCGGCTGGGGCTGGGGAGCGCGTGCATTGGTGGCGGGCAGGGAATCGCAGTGATCGTGGAGGCTTTCTGACCCTCTCGGACGCACGCAAGGGAAGCGAATGGCCAACGGGGTTCCGGATCGTCCTGGTGCCACCAATCTGCCCGCCGAGCGACGGCTGACCCAGGAGCAATTCGAGATGGTGATTCGGCGCGCGGCGGAGCTGCAGGCCCGCGCCGCCGAGGAAGGGGGATCCACCGAGCTCACCGAGTCGGAGGCGATCCGGATCGGCAGGGAGATCGGCATCGCCCCCCAGCACCTTCGCCGTGCGCTCGCGGAGGCGATTGGTGGCGAGGAGACGGCCCCCGGGCTGGCGGTGAGGATCTTCGGCCCGGGCTGGGTTCAGGCTTCCCGCACCGTGCCCGGGAGCGCCCCGGAGGTGCAGCGCCACCTCGAGCGCTACCTCGTCAACCGGGAATGGCTCGCCCCGATCCGACGCTTTCCGGACCGTACGGTCTATGCGCGCGCCCGCGGGATGGAGCTTCACCGCATTCTCCAGATCACCCGCGACACCCTGGTAAACCGTAAGCAGCAGCCGATGGTCGGGGCGGGGTTCAAGCTGCGGCGGGCGGAGAAGGTCGAGGTGGTCGTCCAGCCGCTGGAAGAAGGCTACAGCTACGTGACGATCGGCGCCGATCTCAGCAATCTGCGAACGGGACTGGCCATCACCGGAGTGTCCCTCGGGGGCAGCTTCGGTCTCGCCACGGCGGCGGTGTTGGGCGTGGCGATCGATCCGGCCGCGGCCCTGCTGGGCGTGCCGCTCCTCCCAGGGGCGATGTGGGGCACCCGCCTGGCGCAGGTGAAACAGGCTGTCCAGGCGCAGACTCACCTCGAATCAATCCTCGACAGCCTCGAACGCGGGGAACCCCTGGTCCTGGAACGTCCCTGAGGAGGCGATATGACCGAGATCCGTCGGGTAGGCGTGCTCGGTTGCGGGCTGATGGGAAGTGGTATCGCGCAGGCGTGCGCGACGGCCGGCTACGAGACCGTGGTTCGCGAAGTGAGCGAGGAGCTGATCTCGCGCGGAATGGATGCCATTGCGCGAGGGCTCCAACGGGCTGTGGAGAAAGACCGCATGTCCGCGGCCGAGCGCGATCGCGCGCTGGAGCGCATCACGGCGACCATCGAGCTGACGGACCTTGCGGGGTGCGACCTCGTGATCGAGGCGGTGGTCGAGGATCTCGAGGTGAAGAATTCGCTCTGGCGTGAGCTGGAGGGGATCTGTGCGGAAGACGCGATCTTTGCCTCCAACACCTCCTCCCTCCCCATCTCCGAGATGGCGGCCTCCCTGCGCCGGCCGGATCGCTTGGTGGGGCTGCACTTCTTCAATCCGGTGGCGATGATGCCGCTGGTCGAGGTCGTGCGCACCATCGCCACCGATCCATCCGTCTTCGAGACTGCCGTCGCTTTCGCGCGCTCGCTGGGCAAGGAGACGATCGAATGTAAAGATCGCTCCGGTTTCGTGGTCAACCTCCTGCTCGTCCCCTTCATGATGGACGCCATTCGCGCGGTCGAGCAGGGCGTGGCGTCCATCGAGGACATCGACCGCGCCATGCGTCTCGGTGCCGGCCACCCCATGGGACCGCTGGCCCTATGCGACTTCGTCGGCCTGGACACCCTCGACCGCATCGGTGAGATCATGTTCCGCGAGTACCGTGAGAAGCGCTACGCCTCGCCCCCGTTGCTCAAGCGGATGGTCGCGCTGGGGTATGTGGGGAAGAAGGCGGGAAGGGGGTTCTATGACTATACGAAGGAGCCGGTGGAGCCGGTGGGGGGAATTGGGCCGGGAAGTTGAGGGAGGCAGGAGTTAGGAGTTCGAACTCCCAACTCCCTCAACTCCCACCTCGTCCCCAGCCAACGAATCCATAAACGAGCTGACCGAGAACACGGCGACGCCGGGGCCGGGGGGGCCATAGCCCGGCGGTGGGCGGTGGCCGTACTTCTCCATCGTCTCGCGGTACACCTCGAGCAGCCGGATGTGGTACTCCAGCGGGGCTCCTTCCGGATTGGCCTTCCCCAGGGGCGTGGTGGGCTCCGGGCACCAGGTGGTGAAACGCGGCGTCACCCCGCGAGACATGAAATAATCGAGCCCCTCGGCTGTTGATCGGATCGCCTCGTCCACCGAGGTGAAGCCATACGGACGCGCCATCTCCACGCCGGCCACGAAGTTGGGGATCACGTAGCGGGCCCCGAAGATGTCGCGTGCGTCGAGGATGCGGCGATGCCACTCCGACCGCCCCACGTAGCGCTCCTTGCCCGGCGACACACGCTTGAAGATCTCCTCGTCCCACACCTCGTAGTTGGGGTGGTAGATCCGGATCCCGTGCTCCTTGAAGATGCGGGCCTCCTCCTTGGGGAGCGCCTGCGCCACCACCTTGCCGATCCAGCGGCCGGGGAAGCGCTCCTCGATCGCCCGCGCGTAACGCCCATAGAATTCGGCCTCGCGCAGCCCCTCCACGGTGGAGGTGATGCTACCACCGGTGAGCGTGTAGGCGCGCGCCGCGCCGGCCGTGTCGTACCGGTCGATGATCTCTAGCGCCTCGATGACCTCCTCGACCGGCTTCACCCCCGTGTACGGCCGCCCCGCCTGCTTGTGCTGCCGCCAGTTGTGGTTGATGTCACAGAACTGGCACTCCTCCTTCGCCCCGAAGTACTGGCAGAGGCGAAGAACGGTGAGATAGATCAGGTATCCCCACTGGATGGTGGGGGCGATCTCCATCACCGACTTCCCGTTCGACAGCCGGTGACGGTAGTACTCCGGCATTGGCGGCAACGTGACGTCGGCCAGTGGCACGCCCTCCACGGCGAGCCCGAGCGCGCCATCCTGCCCGCGCGAGATGCGATAGGGGGAGTCGGGATTGGTGCGCACGGAGACGATCGTGCGACGCAGCTCGAAAGGCCCGCCGGTGAGCGCGACCTCCTCGGGCGGGCGCCGCACCGCTGCCTCCCCAAGCTGCGGCAGGGTCTTATGGTCGAAGGAGAAGATGAAGTACGACTTCGGCTTCACCTCTCCGCTCTCGTTCTCCGTGAGGGCCGAGGCGTCGAAGGCGATGCCGGTACGCAGCAGGTCTTCCTTCAGCACCGCCTCCCGCGGAACGTGGGGGAAGCGGGTAATCAGGGACTCCAGAAGCTCAAGACGGCCGCTCATCGGATTCAGCTCACTACGGGTTGCAAGGTGCGGCCAATGTATGGGCGGGAGGGGCTTGGAAGCTAGAAGTGAGAAGCTAGAAGCTAGAAGCCAGGAGGGGGTGGAGCTCAGGAAGCCAGGAGCCAGAAGCCAGAAGCGCGCGGGACGGGCGCCGAGCTTCGGGGGGTTCTGAGTTCTGGAGCGGTTGGATTTCTCCAGGTTTCGGGACGCATGCTTCCGCTCCTTCTGGCTCCTGGCTCCTGGCTCTTGGCTCCTGCCTCCCTTTGCGGCTTCCGCTCCCTCATCCAGTTCGCGCGGCGCGTGTCAGCCGGTCGCGCACGCCGGCCCACTCGCCGTCGTGCGGCACGGCGTCGGCGAGGATGACGTCGCACCCCTGCGCGTCGAGCTCGTGCAACGCGGAGTACAGCCGCGCCGCATAAGCGGAGGGCTCGGCAGGCATTTTGATCCGCTTGTGCACCTCGACGTCCAACGGGCGGAGTAGCAGGGCACCTACGCGACGCCCGCGCGCCACGGAATCACGCGCCACGTCCACCATCCTTGCGCGCGCCTCCGGCTCGAAGAGCCGCAGCTCCCCTTTTGGTGCGTAGTGCTGCCCCACCATCCCGGGCGACGATCGCGGGGCATCTCCCGCCTCTGTCGAAGCATCACCAGGGACCTCGATCGGCCCGACGATCGCCTCCAGCGCCTCGCGGGAAATCGTACCCGGCCGCAGCAGTCGGGGAACCTCACCGGTGAGGTCGAGGACTGTCGATTCGATCCCCACGGGCGTCGGCCCGGCGTCCAGGATCATGTCGACGCGCTCGCCCAGACCGAGCCGGACGTGCTCGGCCGTGGTGGGCGAGATCCGGGTGAAGGGGTTGGCGCTCGGCGCGGCGACGGGAAGCCCCGAGCTCCGCAGCAGCGCGAGCGCGACCGGATGGTGTGGCACGCGCACCGCCACGGTCGGCAGCCCCGCTGTCACACGGTCCGGCACGTCCGGTCGCTTGGGCAGCACCAGGGTCAGCGGACCCGGCCAGAAGCGGGACGCCAGATATCCCGCTGCATCGGGCCACTCGGTCACCAGCTCGCGGGCCAGCTCCGTCGAACCCACGTGCACGATCAGCGGGTTGTACGACGGCCGGCCCTTGACCTCGAAGATCTTTTCGACCGCCGCTTCATCGAGCGCGTTCGCCCCCAGCCCGTACACCGTTTCCGTAGGGAATGCGACCACCCCGCCAGCACGCAGGATCTCGGCGGCGCGCTCGATCGCGGGGCCGTACGGACGCGCCGAATCGACCGTCTCGATGATCATCGCTGCCCTGATCGCGGCGCCGCGCCAGGGGGTCTGGAATTTGCTCCGCAAGCAGATGGAACCGGTCCCACCGCAGCGCCAGCGTGGCTCGCGATATGCGTGGCTTCGGGCGGTGGTGTGAAACTCCGCAAATGCATGTCGGACAACATATTAGCTTGATCTGGCCGGGGCCAGGAGGTGCTTATGCTCTGGGTGTTCGTTACAGTGCTGTGGGCGGCCATGCTGCTCTCGCCCTTCATCCTGCTCTACCTCTTCCTGCCCGCAGGCCGAGATTGCCCCCGTTGCGCTTCGGAAACGGTGCCTGTGCGTTCTCCGTTCTTTGCCCCGTTCCGCAAGTTCGCGACGTTTCGCTGGTGCCTGACCTGCGGCTGGGAAGGGGTGACTCGCACGACGGTTCTCCGACGCCCGCTACCGCGCTTCGAGGTTGTTCCCGACGACCGTGACGACGTGGACGAAGCGCCGTGGCGCACCGTCTGAGCTGGCAGCGAAGGCCGCTCTCGCCACGGATCAGGCGGAGTTCGCCCCCGCACCGGTGAGAGCCTTCAGCGCGCGTGTGCCGCCCCGGAAAGCGAAAGCGTCGAGTCCCGCCCGCTGCATCTGCTCCGCGAGCAGCACCGCCTGAAGCCCTGCGTCGCAGTAGAGCACGTAGATCCGCTCCGGGTCCATTTCGCGGATCTTCCGCGCGATATCCCAGGAGCTTCCCCGCAGCGCCCCCGGATACTGCCAGGGGTCCCCCTCTCCAGGAGCCCGCACGTCGATCACCACCGCGTCCTCGGGAAGCTCGTCGGTGTAGAGGTAGGCATCCACCAGGTCCGCAGTATTCAGCGTCTGCAGGTCGATCACCTTCCGCTCGGAAACGGCGCGCGCGAGGGGGGTCGGGTCGACGGTGGCTTCTTCGCTGGCGGCCGCCTCGGCGCTGGCGTGGGTGACCGGATTGCCCGGAGCGATGGCACAGTACTCCTTCACCCGCGCCGAGATCTCGAAGGTGCCGATGCGGCGGGCGCGATCCACGATCTCCGCTTTGTCGAACCCCAGCAGTGGGCGGAAGACCACCGTCCGGCTGGCTCCGTCGATCGCCGCCAGGTTGGCCAGGGTCTGCGAGGAGACCTGACCCAGGGCCTCGCCGGTGACCAGCGCCCCCGCCCCGACCTCCCGGGCGATGTGGTCGGCAGCCCGATACATCAGCCGCTTCAGCACGACCTGCCAGTACTTGGGCTGGGAACCGGCGCGGAGCGCGTCGAGCACGGGCCCGAAGTCGACCACGTGCAGCCGCGGACGCGTCCCGTAGCTCCAGTTGTCCGCCAGCACCTTGGCCACCTGCACGACCGACCGCTCGTACGACTCACCCGCCAGATTGCAGAAAACGTAGTCCTGCTCCACGCCGCGCTTCAGCATGAGCCATGCGGCCACGGCCGAATCGAACCCACCACTGAGCAGGCAAACCGCTTTACCTTCTACGCCCAGGGGAAGTCCACCCAGCCCCGGCGTGCGATGCGAGAAGAACAGTGCCACCCGGTCGCGGATCTCGACCTCGACCTCGATCTCCGGATTGTCGAGGTTCACCTTGGCGCCGGGATTCAGCGCGGCGCCGAGCTGCTGCTGCACGTCGTGCGAGGAGAACGGGTGCGTGCCGGTGCGCTTGGCGCGAACCGCGTAGGTTCGACCCTTTACCCGCTCGCCGTAGATCTGCTGACCCACCCGCACGATCTCCTCGAGATCCGCCGCGCAGCTCCCCTCCACTCGCGACATCGAGGAGAGACCGGGCACACGCTGAAGCCGTTGCAGGGCGTCGGGCGCCTCGGAGCGCACGTACAGACGGGTCCATTGCGACTCGACGTGGAACGGCGATCCTGATTCGCGCAGCGCATCGCGCACGTTCTCGACGAGCTTGCGCGTGAATCGGCGGCGGGTTCCACGCGCCTTGGTCGTCAGCTCCGCCGAGAGACGGACCAGGATCAGGTGCTCGGTGTTCGGGGCTCCGCTGAAGGCCATCTGCGCGTACCACAAA
Organism: Longimicrobiaceae bacterium; assembly: GCA_036375715.1. NCBI lineage: Bacteria > Pseudomonadati > Gemmatimonadota > Longimicrobiia > Longimicrobiales > Longimicrobiaceae > Longimicrobiaceae bacterium. Next base: position 124,754 of record DASVBS010000065.1, on the reverse strand, counting down.
GAGTTCAGGTCGAATCGCCGCCCGAGTCGGGCTGCCCATTCCTACCACCCTGCGACCGATCGGTTCAGCCTCCCACCGACACAGTCACCAGCCGTGCAGGGTCGAAGAGCGTGCGCGCGACGCGCCTCAGCTCTTCCGGCGTGACCGCCTCCACGCGCTCAGGGAAGGTGGACCAGTAGTCTTCGGGAAGCCCGAAGGCCTCTACGGTGGCGAGGCGCGCGACGATGCGACCGGGCGTTTCGAAGGCACGTGGAAGGGAGAGAATCAGGGCGTCCTTACCGCGGCGGAGCTCCTCCTCCGGCACCGGCTCCTCGAGGAATCGGGTCAACTCGGCGGCGATCTCGTCGATGGCCGCGTCAGTGACGTCGTCGTCCACGGCGGTTTCGATGACCCAGGCTCCCGGTTGCACGGAAGCGGAGAATCCCGAGCGAACCCCGTACGTCCAGCCCTTGTCCTCCCGCAGGTTGGCGCCGAGGCGTCCGGTGATGGTGCTGCCGCCGAGCAGATAGTTGCCCAGCGCGGCCGTCACCCAGTCGCTCGAGTTGCGGGGCAGCCCGATCCCGCCGACCCGGATCTCTGACTGGGTGGCGTCCTCCCAGGGAATGGAGATCCGGCTCTCGCCAGAAGCCGGGCGCTCCGGGGCCGCCGGGTACTCCGGGTGGGCCGTGCCCCCGTTCCAGCCCCCCAGCCGGACGTCGAGCAGCCGGACGAAGTCTGCCGACTCGAGGTCCCCCGCGGCGATAAGCACTGCACCCTGGGGTCGGTAATGGCGCCGATGGAAGTCGACCACCAGGTCGCGCTCGAGACCGCTCACCGATTCGATCGTTCCCTGGGGCAGCAGGCCATAGGGATGTGCGCCCCCGAAGAGGGCTTCGGCCAGCGCGTCGTCCGCTACGTTGGCCGGTTCGTCCCGCCGGGCCTCCAGCAGCTCGACCGTTTCGCCCCGTAGCCGCGACAGCTCCCTTTCCGGGAAGGCCGCGTGCACCAGGATGTCGGCCAGGAGATCGATCCCCTCGGGAAGCGTTTCTTTGAGCAGCAGCAGGTCCACCTCGGCGAAGTCGTGCCCGACCTGCACGGTCAGGGACGCGCCCAGCCAATCCAGGCGGCGGTGGAGCTCGTAGGCAGAGAGGGCCTCCGTGCCTTCCAGCAGCAGCCCACCGGTCAGAGAGGCCAGCCCCTCGTGCCCCTGCGGGTCAGCCGCCGACCCGGCCGGCAGCACGAGCCGGATGGCGATCTGCGGAACCGTTGCGCGGGTCACGGTCACCACGCGCAGGCCGTTGTCGAGCGTCTGGCGCTCTGCCGCGGGCGGACGCGGTCGCGGGGGCCGGCCCGGGACAGGCCGCGGGAGCACCGCCCTACGCATTGGAGCACTCACGACTCGACTCCCGCTTCCTCACCAGCCCGAGGGATCACCATCACCGCGGCGCCTCTGCTACGGCCGAGATACCCGCGCGCGGCGTCCCGCACCGCTTCGGGGCCGACGGAGGCATACGCCTCCAGGGTCTCTTCCAGCGCCTCGGGATTTCCGAGAACCGTGGTGGCGTAGGCAAGCTCCTCCGCCCGCTCCTCCAGATTCGCGATCGACGAGAGCTGGTCGCGCCGCGCCCGCATCACCGCGCCGGCGACCTCGCCCTCGTCCAACTCGCCCGCGGCGATCTCCTCGATCACCTCATCCACCGCCGTCGCGAGCTTCTCGCGGGCAATGCCAGCGCGCGCGGTGGCCACCACGCCGAGCACGCCGTTCAGCTCGGTCGGGTAGAGATAGGCGTCCACGTCCAGGGCGACCTGCTCGTCGCGCACCAGCCGGCGCTGCAAGCGCGAGCTCTCCCCATCCGAGAGCAGGTAGGTCAACACGTCCAGCGCGATCCATTCGGAGGTGCCATATGGAGGCACCACGTGGCCCAGGTAGAGACGGGGCAGGGTGACCCGATCCTCCATCTCCTCGGTGCGCCGCGGACCGGGGTCCTGGCCGAGTCTCGGTAACACCCCCTTCCCGTGCTCGGGCCCCGGGGGAAGGTCCCCGAAGTAGGCTTCGGCCAATCGAAATCCCTCATCGGGCGAGACGTCGCCCGCCAGGACCAGGACGGAGTTACGCGGGACGTAGTAAGTCTCGAAGAAGGCGCGGGCATCCTCCAGGCGCGTCTGCTCGAGATCACGGAGGTATCCGATGGTCGGCCAGAAGTACGGATGGTCCTCGGGGAAGAGCAGCTCGTGCAGGCGCTCGTCGGCCATACCGTACGGCCGGTTGTCGCAGCTCTGTCGACGCTCGTTGATCACCACCCCGCGCTGCACCTCCAGCATCGTTTCATCCAGCACGGGGAGGAAGTGGGCCATCCGCTCGCGCTCCAGCCACAATGCGAGCTCCACTGCGTGGCTGGGGACGATCTCGTAGTAGTTGGTCCGGTCGAGCCAGGTTGAGCCGTTGTTAACGCCTCCAACCTGGTCGAGCAGGCGGTCGAACTCCCCCTTCGGGCAGTTCTCCGAGCCCTCGAAGAGAAGGTGCTCCAGTAGGTGCGCCAGCCCCGTCCGCCCGGGGGATTCGTGCCGCGAGCCGACGTGGTACATCACGTGGACGGCGACGATGGGCGAGGATCGATCCTCGTGCACCACCACCCGCATCCCGTTGTCGAGTTGCCGACTGCGCTGCGATATTCGCAGCGGCGACAGACGTCTATCGATCCCCATCTCCCTGTCTTCGTCCAATGCTCCTCTCGCGAACGCGGATGCCTCGAGCTCCGTGGGCGGCGGAATCTAACACCCTTCGCCCGCGCTCGCCGGTAGGTGTGATCCCTGCACTCGGCGCCTGGCATGTCCGAGCCGTCTGACCTTCCGGAACTGCCCTCCCGCGGCTGGCGGATGGCGCTGGCGGTACTCGCCCGCCTTCCGCAAGGCAGCCTCAGCCGCGGATTCGGCCGCTTTGCCGATCTGCCCCTACCGCGGCCGTTGCGCCGGCCCGTACTCCAGAGCTTCTCCCGACTGGTAGGGGTGGACCTCACCGAGGTCGAGCTACCGCTGGAGAGCTACCGCACCCTGAACGAATTCTTCGTCCGGCGGTTGCGGCCGGGCGTACGCACCTGGCCGCAACCGGCGGATACGCTAGCCTCACCCGTCGACGGGGCGATCGGGCAGACTGGACGGATCACCCGTGGCAGGGTGCTGCAGGCGAAGGGCCGCTGGTACTCGGTCGCGGATCTGATCGGGGATGATGTCGAGGCGGAGCGGTACGAAGGTGGGTCCTTCGTGACCCTGTATCTCAGCCCGCGGGACTATCACCGCATCCATGCCCCCATCGGCGGCACGATCCCGTATGCCCGGCACATACCCGGGGCGCTACTGCCCGTGAATGCCGCGGCGGTGGCGCACGTGCCCCATCTATTTCCCCGGAACGAGCGGCTACTGTGCGCCATCGACGGGCGGCTGGGCCGGGTGACGGTGGTGGCTGTCGGCGCGTACAACGTGGGGAGGATCTCCGCCGCTTTCGACCAGGACTGGCACGCCGGGGAGGGGGAGACGCGCTGGGTGACGAACCGCGGGGGAGGGGAGCCCGCACGCCATGATTACTCTCCTCCGATTTCGATCGAACGGGGGGAAGAGCTGATGGCCTTCCATCTCGGCTCGACGGTGGTGCTCCTGCTCGAGCCGGGACGATGCGAGCTGGACCCCACCCTGGCCGCCGGTCGTCCGGTCCGGCTGGGTATGACGCTCGGGCGGCGGATTCAGGGCGCTTCCGGCGAGGAAGAGGTGGCCAGCTCCTCGTAGAGGAGGGCGATTGCGTACGTCCCCTTTTCGAAGTTCTCGAGCGACAGCCACTCGTTGGGGGCGTGGGCGTTCTCTCCGGGAAGGCCGAAGCCGATGAGCACCACCGGCGCGTCGAAGGTCGTCTGGAATGCCTGCACGATGGGAATCGAGCCACCTTCACGAATGTAGACCGGTTCCCGACCGAAAGCACGGGCCAGTGCGCGCTCCGCAGCGGCAAAGATCGGGGCGTTGGGCTCCGCCGCCCATGGCTGCCCGCCGTGCAGGGCGCTGACCTCCACCGTCACCCCCTTCGGGGCGAGCGACCGCACGTGCTCGGCAAAGGCGCGCTGAATCACCCGGAAGTCCTGATCGGGCACGAGGCGCATGGAGATCTTCGCCATCGCCCGTGCCGGCAGAACCGTCTTCGCCCCTTCGCCGGTGTACCCGGAGAGAAGCCCGTTCACGTCTAGCGTCGGGCGCGCCCAGATCCGCTCGAGCGCGCCGAATCCTGCTTCACCGCCCAGCTCGGAGGCGCCCACCTCTTCCCGCAGTCCCTCCTCGGTGAAGGGGAGCCGCCCCAGTGAGGCGCGCTCCACGTCGCTCAGCGCGCGGACGTCATCGTAGAAGCCGGGGATCGTAACCCTTCCGTTCTCATCGTGGAGGCCCGCGATGATGCGGGCGAGCGCGTTCGCCGCGTTCACCACCGCCCCGCCGTACGATCCGGAGTGTAGATCCGTCCGCGGGCCGCGCACCGTCACCTCCATGTAGGCGAGGCCGCGCAGGCCGGTGGTGATCGACGGCAGGCCGGGCGCAAACATCGTGGTGTCGGAGATGAGCACGGCGTCGCAGGCGAGGAGCTCGCGGTTCTCGACCAGGAAGCCCTCCAGGTGGTCGGAGCCGATCTCTTCCTCGCCTTCGATCAGGAAGACTACGTTCACCGGCAGCGCGCCGTACTCGGCGAGATATGCCTCCACCGCTTTCAGGTGCAGGTAGAGCTGCCCCTTGTCATCCACCGACCCGCGAGCGTAGAGCTTCCCGTCGCGCTCCGTCGGCTCGAACGGCGGGCTGACCCATTCGTCCAGGGGTTCGGGGGGCTGCACGTCGTAGTGGCCGTAGATGAGGAGCGTGGGGGCATCGGGCGCCCCCCTCCATTCGCCGACTACGGCCGGGTGCCCCCCGGTCGGCATGGTCTCGGCTTTCTGCAGCCCGGCCTCGAGCATCCGATCGACCAGCCAGGTCGCCGCCCGCTCCATGTCCTCGCGGTGCTCGGATTTCGCGCTGATGCTGGGAATACGCAGAAAGTCCGCGAGCTCGGACCGGTGGCGCGAGCGGTGGACGGCGAGATACGCGGCGATATCGGGCATCGGTCGGTAGACGGGTGAACGGGTGAACGGGTGAACGGGGCGCGCACGGACCGCGCCAGTGTACGGCTGAAACCCGAGGGCAGCGGATGCGTAGGGACCTGCTGCCGCAGGACCAGCATCTTACCGCATCAAACTGCTCATGAAAGTACTTCTTGGGGCTCTGGGGACGCTAACCGTGCTGTTCCTGTGCGTGCTGCATACCACCAGCGCAGCGGCACAGAACGGAGTGGTTCTGGGGGTGGGCGAAGTCGGGCTCGGCATTGGCAACGTAGCCCGCCTCACCGGACTGCGCATCAACGCGGTCGACAAAGGGGTCGAGCGGGTGAACGGGATCAATCTGACCCTGTGGCGCCCGAGGGAGAACCCCGACTTCGAGATGAACGGGCTCGCCCTCGGGCTCGTGTCGCCGCAGATGGATCGGCTGCGCGGGTTAGGTGTGGGGGGGCTCGCGGTCGTCTCGGGAAGCTTTATCGACGGCATCGGGCTCGGCGGGCTGGCAGTGGTCTCGGGAGGTCGGATGCGGGGCATCGGGGCAGGCGGGCTGGCGCTGGTCAGCGAGGGGAATATGCAGGGGATCGGCGCGGGAGGACTTGCGCTGGTCTCCCAAGGGGACGTCCAGGGGGCCGGGGTCGGAGGGCTCGCTCTGGTGGCCGAGAGGAACCTGGAAGGGATCGGGCTGGGGGGCCTGGCCGTGATCTCCCAAGGCGCGATGCGCGGGTTGCAGCTCGGCGGACTGGCCGTCGTCTCGGAAGGAGAGATGTTCGGGGCGCAGGGGTCGCTGCTCGCGGTGGTGTCCCAGGGTGGGCTCCGGGGCGCCCACGCCTCGGGGCTCGCGATCGTGTCCGAGGGACCAATGACCGGTGTGCAGAGTGCCGGGCTGGTGGTCGTCAGCCAGGATGATCTCACTGGCCTCACTGTGTCTGGCCTGGCAACGGTGTCGCAGGGCGATCTGCGCGGGATCAACTTCTCCGGTCTGGCGACGGTCTCCGAGGGAGAGATGATGGGTCTCAACGCGGCGGGGATCGCCGCCGTTTCTCAGGGAGACCAGACCGGGATCAACCTGGGAGGGCTGGCGGTGGTATCGCAGGGGACAGCCCGGTGGCTGAATATCGGTGGGCTTGGAGTGGTGGCAGAGCGCTTGGTAGGAGCGTCCGTCAGCCTGGGGAAGATCGCCACGCCGGATCAGACAGGGTTGGCCCTCGCCAGCTACAACGATCTCCGCGGGGTGAATCGCGGCCTGAGCATCGCCATCTACAACTACGCTCGCTCCTCGCCGGGGGTGCAGATCGGTTTGCTCAACTACGTGCGTGACAACCCCGACGGGCTACGCCTGCTTCCGTTGTTCAACCATTCCTTCCGGTAGCGACGTATCGCGAGGATTCCGGTAGCCGGCTTCGAGGGTTCCGGTAGCCGGCTTCGAGGAGCCCGGTCACTACCTACCTCGAGGACTCGTGAGGACCTGCCGCGAGTAACTCGGCGCGTCGATCGAGCTCATCTGCGGGGGGGACGCTGTACGAGACGCCCGAACCCGGCATCCTCTCGAAGGGGGTCCCAGCGCGGGTCCACACGAGGTGTGTCGTGGAAGGGCCGTCGGTTCAGCCCCCTACCGTCCGGCCAACACTGTTGGACGCGAGGGTGAAACCCCCTCAATCCGGCCGCATCGTCTCCGGGTCGATGCCCACGGACCTGCACCACTCGACGTACGCCAGCGGCGAGATCTCCGAGGGCTTGATCTCGCTCCTCCCTCCCCAGAACACGTTGGTGTAGCCGATGGGGATCCCCGCCTCTTCGAGATGCTTGTCGATCGCCGCCTTGTGCGCCAGCACGCGCTGCTTATCGGTGCCATGCGCGACGGCCATGATGTTCACGTTCCCGAATTCCGGACCGCCCTCGCGCCAGTAGGCGTGGGTGAGAATATAGTGCCGCCCGACCTCTCGGCCGGCCTCGATCTCCCTGCCCGGCGGGACCTGCCAGTGGAAGAGCGCGTTGTAGCGCGTGACCCTCTTGCCCTCCGCGGTGGGCTTGTAGTGTTCGAGGAAGGTGGAGAAGCGCCCGATCACCCCTCGCTCGTCGAGCGTGCGGGCGACCTCGTAGAACTCCTCCAAGGGAACGCCGGCCTCCGCCGCCCGGCCCTCCCAGGGTCGCTCCCGGATCTCGTCAACTACCAGCTCGCGCTTGAGGGCCTCCAGTACCTGCCATTCCCGATCCGAGAGCTGCACGACCTGCGTGTCGATCACCGCGCCGGGCTCCGGCGAGCGGGCGCCAGGTTCCATGTTCCGGCGCCGCACGTGGCCCACCCCCAGCGCGAATAGTCGACGCGCCGGCATTATCCGGTACGCCTCGGCCCCGATGCGACTCGCCAGGTAGTCACAGTGCTTCTTCATCGAGAAGCCCTGCGGCACCTTCAGCGTGGTCCACAGCCGGTAGCCGGAGCCGGTGGTCTCCCGATCGGTGGAGCGAATGACGACGTGGCCGGAGAAGGGGTCTTCCTTGAAGAGGTAGTCGAAGGCCTCGTCGAGCCTGTCCTGTGGAACCTGCCAAGCCACCAGCGCGCCCGGAGCGAGGTTGGTGGCCATCAGCGTTTGCCGCACCCGCCGGATCGTTCCCGCCGCCAGCATGGCGCGGATTCTTTCCAGCACATCGGAGAGCTCCACGCCCGAGAGGCGGCTGATCTCCCGGAACGGCTCGGGATGAAAACCCTGCACCCGGTCCTCCGAGACCGCGAGGATGCGTGCGTTGAGCGGGTCGTCGAAGGCAACCGGTATGGCCGGGTCGATGATTTCCTGCATCATGTACTGCGTTCGGGTACGGGAAAGCGCTGGTTGGAAGCGCTCATTGCTCGGGCTCGGCGCGCGACGCGCGCACGATGTTCTTGTATGCTTCAGGTGGGGCATTCGGCTTTACCCGCACCGATTTCGCCGGGATCCCGACGTTCACGTGCCACGGCCGGACGTCGCGGGTGGCCACCGCCAGAGCACCGATCATCGAGTTCTCTCCCACCTGCGTCCCGGCCAGCACGGTCGCGTGGTAGGTGATGCGGACCCCATCGCCGATCACGGTCTTCGCGTTGGTCACGTCCACCTGGTCGACGATCGAATGGGTGTGCGAATAGATGTTCGCGTAGTCCGAGATGGAGACCCGGTTGCCGATCACGATCCCGCCGCGGTCGTCGAGCAGGACGTTACGGTGCACCACCACGTCGTCGCCGATCTCGAGGTTGTAGCCGAAGGAGAACTCGACGTAGTGGAAGCACTTGAAGTTCCGCCCGACCCGCTTGAAAATGTGCGGTGCCAGGATGCGACGAAAACGCGTTCCGATGTGGATGTTCGAGCCGAGCGGCGTACGGTCGAACATCTGCCACATCCAGATGAGCGGTTTGCGCTCGTTGAAACGTTCGACGTCGACTTCCGCGTAGTATTCGGGCTCGAGGGTGATGTTGCGGGCGTCCATATGCGCCAGGGCGACGCGGGTCGTCAGCGGCAACGTGGCCGGATCTACGCCCGCGAGCCCCGGGTAGAAGAGCTGCGTGAGGGTTCGGCGGCAGAGCTCCCAACGGTCGTCCCCTCGGGCGAGGGCGGTCTCGAGCTCGCCCAGCCACTCGTCATATAGCTCCACCGATTCGTCCGACGGGACGAGCTGGCGGAGAGGTCGCAGGACCATGGTATCCTCGAATCTGGTGTAGGTCGGAACCGCTCGGAGAAACTAGACCGCCGGCAGAGCCGGCGTCAATCGCAAGCCGTGTCGTCCGTTGCCCCTCTGCCGCGGTCGGCACAGATTGAAGCCCGGCGGGAAAGGCCGATCGAGTTCATCCCCGTTCCCGCGGCCCCGGTGCCGCACCGATGAAGGGAGCATCGCATGCACGACATTCTGCGCGATCGCATCTGGCGGAACCTCGAGGCCCTGCCGGAGGAGAAGGTCTACCAGGTGCTCGATTACATCGAGTTCCTGAACTCGAAATACGCTCGTGAGCCGGTGCGTCCCGGCTCGCCGTTCCAGCGATTCGGGGAGAAGCTCGAGGATCGGCTTCGAGGCAACCGAGTCGGCCTGGACGCGATTCGCAGCACGCTGGGCGTGGTCAACACGGCGGATCGGATGGTGTCCGGACTCACGGAAGCGGGGCGCACGCTGATCCGCGAGGTGGGCGGCAGCGTTCTCGGTCCGGTGCAGAAGCCGACCACTCCGGCGAAGCCTTCCTCGTCTTCCAGCCCTGATCGTACTTCGGTGCAGCCGCGCCGGAACGACATCCGGATCGACGAGTGATCAGCCTCTGACGCACAATAGCCATGCACGATCAACCGGCCGATCTCCCCGAGGTCACGCGCTTCGACGCGTCCGCGACGGGCAACGGCGACCTGCCCTCGATCCAGCGACCGCGGCTGCGGCGTCGGGAGCGCGCCGAGGTTCGAGATCGCGAGACGATGAAGCAGCTCATCCGCGACCTGCCGAAGTTCCTGAAGCTGCTCTGGGCGCTGTATCGCGATCCCCGGGTCTCGCTGTTCGACAAAGGGTTGGTGCTGGCGACCATCGCGTACATCCTCATGCCGATGGATTTCGTCCCGGACTTCATCCCGGTGTTGGGTCAGGTCGATGACATCTACCTGCTCGCCCTGGCACTCGACCGCCTGCTGAACAACGCCGGGGTCGACGTGCTGATGGAGCACTGGGAAGGGGAGATCGCTAGCCTGGAGATGGCGATTGCCGCGCTGGACAAAGCGGGGTCGTTCCTGCCGGAGCAGGTGAGGAACCTCCTGCACCAGAAGGTGACATGAGCGAGGCCGCGCGCGGTTGACTCGCCCTCCTGCTCCAGCTAATATCCCGCATGGAGCACCCGAAAACCAAAGTCTCAGTCGACGCTCGCCGTGTCTCGAGCCTCCTCCGCGGAGGGGCCGGGATGGGCGAGCGTCCTGCTTATCAGGAGGGGTCATGATCCGGTCGCAGAACTACCCCGCGCGAATCATCGGCGAGGGGCTCACCTTCGACGACGTCCTGCTCGTCCCCCGTCACTCGACGATCCATCCGACCCAGACCGACGTCAGCACCCAGCTAACGCGTCAGATCCGCCTCGCGATCCCGCTCATCTCCGCCGCCATGGACACCGTCACCGAGTCGCGCATGGCGATCGCCATGGCTCGCGAGGGCGGGTTGGGCATCATCCACAAGAACATGACGATCGAGCGGCAGGCGGAGCAGGTCGACCGGGTCAAGCGCTCGGAGAGCGGATTGATCCTGACGCCCGTGACGATCGGCCCCGACGAGCCGCTGCGTGAGGCGCTGCGCCTGATGGACCAGTACTCCATCAGCGGCGTCCCGGTGGTGCAGGAGGACGGGCGCCTGGTGGGCATTCTCACCAGCCGGGACCTGCGCTTCGAGACCGACATGGAGCGGCCGGTCAGGTCGGTGATGACGCGCGAGGAGCTGGTGACGGCACCGGCGGGCACCTCGATCAACGAGGCCGAGGGCATCCTGCAGCGGCATCGTATCGAGAAGCTGCCGGTGGTCGACGAGGAGGGTCGGCTGCGCGGGTTGATCACCTACAAGGATATCATCAAGCGACGCCAGTTCCCGAACGCGAGCAAGGACGAGAACGGAAGGTTGCGGGTGGGCGCGGCGATCGGGGCCTCGCCGCACGACCTCGATCGTGCGCGGGCGCTGGTGGATGCGGGGGTGGATGTGCTGGTGGTGGATACGGCGCACGGCCATGCGGAGGCGGTGCTCAGGGCTGTGGGCCGCGTGCGAGAGGCCTTCCCGGATACCCAGCTCATCGCTGGCAACGTGGCCACCCGCGAGGGAGCGCGGGCGCTGCTGGAGCGCGGGGTCGATGCGGTGAAGGTCGGGGTGGGCCCGGGGTCGATCTGCACCACGCGGGTCGTGACCGGGGTGGGCGTACCCCAGCTCACCGCGGTGATGGAGGCGGTCGAGGGAGTGGAAGGGGAGGTGCCGGTGATCGCGGACGGCGGTATCAAGTACTCGGGAGATATCGTCAAGGCGCTGGCGGGTGGCGCGCACTCCGTCATGATGGGCTCGATGTTCGCCGGCACGGAGGAGAGTCCGGGCGAGGCTTTCCTGCTCGAGGGGCGCCGCTACAAGACCGTGCGCGGAATGGGAAGCCTCGGCGCGATGCAGGAGGGTTCGGCGGACCGGTATTTCCAGGACAGCGCGGACGCGCGGAAGTTCGTCCCGGAGGGGATCGAGGGCCGCGTGCCCTACAAGGGGCCGGTCGCGGACACCATCTACCAGCTCGTCGGCGGACTCCGCTCGGGAATGGGATACCTAGGCTGCGCCAACATCGATGAGCTGCGCACCGAGACCCGGTTTGTGCGCATTACGGGTGGCGGTCTACGCGAGTCACACCCGCACAACGTGACCATCACCCGCGAGGCTCCCAACTACAGCCTGTAGGGGGACGGAGGCGTTGCCGATGCCCAGAGTCCAGCTCCGCTACCTCGCCCACGCCCGCTCGGGCGACAAAGGCGACACGGCGAACGTGGGCGTGATCGCCCTCCACCCCGATTACTACCCGATCCTCGTCGAGGCGCTCACCGTGAAGCGGGTAGCGGAGCACTTTGCGGGCATCGCCCACGGTGGGGTGGAGCGCTTCGAGCTGCCGAACCTGCACGCTCTGAACTTCCTGCTCCACCAGGCGCTGGGAGGTGGCGGTACGGTATCCCTCAAGACGGACGCTCAGGGGAAGACCCTTTCTACCGCAATGCTCCGGATGGAGATCGACGTCCCCGAGGAGATCGCCAGGAGGGTGGCGCCGAAATGAGCTCTGACCGGGCGGATCCGCTGCTGGTGGAAGTCGAGGAGGGAGTGGCGTTTCTCACCCTGAACCGCCCGGAGAAGAGGAACGCCCTCAATGCGGTGCTGGTCGGCCGCCTCCGGGAGGCGATCCCGGAGCTGGAAAACGACGACGCGGTGAGGGTCCTGGCCCTCCAGGGGGCGGGGAAGGACTTCTGTGCGGGGGCGGACCTGCGCGAGATCCAGCGTGCAGCGGATGGCCCGGTGACGGAGAACCTCGCCCACGCGGCAGTGCTCGGCGACCTGTTCATCCAGCTCCGGAAGTCACCCAAGCCGAGCGTCGCGATCGTACGCGGGAGGGCTCTGGCGGGTGGGTGCGGGCTGGCGAGTGCCTGTGACCTGGTTCTCGCGGAGCGATCGGCGAGGTTCGGCTACCCCGAAGTGGGGATCGGCTTCGTTCCGGCCATGGTCATGGCGATCCTGCGTCGCAACGTCGGCGAGAAGAGGGCATTCGAGCTGGTGGCGCTGGGCGAGACGATCGACGCGGCTGAGGCCGAACGGATCGGCCTGGTGAATCGCCTGTTCGAGGATCAGGAGCTGGAGGCGGGTGCCGCGGAGCTGCTGCGGACGCTTGCCGGCCGAAGCGCGACCGCGGTCGCGCTGTCCAAGCGCCTGCTGTACGATCAGGAGGGCATGAGCTTCGACGCCGGGATCCGGGCCGGCGCCGAGATCAACGTCATCGCCCGCCTCACCGCCGACGCCCGTGCCGGGATCGCCGCCTTCCTATCGCAGCGCGGCGGAGGCTGAGGTGTTGTTCCGCCCCAGTCGCGAGCCCGGCAACCCCCGCTTCGTGAACTGGCGGGTGGGTCTCTTCTTTCTGGGCGCTGGGATCTGGATCGGGGCGCTGATCACGGGGCGCCCCGAGTTTACCGGAGTGGCGATCGCCGTGCTCTTCCTGGGGTTGGTCCTCGGGCTGATCGGGCGACGAAGCGGATCGGATTGAGCAGCGGTCAATCGCGATCGACGCAAGCTACCTGACCACGTGACGCGCCATGCCCACCACGTCCACACGCTCGCCCTCGATCTCCACCCACCCGCTGACCGTGTAATGGGCTTCGACCCCGCGCCTGCCGGTGCGCTCTACCTGACCGGTTTCGGCCGTGAACTCGTGCGCCTCGATCCGGCCGCGAATGCCGGCGGCCGGGACCATCAGGTCCCATCCAGCGGGAATCTCCCGGCGAGCTTCCAGAACCGGTCGGCCGCCGCGGTGGGTGAGCTGAACGCCGCTCCATTCACGGGTGCTATCAGCAGTACGCAGCAGGGCGAAAGCGGGGGCCTCGGTCCCTGGCCGATCCGCCGGAGCCGCACTGCCCAACAGGAGCACGAGCGAGTCTCCGCCAACGAGTAGCAGTTGCTCGCTGACGCCGGGTGGATCGGCGCCCGGTCGGCGCAGGTAGACCAGCTCCAGCACGGCGCCCGCCGAAGTCTCGCCCCCGACGCGCAGCGTCCCGCGGGCAAGCTGCACGTGCGAGGCGGGCCCCCGGCTCCACTGGCCGAGATTCGGGCCTAATTGCAACGCCAGGCTTTTCCCTCCGCGGCGGAACCAGAGGGCCTCGACTTCCGCCGCGTCGCCGGCAGCGATGCGCAGGGGGCCGTGCGGCACGACGGCCCAGGGGCTTCCGTGCGCCCCCGTGGTCCACTGCTCGTTCAGGAAGGTATCCCACTGGGCGCCGTGGCCCAGCCACCCGCGCACCTCTCGCGAGCGGTTGCCGGCGTCGTCCGTGGTGCTAAAGGCTAGCACCGACACCAGCGGCTCGGCACCGCGCTGGCCGGCGAAGATGAGCTCGCGTGTGTGCCTCGGAGGGACCGCGGCGGAGTCGGTGGCCGTGGCAGATGGGTCGACGCCACCATCCGGGGCGCAGGCCGCCAGGTGCAGGAAAGCCGCGGCCGCCCACGCGTGCCGCAGAGCGCGGACTGGCCATTTCCTGCTCCGCCCAGCGCGGGAGGGGTCGCCCAATCCAGCTTGCTCCGACACCGCGCGCGGCTCTAGTTTCGCGGCATTTCTCTGCCCGTCCACCGAATCGCTCTCAGGATGCAGCTCTACACGAAGATCACGATCGGGCTCGGGCTCGGGGCCGCTGTCGGCATTGCCGTCAACCTGACGGGATTCGCCGAGACCCCGTTCTGGGTGGCCAACGCGCTGCCCCTGCTCACCTTTGTCGGTAACGCCTTCATCCGCGGCATTACCATGATCGTGGTGCCGCTGGTGGTGGCGTCGCTGCTGATGGGGGTCGCCTCCCTCGGAGACATTCGCAAGCTCGGGAGGATCGGCGGGAAGACCGTCACCTACTACATGGCAACGACGGCGATTGCGATCACCGTCGGCTTGCTGCTGGCCCTCGCGGTTCGCCCCGGTAGTCGCATCGATCCCGTATCGCGAGACGAGCTCAGCCGGGAGTTCATCGGGCAGGCTGAAGGAACCGTCCAGGTGGCGGCGGCGAAGCCAGGAACGCTCGACGTGTTGCTCAACATGATCCCGAGCAACCCGGTGCAGGCGGCGGCCGAGGGCAACATGCTCCCCCTGATTATCTTCGTGCTGATCTTCGGAGCGGCCGTCTCGCTGCTGATCCCGGAGCGTCGTGACGCCGTGGTGACCTTCTTCGCCGCGGTAAACGACGCCTCGATGATCATCATCGACTGGATCATGCGGCTCGCCCCGTATGCCGTGTTTGCGTTGATCTCCGCGGTGGTCAGCCGGTTCGGGCTGGACGTGCTGCAGAGCCTGGCGATCTACGCCGCAGTGGTGGTCGGGGGACTTCTGCTGCACATGCTGGGCACCTACAGCCTGATGGTGGGTGTGCTCGGCCGGATGAACCCCCTGGAGTTCTTCCGGCGCATCCGGGGAGTGCCCCTGATCGCGTTCTCCACCTCGTCGTCCAACGCCACCCTCCCCGTCACCATGGAGACGGCGGAGGAGGAGCTGGGGATCTCGAAGGGAATCTCCTCTTTCGTCCTTCCCCTCGGGGCGACCATCAACATGGACGGCACGGCGCTCTATCAGGGCGTCGCGACGGTGTTTATCGCGCAGGTGTACGGTGTCGATCTTCACCTTTCCGAATTGCTGACGATCGTCCTCACCGCGACGCTGGCCTCGATCGGAACCGCAGGGGTTCCGAGCGCCGGCATCGTGATGCTGATTCTGGTGCTGCAATCGGTTGGGCTGGGAGGGCAGGCCGCCGCGGGCATCGCGCTCATACTCGGCGTCGACCGAATCCTGGACATGCTCCGCACCGTCACCAACGTCACCGGCGATCTGAGTGCCGCGCTCATCGTCGCCCGCTCGGAAGGCGAGCCGCTGAGTCCGAGGCGGGTCGAGCACGAGATCGAGCTGGGCCCGCCAGCCGGCATCGAGCCGGCCGATGCCGCACGCGAGACGGACGGCTGAGACGCGGGGAATTCCGAAGAACAGCGGGGTGACGCAGTCCCGCGGCCTCGTCGCGATGGCCGACGGTCGTCGGCGTCGGCCCGCTTACGCGTCGTCGTTCGGGGATTCGGAGCTCTTCGAGTCCTCTTCCTCCTCCTCGCGCCCCCGGGCGGCCGCGCGGGCCCGGCGGCCGCCGCTGCTGGCAGGGGTCCGCCGGCGCTGCCTCCGTGTGCGCTCTTTCGCGGTGAGCGCCAGGTCGAAGACCTCGTCCATGTGCTCCACCATGTGGAAGTGCATGGACTCGCGCACGTCCTCCGGCACGTCCCGCAGGTCCCGCTCGTTGCCTGCCGGGAGCACGACGTCGTAGATGCCGGCCCGGTGAGCGGCCAGCGTCTTCTCCTTCACCCCGCCGATCTCCAGGATCCTTCCGCGCAGGGTGACCTCTCCGGTTACCGCGATGTCGTGCCGTACAGGCCGCTCCGACAGCGACGACGCGATGGCGAGGGTGACCGCGACGCCCGCGCTCGGGCCGTCCTTCGGGGTGGCACCCACCGGAAAGTGAATGTGGAGGTCGGTCTCCCCAAAGAGCGAATGCGCGATTCCTAGCCGGTCGGCCCGCGAGCGAACGTATGAATAGGCGGCGTTTACCGATTCCCGCATCACCTCGCCGATCAGCCCGGTGATGATGAGGCGGCCGGTGCCGGGCATCCGCAGGGCCTCGATGAACATCAGCTCACCGCCCGCCGCGGTCCACGCGAGGCCGGTCACCACGCCGATTTCTGGCCGGCTTTCGGCTTCGGTCGGGAGATAGCGGGGAAGCCCCAGCACCTCCTCGATCATGTCGCGCGAGAGCGTCCAGCGGGTCGCCTCACCGGTCGCCTTCTGGTGGGCGATGAAGCGGAGCACCGCGGAGAGCGAGCGCCGAAGGTTTCCGAGCCCGGCATCCCGCGCGTACCCGCGGGTGAGGAAGACCAGGGTGTCTTCATCCACCTCGATCTGCTCGCCGGTGAGGCCGTGCTCTTCCACGAGCGCGGGGAGGAGGCACTTGCGGGCGATCTCGACCTTCTCCTCGGGGGTGTAGCCGGCGATACGGATCTCGATCAGGTGGTCGCGCAGGCTGCGGGGCACCCGGTAGAAATCGATGGCCGTTGCGATGAAGATCGTGTTGGTCAGGTCGAAAGGGAGGTCCAGGTAGCGATCGAAGAACCCTTCCCGATTGGCGGGATCGAGGAACTCTTCCAACGCCTCCACCGGATCCCCCTCCACGTTTCCCAGCCCGACCTCGTCCATCTCCTCGAGCAGGTAGACCGGATCGGCCACGCCCGCCTCGCGAAAAGCCGAGATCAGCTTGCCGGGTTGGGCGCCGCTGCGTGAGCGGCGGATCCCGATCAACTGACTCTCGCCGCGTCCGCCGAGATCAACCCGGACCAGAGGTCGATTGAGTCCGCGCGCCACCGCCTCCGCCAGCGTGCGCTTGCCCACGCCGTACGGCCCGACGATGCAGGGGACCAGCCCGGCTACGCTGCCGCGCAGGGTCGCCACCGAGAGCACCTCCAGGATCCGACGCTTCACGTCTTCGAGCCCCAGGTGGCGCTCGTCCAGCGCCTCGCGGACGGCCTCCAGGTCGATCTCGGCGTGGTCGCTCAGTCGCTCCCAGGGAATGTCCAGCACCACATCGACATAGTTTCGGATCTCCATCGCCTCACTGGAGCCCGGCGCGATATTGCGCAGCCGCTCGGCCTCTCGACGAGCGACGGAGGCGATGTTGGAGGGGAGGCCCGCCCGGTCGATGCGGCGCAGGAGCTCGACTGAGTCCTTCTCGGCTGGATCGATCTCGCCGAGCTCTGCCTGAAGCGCGGAGATCTGCTTGCGGATCTCCGCCATGCGCGGACCCGGGCGGCCCTTCCCCGGGGGCATTGCGGTCTCTGCCCCGTCGACTTTCGCAGCGCTCTCGGCGCGACTCTGGACCTTCATCCACTCGCGGTCCAGCACCTCTCCCACGTAGTCCAGCCTCTCCCGCACATCCAGCCGCTGGAGGACCTGGTCTTTGTCGGCCACGCTGAAGTGCGCCAGGGTCGCGACCAGGTCGGCGAAGCGGCCGGGGTCGCTGGCGTTGCGCCGCAGGATGCGGGGGACTTCGGCAAGTCGCTCCACCCGTGCGCCAATACCGCCCAGCGTGGTGAGGATCCGCTCGATCCGCTTCTTCGCCTCCTCCTCGGGGATGCTCGTTTCCTCCACCAGCCGCGGAAAAGCCGTGTAGTAGCCGTTCTCGAAGCGCACGTTCTCCAGGTGGACGCGAATGATGCCCTGGAGTGTCGCCTGGACCAGGTTGCCCGGCAGGTTCAGGCGGTTCAGCACGCGGGCAATGACCCCCACCTTCTCCAGCGAGGCTGGTGGGATCTCGTCCTCCTCTTCCTCGGTGACGACCAGCGCCACGACCAGCGACTTGCCCGGGTGGAGGCCGAGGACTTCGACGTTCGGCGGGAAGCCGACCTGCAGCCCGGTCGCCCCGGTAGGAAAGATCACGGTGCTGGTGATCGGCATGACTGGGATCCGGTCCGGCAGTGCGGATCGGAGGGATTCGATCGGGTCGAAATGGATCCTCTTGCTCTTCGGCATCGGTGCGGGCGCGGGAGATTCGTTCGCGTTGTGCTTCTCCGACCGAGCGAGCCGCGCCGCAAGATACAATCCGCCCGCAGTACTTGCCGGGATTGTTGCTTTGGTGCACCGTACGCGAGGCGGCGCGCCAGCTGGCCTTCACAGATCAGCCGCTGTCGATCCCGGTGCAGTTCGTGCCGATCGTTCGGGGCTGACGCGCGCCAGGCGTTCCTTGGAGGCGACCGTGACCCGATTCTGCCGCTTGTTCGCGTCCGTCGTTACCGCGGTCCTGACCGCCGGGGCGACTACGGCCTGCTCCGGATTTTCGTCGGAGTCGCGTCCGGAGGCGCTGCGCCAGGCAGCGCTGCCGCCCAACATCATTCTCATCCTGGCCGACGATCTCGGTTCGGCCGATCTCGGTGCGTATGGGGGCACCGCCATCTCGACGCCGTCGCTCGATCAGCTTGCGGCCGAAGGCCTGCGGTTCACCCGTGCGTATGCCGGCAACACGGTTTGCGGGCCGTCGCGCAGCACGCTGATGACCGGCCTGCACATGGGCCACACGCCGGTGCGGTCGAATACGGGCGGTGTCTCGCTGCGCGACGAGGATGTCACGCTGGCCGAGGTTCTCAAGGCAGCAGGCTATGCCACCGGAGGTTTCGGAAAGTGGGGCCTGGGTGAGATCGGTACGCCGGGGGTGCCCGAGCGGCAGGGATTCGACGAGTTTTTCGGCTTCTACCACCAGATTCACGCGCACGAGCACTTCCCCGCCTTCCTGTACCGGAACAGTGAGCGTGTCGAGCTGCCGGCCAATCGTGGCTTCTACGACGGTTCCTTCGGCGAAGGGCGTGGCGTCGGCCCGATACCGCCGCAGTCGCCGTCCGGGGAGCGCTATCAGTTCGCCCACGCGCTCATCGTCGAGCGCATGAAGGAGTTCATTCGCGCGCACCGCGACCGGCCGTTCTTCGCCTACGGCGCATGGACACCGCCGCACTCGCGGTGGGAGGTGCCGGAAGACGATCCGGCCTGGCAGCTTTACGTCGATCGCCCCTGGCCGCTCGAGGCGAAGGCCGCCGCGGCGTTCACGTCGATCGTCGACCGGCACGTCGGCGAGATCGTGGCGCTCGTCGACGAGCTCGGCATTGCCGATCGCACGATTATCCTGTTTGCCTCCGACAACGGCGGCCTGACGACGCTCAACCGTGAGCCGCTGCAAACGAACGGGATCCTGCGTGGCGGCAAGACGACGCTGTGGGAGGGCGGCCTGCGCGTGCCGTTCATCGTGCGCTGGCCGGGGCGGATCAAGCCCGCGACGACGGATCATCTGACGTATTTTCCGGACCTGCTACCGACGATCGCCGAGCTTACCGGCGCATCGGAACACGTGCCGGCGAACATTGACGGGCTGTCGCTCGTTCCGGTGCTAGTTGGTGCCGAAGCCGCCGGACGCGCGCCCGAATCGCATGACTACCTCTACTGGGAAGACGCGGATATCGACTGGACCAGCGTCCGGTATCTTGCCGAAACCACGCTGCGGCAGGCCGTGAGGAGCGGACCATGGAAAGCGATCCGGCCGGGGCCCGGCGCGCCACTGCAGCTCTACGATATCGAACGCGATCCAGGCGAAACGACCGACGTGGCCGCCGATCATCCGGACGTCGTCGCGCAGATCGAGGCGTGGATGCGCGAGGCACACGTCGAGCCACCTCCGCAGGACGAACCGCCCCGGCTCGAAGGGCGTATGTACCGCTGAGGGGACGGCCATGAGGCGCACGACGTTCGTCGTCCTGTCCGCCGCGGCAGCGGCCGCGGCCCTGGCCGTCCTCGCGGCGGCGCTGACGGCGGCTCACCCCAGGACCGCGCAGGTGCGTGCGGTCGATCTACACGTTTTCGCGCTTGAAACCGTCGACGACCTGCGGGCGCTGTATCGCTACCAGCCCGACGGTCCACCGCTGCTGCACGCACATCGCGGCGGTGCTCGGCCGGGCTTTCCGGAGAACGCGCTGGAAACGTTCGAGAATACGCTCAGACACACGTGGGCGGCGCTAGAGGTCGATCCGCGGTGGACGCGTGACGGCGTGCTCGTGCTCTTTCACGATCCGACGCTCGAGCGCACGAGTACGGGGCACGGCCGCGTGGCTGACCACACGTGGGCGGAGCTCCAGCAACTACGGCTCAAGGATCCTGATGGCACCGTCACGCCGTACCACATTCCCACGCTCGATGAGGCGCTCGCGTGGGCGAAGGGGCGGACCGTGCTGCTGCTCGACGACAAGGGCGTCGACATCCTCGAGCGTGCCCGCGCCGTGCAGCGCCAGCAGGCGCACGCGTGGGCGATCGTCATGGCCTACAGTTTCGACGACGCTCGGCGCCTGTACGAGTTTGACCCCGACATCCTGATGCAGGTCTTCCTGCCGGACGCAGCAGCGGTCGAACGGTTCGAGGCCACCGGGGTGCCGTGGCGGAACGTGGTGGGCTTCGTGACGCATACCGAGCCGTCCGAGCCCGATATCTTCCAGCGGCTTGCGGCCAGAGGCGCGCTCGGCGTGCTCGGCACCTCACGCACGGTCGACCGTGCGTACCTGGCGGGGAAGATCGATCGTGACGGCTTTGTCGCCGGCTACCGGCGTGCCATCGCCTCGGGGGCGCAGATTGTCGAAGCCGATCTGGCCGTCGAGGCGGGTGAGGCGCTCGAGCCGCTGCGGGCGGCGGCAACTGCAAAGCGCGGCTTCTTCCGGATTCAGGCGCGGCCGTCGATTCTCCCTTCTGCGCTCCTCGGTGGTCTAAGGTCGGGTCCTGTCTCCGCGGCCCGGGACCTGCTTTGACGCCAAAACCAGGCAAGCCTATCTTCCGCGCGCGCCGGGGTGGACCGAGCCCCGAGCCCGCTTGGACCCAACCGTTGGCATCGAGAGGCAAGGAGAGACCGTGAAAGTCGTCATTCCTCTGGCGGGGAAGGGAACGAGGCTACGGCCGCACACGCACGTGACGCCCAAACCGCTGCTTCGCGTCGCGGACAAGCCCGTCATGAGCTACATCCTCGACGACCTGCGGGAGCTCGGCGTCCACGAGGCGGTGTTCATCACCGGCCACCTCAAGGAGCGGGTCGAGGAGTACATGGCCGAGGAGTACCCTGACTTCCGGGTGCACTACGTCGAGCAGCCTGTGCAGAATGGAACTGCCGGCGCGGTGCAGCTCGCCCGGCCGTACATCGACGAGGATCTGCTGATCATCTTCGTCGACACGCTTTTCGATGCGGATCTCAGCGTCGTCAAGCGCCTGCCGGACGACGTGGCGGGCGTGATCTGGGTGAAGGAGGTGGAGGACTACCAGCGGTTTGGCGTGGTGGTGACGGACGAGGAAGGCAACATGCGGCAGATCATCGAGAAGCCGTCGGAGCCGATCTCCCGTCTCGCCAATATCGGCCTCTACTACATCCGCGACTGGAAGCTGCTCTTCGAGGGGATCGACCACACCCTGAATTCTCCCCCGGGGCCGAGCGGTGAGTACTACCTGACCGATGCTTTCCAGTACATGATCGACCGCGGGGCCAAGATCCGCACGATCCCCGTGGAGGGGTGGTACGATGCCGGGAAACCGGAAACGCTGCTGGAGACCAATCGCCACGTCCTGTCGACGCGTCGCGCGGCGCGACCGCCGGAGCGGCCGGGCGTGGTCGTCCACGACCCGGTCTACGTCGCTGACGGGGTGGAGCTGGACGATGTGGAGATCGGGCCCAACGTGACGGTGGGGAAGGGGAGTCGGCTGCGAGGCTCCCGCCTGCGTGACACCATCATCGGCAAGAACTCCCGTCTCGTCGACTGCAACCTGCACGATTCCCTCGTGGGCAACGAGGTCGAGCTGGTGGGGGTGAAGGGGCGGGTGGACGTCGGGGATCACTCGATCGTCAAGCTCGAGGCATGATCGGGAAGCCGGCGCCGACCCTGGCGCCGGCTCACTCCACTCCCGCTGCGCAGAGCACGGTCAGCAGGGCCCTCTCCAGTCCGAGCACACCCTCCCGGTTGCAGAACCACTCCTCGGTGGTGTGGATGCCGCCGGACTCTCCCCCCGCGCCCAGGGCCACGGCGGGGATTCCCAGAGACAGCGGCACGTTCGCGTCGGTCGAGGAGGCCACCAGCTCCGGTCGGGCACCCACCATGCGGGTTGCCGCCACCGCGGCGCTCACCAGCGGCGCCGTCTCGGGGATCTGACCGGAAGGGCGATCTCCGATCACGCGGACAGTCAGCTTCAAGGCCTCCGATCCGGCCCGCCGCTCGCGGTTCTCCCCATCGACCACTTCCTGGAAAGTCCGGCGACACGCCTTCTCGAGCTCGGCGACGGCCTCACTGGCCTCCCCACGGAGATCCAGCTCGAGCCAGGCGGTCGCCGGAATCGCGTTGACGGTGGTGCCCCCGCCAGCCCGCGCGACGGTCAGCGTCACCTTTGATCGCGCGGGGCCGTGCAGGCGCAGGATCCGATCGATTCCGCGGCCGAGGGCGTGCAGGGGATTCGGTGCGCCCCAGTCGGACCAGGAATGGCCGCCCGGGCCGGTGATCTCCACCCTCAGCCGCCGCGCCCCGATGGCCCGGTGCACGATGCGGCGGATCCCCGATCCGTCCAACGCGATGAACGCGGAGGGGCGGGCCAGGTTTCCACCGGGCCGGAAGAGGTGCTTCGCGCCGCGCAGATCGCCGATCCCCTCCTCCCCGACCGTCCCCGCGAACCAGATCGGAGCCCGCGTCCGCATCCCGCTCTCCACCAGGACGCGCGCCACGGTGAGGAGCGCCGCCACCCCGCGCGCGTTGTCCGTCACGCCGGGAGCATAGACCCGGTTTCCAACGTGGCGGGGGATCAGGTAAGTCTCGGGTCCGAAGACGGTGTCGAGATGCGCCGACAGGACCACCGGAGCCAGTTCCGGTTGGCTCGCTCCCGGCAACCCGGCGAGGACGTTACCGACCTCGTCGACGTGCGGGCGGCACAGGCGTAACGCATCAAAGCGCTTACGGACGAACTCGGCCCGCTGGCCTTCGTGGAGCGAGGGAGCCGGGATCGTGACGATCCGGAGCTGCTCCGCGAAGGTCTCCTCTTCGAGTTGACGAATGAGCGCTCGCGCGCGCCTGGCCGCGGGTCGCGTCAGCAGATCGTTCAGGTTCATCGGCTCGGATGCGGGAGGGCGATCCCGCCCATTGTGGCTCGCGGCAGGAATGTCCGTCAACTCGCGCAGCACGGTGATCCGCGGTCGGTCCGCCGACGGCACGGCTGGTGCGGACGCCCGTGGCGAGAAGCGCTCATGATCGCCCCCCTCGTGCCCACCAGCCTCGAACCGGAACGGCCGTGAAACGCTGGAGAGGAAGAATCGCCGCGTGGGAGCAGGCCCTGCGGCGTGCCCCGCTGGGCGTCGTCGTTCTCGGCACCATCCTCGGTCTGCTGGGGGCCGGATCCCTGCTCGGCGGGATCTATCTCGCGCTCGCCCGTCCAGATATCGGCTGGCGCGTGTGGCTCGGCGTGCTGGCTATCGGTCCGCTTTCCCTCTACGTCGCCGTACGACTGGTGAGCCTGGCCGCCTGGACCTGGTCGACGATGATCGTCCTGCTCGTGCTGTTGTTGATCTCCTCATGTGCGCGCGCCTGGATCACACCCGAGATCCCCACCGTTCCGATCTTCGAGATCCTGATCGAGCTGGCCACGCTGGGATACCTGGCCAGCCCTTCGGTCCGCCGGGCCTTCGGCCGAGCCTGATCCCGATCACTGCGTGCTGGCCGGGATGTTCGACTCCAGGGGGGACCGGCCGATGGCCATCACCCCACCGATGATCAGCAGGATCGCCAGCCCCACGCCCGCGAGTCGCAGGAGGTGGGCGCGGCGGTGTTCAGTCGTCTTACGAGCCATAGAACCGGCGGCGTGGGCGGCCACGACGGCGAGGATCATCATCATCAGGTGACCCATCAGCGCCCCATAAAAGATCCCGGCAACGATGAGGCCGAGCCCCAGCAGGACCTGCAAATCGAGCACGCCTGTGAAGACGGACATCGTGATTCGGTCAGCCCTGGTGGCAGCGCGCCGGGTAGCGAGCCCGTGCGCAGCGAGCACGATCACCACGAGGGCCATCAACAGCACGAGGTAGCGAACTCCCGAATGCGCGTGATACAGGGCAGTCATGGTCGGGGATCGATAGTGGTTGCAGGGTTCAGCGGATGACCATACCACCGGCGGCTGGGCGGGGCAACGCCCTGCGATCTGGCTGCACCGCACACCGCAAGTATATTCCACGCCTTCTGACAGACCACCTCCCTCCACTCGTATCCGCTCGATGATCGACGACCCGCAGCCCGCGAAGCCTCGCGCCGTCCTCGCCCGCCTCGGGCTCGACCGGCCGGAGCTGCGCGCCTGGGCAATGTACGATTGGGCAGTCTCGTCCGTGCAGACGACCATCATGGTCGCCGTCTTCCCGATCTTCTACAAGCTCGTGGTGGCGCGTGACCTTCCCGACGAGGTGTCCACCGGCTACATCGCGGCGGCGAACAGTGTCGCCATGGGGCTGATCGCCGTGCTCTCTCCCGTGTTGGGTGCCCTCGCCGACTACACGGCCGCGCACAAGCGACTGCTGGGTCTCTTCATGGGTCTGGGGGCCTCGGCGGTGGCTGCCATGTTCTTCCTTCGCCAGGGCCACGTCTGGCTGGGCTTCTGGCTCTTCGTGGCCGCCCTCGTTGGCGCCGCGGGGAGCATGGTCTTCTACGAGTCGCTACTTCCCCACGTCGCCTCCGAAAACGAGATCGACCGCGTCTCCACTGCGGGCTACGGGCTGGGGTACGCTGGAGGCGGAACCCTGCTGGCGCTCAACCTGGCCTGGATCCTGTTCCCGGGAGCCTTCGGGCTGAGCTCCGCGGACTCGACCCTGCCGACGCGGCTGGCCCTGCTCTCGGTGGCGGCGTGGTGGGTGCTCTTCTCCGTCCCACTCTTTCGGCGGGTGGCCAATCCCCCGCGAACCCTCGAGCCCGACGAGACGCCGCGCACGCAGCCGGTGCGGGGCGCCTTCATACGCCTCTGGGAGACACTGCGGGCACTACGAGGCTATCGACAGGCCTTCCTGATGCTGCTGGCCTTTCTGGTCTACAACGACGGGATTCAGACCATCATCAAGATGGCCACCGCTTACGGGACCGACCTGGGGATCGGTCAGAACGCTCTGATCGCGGCCATCCTGATCGTGCAGTTCGTTGGAATCCCCTTTGCCTTTCTCTTCGGCATGCTCGCCGGTCGCATCGGCACCAAGCCGGCCATCTTCACGGGTCTCGCAGCCTACACGGCGATCAGCATCCTCGGCTATTTCATGACCAACGCGCTGCACTTCTTCGTGCTGGCAGGACTGGTCGGTATGGTGCAGGGAGGAACTCAGGCCCTCAGCCGCTCGCTCTTCGCCAGCATGGTACCGCCGCACCGGTCGGGTGAGTTCTTCGGGTTCTTCAGCGTGTTCGAGAAGTTCGCGGGCATCTTCGGACCCCTCTTCTTCGCGGTGAGCCTGGCCGTCACCGGGTCGAGCCGCAATGCGATCCTCTCCGTGATCCTCTTTTTCGTGGTGGGTGGCTTGCTGTTGGCCCTGGTGGACGTACAGGAGGGGCGGAGGGTGGCGCAGGAGGCGGAACTGGGTGTGCGTGAGGTAGGCGCGGCATGACGTTCAGCGGGTCGGTGACCGACGGGAGCGCGCTCACCGTGGGTCGGGCCACCGTGGAGGTCTTCCGCATCTACGACGTGGCGGAGGAGATCGACCTGGTCGCGGTCGAGTCGCTGCTGGTTCAGCAGCAGCCGGTGGCCCGGATCCGGCTACAACGTGTGGCGCCGAAATCCATAGCCTTCGGTGATCCACCGGTGGTGACGGATCTGGTTGCTCCTCCGCTGGATGTGGGAGGGGTACGCGCGCTCACGCGGGCGTCGGCCCGCATCTACGGCTTCGGCGCGATCTCACTCTCGCTGGAGGTGGTGATGCCGGGCGCGATGGAGTGGCCAGGGTTCGAGCGTTTTGCGCGCGAGGCCGAGCGGGAGGCCGCGCTCCTTCCCTTCTGGCGCACGGGCCTGGAGCGCCTGCTCACGGTGCTCGCGCCGGCTCTCGAGTCGCCGCTCAGCAGCTACATGGAGGAGGACTACTGCGTCGTGACCGTGCGCTCGCTGGAGCCGGCGACTACCGCCGAGGAGCTGATGCAGCGTGTCGATCTGATCCCGCTGCTGACGCAGGAACCCAAACCGCTGGGGCCGGCGGCCAGGCGCGACGTGTTCCGCTACACGCACTCCTATTACCGCGACGACCTGGTGATCCTGACGTGGGATCGGGCGTTCGTCCTCGAACCGTCGGAGGACGACGACATTGCCGACCTGCTCGAAGTGGCCAACGCTCAGCTTCTGGAGCTTCGCTATTACGACGCGCTGCTCGACTCCGAGCTGCCGGATACCTACCGCCAGGCCGCCGAAGTGCGGACTGCCAACGCGCTGTTCAGCCGCCGTTATTCCCGCGCGGCAAACCAGATGCGTGCGCTGGTGGCTGAGGTGACCGAGATCACCGAAAAGGTCGACAACGCCTTGAAGGTCACCGAGGACGTCTATCTGGCGAGAGTCTACTCGAGTGCCCTCGAGCTCTTCCGCGTGCGCTACTGGGCGGAGTCGATCGATCGCAAGCTGGCCCTGATCCGCGACACCTACACCGCCCTGTATGACGAGGCGATGGCGACCCGGGCCGAGTGGCTGGAAGCGGCTATTGTTTTCCTGATCGTCCTCGAAATCGTAATGGCGTTCGTCTTTACCTGATTTCGTTCAACAGACCGAGCAAAGCGATGAGTGAAGATAGAGGGGATGCGGGCTTTGACCGCACTGTGGAGGGGCGGTTCGCGCAGCGGGTCGTCTTCAACGTGCCAGGGCGCGGGAACCCGAAGTTGCGGCATATCATCGAGCGGGTGAACAGCGACGACGACCTCTATGCCCTATGGCTGGCGGCGAACGTCAACGCGGTCGAACGGTTGGGAATGACGGACCACGGTCCGGTCCATGTGAAGATCGTGATGAACATCGCGGACAAGCTCTACCGCCTCCTCGCCGATCACGGAGTGGAGGCAGGGGTGATCCGCAACTACGGTCTGTCGCGCGACGACGCGGAAGTGGTGGTAGTGCTGGCCGCCCTGCTGCATGATGTGGGAATGTCGGTCCACCGCAGCGATCACGAGGCCTTCTCCCTGTTCATTGCGGAGCCGAAGGTGCGGGAGCTCCTGGCGGATCTCTACGACGGGCCGACCGCCACGATCATCCGCAGCGAAGTGCTGCACGCGATCATCGCCCACCGCTCCGGCGGGAGGCCGCTCACCCTCGAAGCCGGCATTGTGCGCGTGGCGGACGCGCTGGACATGGCCAAAGGCCGCTCCCGAATTCCCTTTACGGCCGGCTCGATGAGCATTCACTCGATTTCCGCCGCCGCCATCGAGGCGGTGCACATCGAGAACGGCTCCGACCGCCCCGTGCTGGTGCGTATCGACCTTTCCAACTCCGCTGGAATCTTCCAGCTCGATCAGCTCTTCCGGGAGAAGCTCGCCGGCAGCGGTCTGGAGGGGTACATCGATCTGGAGGTGAATCTGGTGGGCGAGGCGGAGAAGAGGCTGGTGGAGTCGTACAGGCTGTGAACGGCGGTTATCCGTTGGACGTTATCCGCTATCCGTTATCAGCGATCCGCTATTCAGTTGCAGTTATCAGTTAGCACCTGGCGGTTCCCCGGCCTCCAGCCAAGCAGATCCCCTGGCGGTGAGGCTGCATAACGGATGACTCGTCCCGACGGATGACGGACACCGTACAACGGATAACGGATAGCGGATAACGGATAACCCCCAACAATCATGGCCCCCCGCCACCATCTCTCCACCACCGCCGCCCTGCTCGCCCTGCTCTGGGGAGTTTGCCCCGCTCTGCACGCGCAGGACGTGCGACTCGACACCATCCCGGTGGCGGTGGTGGATCTGTACGGCCTGAGTACGGTTTCGGAGGTCGTTGTCCGGCGGGCGCTGGCGATCGCTCCGGGTGCTCCGATTCCTGATTCCGCAGCCAGAGCTGCGGCGATCGCGCGGGTCGAGAGCATTGCGGGGGTGCGGAGCGCGCGCTTCAATGCGGTCTGTTGTGCCGATTCCCGAGGCTTGCTGGTCTATGTAGGAATCGAGGAGGAGGGCGCGCCCACGTTTCGCTTCGCGCCGGCGCCGACGAGTGACATTCGCCTGCCGGACGAGGTGGTGGCTGCGGGGGAGGCGTTCGCAGTCGCCTTCGCGGATGCCGTCGCTCACGGCGACTTCGCCGAAACCGACACCGCGGGTCACGCGATCATGCACTGGCCGGCTGCCGGGGCGGTGCAGCGCCGCTTCGTCGATCTCGCCGCGGAGTTCGCCAGCGAGCTACGAAACGTGCTGCACAACTCCGCCCATCCCGAGCAGCGCGCCCTCGCCGCCCAGGTTCTCGGTTATGCACCGGACAAGGCTGCAGTCGTTTCCGACCTCAGCGACGCGCTGCACGATCAGGATGAAACCGTGCGGAACAATGCGGCGAGGGTGCTCGCGCTCATTGCGCTGCTCGCGCAGCGACGCCCCGAGCTGGGCATCGAGGTGCCGTACGAAGCCTTCCTCGCTATGCTGCAATCCCCCGTCTGGACGGATCGCAACAAGGCGTCCTTCGCCCTGGCGCAGCTCACCACGAACCGCGATCCGGAGCTGATCTCGATACTCCGCCAGCGCTCCCTCCCCGCGCTCCTGGAGATGGCGCGCTGGAACCACCTTGGCCACGCCGGCCCCGCTCTCACCATCCTGGGGAGGATCGCCGGACTGCCGGAAGCCGAAATTTCCGCAGCGCTCGCCGCTGGAAATCGGGAGGCGATTCTCGCGGCGGCGGAAGAAATCACGGATGGCGAGCCGTGACCGCGTACTCACGGTGCTCAGCCGGTTGGCTAAGGTGCGAAGGGCCAGGCCCCGATCTCGGAGCCGGCCCCTCGGGCCCGACCTATAGCTGAAAGCTGATAGCGGTCAACGGACAACGGATACCGGATAACGGATAACGGATAACCCAAAGCGCCAACCACTCACCCAGTCTTCTCCGCTACCACCTCTCTCACCACCTCCGGATTCGCCCGGCCGCCGGAGCGCCGCATGACCTGGCCGATGAAGAACCCCATCAGACCCGTCTTGCCCGCGCGATACTCCTCTACCTTGTCAGGGAACTCCGCAAGGACGGCGATCACCAGCGGCTCGAGCTGACCGCGGTCGCTGATCTGCCGCAGGCCCAGTTCGTCCACGATGGCGGATGCGGAACCCTCGCCATGCACCAGCCGAGCGAGCACTTCCCGGCCTCCGCTGCTGGAGATCGTGCCCGTCTCCACCAGCTCCACCAGCTCGGCCAGGCTCTCGCCGGTGATGGGTAGCTCCGCAACGGCCCTCCCCTGCGCCTCCCGCGGCAACTCGTGAATGATCCAGTTGGCCACCGCCCGCGCGTCCACGCCGGTCGCGATCGCCTCGTCGAAGAGCGCCGCCGTGGCTCCGTCGCGCGTCAGGATCTCCGCGTCCTCCGCGGACAGGCCGTAGTCCTCCCGGTACTGCTTCCTGCGCTCTACCAGGCGCGGGTCGCGTGCTGGCTCGGCGCTGCCGGCCCGCGGCTGGGTCCGGGCGGGGGCCTTCTCGGCCGTCTTGGCCTTTCCCTCTCTGGTCTTCTCTTCCTTCCGCCGAGGCCTCGTCGTCGCCGGCGTGGTCTCCGCCGCTGCTGCCGCCCGCTCGTGCTCCGCGCGCGCCTTCGCCCAGGTGTCGCGTAGCGTCACCGTGCGATTGAAGACGAGGTGGTCGGGCGCGCTATCGTGCAGGTCGCTGCAGAAGTAGCCGAGCCGCTCGAACTGGTAGTGTGAACCGGGAGGATCATCGCGCACACTCGGCTCGATCATCGCCCGGTCCACCACGACCAGCGAGTTGGGATTGAGATAGTCGGTGAAGTCGCCCTCCGCTTCGTCCGGATCGGGAATGGTGAAGAGACGATCGTAGAGGCGCACCTCGCAGGGGAGGGCGTGCTCCGCGGAGACCCACTGGATCGTCCCCTTGACCGTCTTTCCTTCCCGGGCCTTCCCTCCGCGCGTCTGCGGATCATAGGAGCAGCGGAGCTCCACGACCCTCCCGCTCTCGTCGTGCACCACCTCGTCGCAGCGAATGATATAGGCGTAGCGCAGCCGCACCTCGGCGCCCGGGGAGAGACGGTAGTAACCCTTCGGAGGATCTTCCCGGAAATCCTCGCGGTCGATGTAGAGGACTCGGGAGAAGGGAAGCTTCCGGGACCCTTCGCGACCGACGTCGTGGGGGAAGTAGGGAGCGTCCAGATGCTCCACTTCACCCTCCGGGAAGTTGGTGAGTACCACCCGCAGCGGGTCCAGCACGCAGAGCACACGCGGTGCCTTGGTGTTCAGGTCGTCGCGGATGGCGAACTCCAGCTTGCCGATATCCACCCGGTTGGCAGTCCGCGCCACTCCGATCGTCTCGCAGAAGTTGCGGATCGACTCGGGGGTGAACCCCCTCCGCCGCAGCCCGGCGAGGGTGGGCATGCGCGGATCGTCCCATCCGCTCACCTTCCCCTCCCGCACGAGCTGCAGCAGCTTGCGCTTGCTGGTGATGGTGTACTCGAAATTCCGCCGCGCGAACTCGTACTGCCGGGGGCGGGAGTTCTCCGGGATTCCAACCGGCCCACCGCGGGGGATGTTGTCTACCACCCAGTCGTACAGCGGACGGTTGTTCTC
Source organism: Longimicrobiaceae bacterium (assembly GCA_036375715.1). Lineage (NCBI taxonomy): Bacteria > Pseudomonadati > Gemmatimonadota > Longimicrobiia > Longimicrobiales > Longimicrobiaceae > Longimicrobiaceae bacterium. The sequence goes on along the minus strand of DASVBS010000065.1, from coordinate 94,114 downwards.
GAACTCGAGCGTGCAAAAAGAATGGGTGATCGACTCGATGGCGTCCTCGATGGGGTGGGCGAAGTCGTACATCGGGTACACGCACCACCGGTCGCCCGTCCGGTAATGCGCCGCGTGGCGGATGCGATAAAGGATGGGATCGCGGAGCAGCATGTTGGGGGAGCTCATGTCCAGGCGCGCCCGCAGCACGTGCGCTCCATCCGGGAACTCGCCATCCCGCATCCGGCGGAAGAGGTCGAGGTTCTCCTCGACGGTCCGATCGCGGTACGGGCTGGGCCGTCCGGGCTCCGTCACGGTTCCCCGGTACTCGCGGATCTCCTCTTCGGATAGCGAGTCGACGTACGCCTTGCCCTCGCGAATGAGATGCTCGGCGAAGGCGTACATCCGCTCGAAGTAGTCCGAGGCGAAATAGAGGTGCTCTCCCCAGTCGTAGCCGAGCCAGCGGATCAGGTCGATCGCTGACTCGACGTAGATCATGTCCTCGGTTTCCGGGTTGGTATCGTCGAAGCGGAGGTGGCAGCGGCCGCCGGTCTCCGCCGCGATGCCAAAGTTCAGCACGATCGACGTGGCGTGACCGATGTGCAGGTACCCGTTCGGTTCCGGGGGAAAGCGGGTCACGATGAAGTCGTGCTTGCCGCTCCGGAGGTCCTCCGCCACGATGTTGCGGAGAAAATCCTGCCCCGGGCCGCCGGTAGGGGCCTCGGGCGTGCGTACCATGTCGGCTTTCGCGTGCGTGCTGTCCACGATCCGCCGTTGCTCGTGTCGATGGTGCGTTTGACCCCGCGTCACGCGAGATCGCACGATCGCGGAAAGAAACCTTGAATTTTACTCTTTGGCGGGCGCGACAACAACCACGCGCAGGCCCGAAACACCCACGAAAAAGGGTATGCGCCGAGTGATCGTGACGGGTGGGGCGGGTTACCTGGGCCAGGCAGTAGTGGCCGCTGCCCCGGATGACTGGGAATGCCACGTCACGGAGCGAAGGACGCCCGCGCCGCGCGGAATCCGCCATCCCTGTGATCTCGCCGATGCCGAAGGAGTCGCAGCCCTCTGGTCGCAGCTCCACCCGGACCTGGTGATCCACACCGCCTACGGCACGGAGGACGGAGAGCGCGACATCTGGCTCGCCACCCGCAACGTCGTCGACGCCACGATTGCGGTCGGCGCCGACCTCCTGCACATGAGCACCGATCTGGTGTTCGACGGGGAGAGCGGCCCGTATGGCGAGGACGCGGAGCCCTCCCCGGTGCACGAGTACGGCCGCTGGAAGACACAGGCCGAGCGCTACGTGCGCCAGCGGGCGCCGACCGCCGCGGTGGTGAGGGCCTCGCTCATCACCTCGTTCGACCCGCCCGACCCCCGCACCGCCTGGGTGGCCGCGGGCCTGAGAGGGGAGACCGCGGTAACCCTCTTCGTGGACGAGATCCGTACGCCGATTTTGCGGGAAGACCTCGCGACGCAGATCGTCGAGATCTGCCAGTTGCCGGCCCTGGACCGCTCAGGCGTCTGGCACCTGGCCGGGCCGGAGTCGCTCAGCCGCTATGCCATCGGAGCGCTCGTCGCGAGCGCGTATGGCCTGTCCACGCAGCGGCTGCGCGCAGCACGCAGCCCGCGCGATCAAGATACTGCGCGACCGCGCGACATTCGCCTGCTGACCCGCCGGGCCGATGCTGTGCTCTCGCATCGCCCCCGCTCGCTCAGCGAGGCGGCCGCCCTGGCGAGCGCGGCGCTGGCGCCCGCCGCGGCGGGCCGATAAGATCGTGAGCTTTCCCGCGCCCACCGCTTGTGCGGGATATCGCCGCCGCTGGATGGGTTGAAGAGGAGTCTGGAGAGAAGGAGCATGACGGATCGCCCGAGGTTTCGGTTCGCCCCGAGCCCCACCGGATATCTGCACGTCGGAGGTGCGCGCACGGCGCTGTTCAACTGGCTGCTGGCGCGCCAGCTCGGGGGTGTCTTCGTTCTGCGGATCGAGGATACAGACCGGGAGCGATCCAGCGACGAGATGACCGAGGCCATCCTCGACGGCATGCGATGGCTGGGCCTCGATTGGGACGAGGGCCCCTTTCACCAGGCGGACGGATTCGAGCGACACCGGCGGGAAGTGGATCGCCTGCTCGAGTTGGGTCACGCCTATCGGTGTTTCTGCACGCCCGAGCAGCTGCAAGCACGGCGCGAGGCGCTCGGGGAGGAGTACCGCTACGAGCGTACCTGCCTCGCGGTGCCGCCCGAAGAGTCCGAGCGGCGGATGGCCGCCGGAGAGCCGTTCGCGGTCCGTTTCCGCGTGCCCGAGGGGTCGACCGAGTGGGACGACCTCGTGCACGGGCCCACCCGCTGGCGCAATGAAGACATCGAGGACTTCGTGATCCTGCGCACCGACGGCACGCCGATCTACAATCTCGCGGTCGTATCCGACGATATCGCCATGCGGATCTCGCACGTGATCCGCGGCGACGACCACCTCTCCAACACGCCGAAGCAGATCCTCCTCTACCGGGCGCTGGCGGCGCCGGTGCCGCGGTTCGCGCACCTGCCGATGATCCTGGGGCCGGATGGAAAGCGCCTCTCGAAGCGGCACGGCGCGACGTCCGTCGGGGAGTACCGGGAGCGCGGGTTCCTGCCGCAGGCGCTGGTCAACTTCCTCGCTCTCCTCGGCTGGAACCCAGGGGACGAGCAGGAAATCATGACGGTGGACGAGCTGGTTCAGCGATTCAGCCTCGAGCGCGTCAACAAGAAGAGCGCGGTCTTCGACCCCGAGAAGCTCGAATGGATGAACGGCCAGCACATCTCCCGTCTCTCGGGTGAGGAGCTGCTGCCGCTGGTGGCGCCGCGCCTGGTGAAGGCCGGCCTCACGACCGAGGAGGAGATCGCCCAGCGGCGCACGTGGTTCGCCGAGCTCCTCGACCTGCTGAAGCCGCGTGCGAGGACGCTCGACGGGTTCGCGCCGCAGGCCCGTGCCTACCTGGCCCCGGTGATCGAGTACGAAGAAGCGGCGGTGGCGAAGCACTGGAAGGAGCCGGAGCCCACGATCCGGCGCCTGGAGGCGGCGCGCACGGCCCTCAACGAGGTCGAGCCGTGGGAACCGGCGGCGGTGGAGCAGGCGCTACGGGAGGCCGCGGAGGGGCTCGGCGAGGGTTTCGGCAAGATCGTGCACCCCCTGCGGTTGGCATTGACCGGCGCGGCCGTCAGCCCCGGCATCGACGCGGTGATCGTGCAGATGGGGCGGGAGCTGGTGCAGCGCCGTATCCAGGCCGCGATCGAGACTCTGAGAGACCGCTGAGACTTCCGAAGATCGGCCCGGCAAACCCCTCTCTGTGCCTGGTCAGGGAGAACGTTGACACCCCAGAATGCCCCGTCTAACTTCGACGGATGGGGGCCGGCGTCGGCGGTTTCCCGCCTTTCCGCACAGGTTCTTCTTCATCGGAGGGGGATATGCCGGAGCCACTGTCCAAGATGGAGCGCCGTATCCTCGACTACCTCATCGACTACCTGAAGCGGAACACCTACCAGCCCAGCATCCGGGAAATCGGCAAGCGCTTCGGCATCAAGTCCACCAAGACCGTCTCGGAGTATCTGCAGTCTCTGGCGGACAAGGGGTACATCGAGCGGGAAGCCTCGCGGTCGCGGGGCGTTCGTATCGTCGGTCTGGAGCTGCAGCGACCCGACACCATCACCATCCCCTACTACGGAAAGATTGCGGCGGGTCAACCCGCCCTGCAGCGCGACCACGTGGACGCGGAGTTCTCACTGGACCCGAAGCTCGCCGGCACCGCCGAGGCGTTCTTCCTGGAGGTGCACGGCGACAGCATGGAGGGCCTGGGGATCCTCGAAGGAGACCTGGTGCTGGTGGAGCCGGTGCGGGAGGGCGAGGTCCAGAACGGCGAGATCATCGCCGCTCGCCTGGGTGGGGAAGCCACCGTCAAGCGCTACTTCCGCCGCAACATGGACGTCGTTCTCGAGCCCGCCAACCCGGACTACGCCCCCATCCTGGTGAAGGAGTACGAGGACTTCGCGGTCCTCGGCAGGGTGGTCGGTCTCTTCCGGCGCTTCACTGCCCAGCACACGCAGGCGATCGGTGCGTAAAGGGGTGAAGCCGGTCGATCAGGGCACGGTCGGGACCCCGGCGGCGCAGCCGGGGTCCTTTTCTTCGTCCCCCTTCGCGGAGGAGGACGTCCGCTGGATGCGCGAAGCCCTGGCCGAGGCTCGCGCCGCCGCCCTCGACGACGAGGTCCCTGTGGGGGCTGTCGTGGTGGGGCCGGAGGGCGAGGTCACGCGCAGCCGGAACCGGATCCGTGCGGCGCACGATCCCACGGGGCACGCGGAGATGGTCGCCCTCCGCGCCGCCGCGGCTGCGGTGGGCGATGCCCGCCTGCGCGAGCTCACCCTGTACGTGACCCTGGAGCCGTGCGCAATGTGCGCCGGAGCGATCGTGCTCGCACGCCTGCGACGCGTGGTCTTCGGTGCTTACGACCCCAAGGCGGGAATGTGCGGATCGCTCGAGAACATCGTCCAGGACCCGCGCCTGAACCACCGGGTAGAGCTGCTCGGCGGCGTGCTGGCGACCGAATGCGGCGAGGAGCTGAGGCGATTCTTCCGGGCGCGAAGGCGCGGCGGAGCGACACAGTGATCGAGTGCGCAGGTCGACCCTCCCGGCAGCCGCTACGAACCCCTATCTTCCGGCACCGGAGCTGACCGGACACCCCACCCGCGGAAGGCATGAGCGAACAAGAACGCCAGGTCCTGCTCGACGAGCGCAGCCTGGAGCGCGTGCTCGCGCGCATGGCGCGCGAGGTCGTGGAGAAGGTTGCCGATCTCGATTCCCTGGTCCTGATGGGGATCCATCGCCGCGGCGTGGAGCTCGCCCGGTGGATCGCCGCCGACATTGCACGGACGGAGGGCATTCCCATCGCCACGGGCAGTCTGGACATCACCCTCTACCGCGACGATCTCATGGCGATCGGGCCGCGGCCGGTGGTCGGGGAGACGCGCCTCCCGGATGGAGGGATCGACAACAAGATCGTCGTCATCGTCGACGACGTACTCTATACCGGTCGCACCGTGCGCGCCGCCCTCGACGAGCTGGCCGACTTCGGGCGACCCCGCCGAACCCTCCTTTGCGTCCTGATCGACCGCGGCGGACGGGAGCTGCCGATTCATGCGGACATCGTTGGAAAGCGGTACACGGTCGAGGGGCGCGACCGGGTCGAAGTGCTGGTCAAGGAGGTCGACGGACGGATGGGTGTTGAACTGGTGAAGGGAGGGAGTTAGGTGGCTCAGGCGCTCTTTCCCCCACTCGGAAAGGACCTCGTAGGGCTGGAGGGGCTCACCCGCGAGCAGATCATCGGGATCCTGGACACCGCGGAGCCGTTCAAGGAGATCTCCGAGCGGCCGATCAAGAAGGTCCCTGTTCTGCGTGGGAAGACCATCGTCAACGCCTTCTTCGAGAACTCGACGCGCACGCGCATCTCCTTCGAGTTCGCCGAGAAGCGGCTCTCCGCGGACACGGTGAACTTCTCCGCCGGAGGCTCCTCGGTGGCCAAAGGGGAGACGCTGGTGGACACCGCGCGCAACCTCGAGGCGATGCGGATCGATATGGTGGTGATTCGCCACAGCTCCTCGGGCGCGGCGCGCTTCCTGGGCGAGCGCATCGCCTCCAACGTGGTGAACGCCGGAGACGGAAAGCACGAGCACCCCACCCAGGCGCTGCTGGACATGCTCACCATCCGCGACCACCTCGGGCGGCTCGAGGGGGTGAAGGTGTGCATCGTCGGCGACATCCTGCACTCGCGCGTGGCACGCTCCAACATCATCGGCCTGCGTACAGTGGGCGCTGAGGTGGCGGTCTGCGGTCCGGCCACCCTGATGCCGGCCAGGATCGAGGAGCTGGGAGTGACCGTGTTCCGCCGGGTGGAGGAGGCGATCGAGTGGGCGGACGTGCTCAACGTGCTGCGGCTGCAGCTGGAACGGATGCAGGCAGGATTCGTCCCTTCGCTACGTGAGTACAACCGGGTGTTCGGCATCACCGAGGAGCGGCTCGCCCGCGCGCCGCGGCAGCTGCTGATCCTCCATCCCGGCCCGATGAACCGCGGGGTAGAGATCGACTCGGCCGTGGCCGACGGGCCCCATTCGGTGATCCTGCAACAGGTGACCAACGGAGTGGCTGTGCGCATGGCGGTACTCTACCTGCTGGCCGGCGGAAAGCCCGAGGCGGCGGAGGCGGCGAAAACCGAGGTGGCGCTGTGAGCCGGGTCCTGATCACCGGTGGTCGGGTCGTCGACCCGTCCCAGGGACTCGACCAGGTGTTGGACCTGCTCCTGGTCGACGGCCAGGTAGCCGAGCTCGGGGAAAATCTCACCGCCCCGGAGGGCACGGAGCGGATCGACGCGCGCGGCCTCGTGGTCACGCCCGGGCTCATCGACGTGCACGTACACCTGCGCGAGCCGGGTGGCGAGCATAAGGAGACGATCAGAAGCGGGGCGCGCGCGGCGGCGGCGGGCGGTTTCACCGCCGTGGTGGCCATGCCCAATACCAGCCCTCCCATCGACAACCCGGCGGCTGTGGGGTTCGTTCGTGCGGCGGGGATGCGTTCCGGCGGCGCCCGCGTCTATCCGGCGGGGACCATCACCGTGGGCCAGAAAGGCGAGCAGCTCGCCGAGTTCGGCGAGCTGCAGGAGGCCGGCGCCGTCACCGTCACCGACGACGGCCGGCCGGTGATGAACGCCGGGGTGATGCGCCTCGCCCTCGAGTACGCGCTGTCCTTCGATCTGCCGGTCTCCGTGCACGAGGAGGATCTGAATCTCTCCTACGGCGGCTCGATGAACGAGGGGATCATCGCTACCCGTCTGGGACTGACCGGCATCCCGAACGCCGCTGAGGACGTCATGATCGCCCGTGATCTCTTTCTGGCGGAGCTGACGGGCGGGCGCCTGCACATCCAGCACGTTTCGACGCGCGAGGGAGTGCGGATGATCCGTGAAGCCCGCGCCCGAGGCGTCCGGGTGACCGCGGAGGCTACGCCGCACCACTTCACCCTCACGGACGAGGCGATCGAATCCTACCGCACAAACGCCAAGATGAACCCGCCGCTTCGCTCGGCGGAGGATCGTGACGCGGTGCGGCAAGGCGTGGCGGATGGAACGCTGGATGTGATCGCCACGGACCACGCCCCCCATCACTACGACGAGAAGGAGCAGGCGTTCGAGGACGCGCCGAACGGGATCGTGGGGCTGGAGACCGCGGTGGGGCTCTCGATGTCCGAGCTGGTGCACACGCGCCTCATCGACCTCCCGACGTTGGTCGAGCGGATGAGCTGCGCGCCGGCCCGTGCCTTCTCTCTGCCGGGGGGAACCCTGCGGCCGGGGTCTCCAGCCGACGTGACCCTGATCGACCCCGACCTCGAGTGGACGATCGACCCGGAGCAGTTCCTCTCGTTGAGCCGGAATACCCCCTTCGCGGGCCGCCGCGTGCGGGGGCGGGCGGTGCGGACGCTGGTGGGCGGAGTCACGGTCTGGACCCTTCCTTCTCGATGAGCGGCGACGCCGCGCAGGCGGGCGTGCCGATCCCCAGGCGCCTCACTCCGCGGGAGTTCTGCGATGGTCATCCCCGGACGCGGGTGGCCGACCTTCGCGACGGCGACGAGGTGGTCGGCATCTTCATCGTCCACGAGGCCCGGCGGGCGGAGTCGCGTGCGAACAAGCCTTACCTGCGGCTCGTGCTGGGCGACGCCACCGGCACCATCGACGCATTCGTCTGGGACGAGATCGAGCGATGGGAGGCCGCCTGCGTGGCCGGCAACGTGGTCGGCATCCGTGGCAGGGTAGGGAGCTTCCAGGACCGGCTGCAGCTGAAGGTGCTTTCTGTCGACGAGCTCGAGGCTGAGCCCTCCGACTTCGAGCTGTTGCTGCCCACCTCGCCGCGGCCCAGGGCCCGGATGGAGGCCGAGCTCGATGCGCGCATCGCCTCGGTGCGCGACCGAGGCCTGCGAAAGCTCCTGTACCGCTGTGTGGGTCGCGGGACCGAATTGGGCCGCGCCTTCCGGGTACACCCCGCCGCGCAGCGGAATCACCACGGCTACCTGGCGGGACTGCTCGAACATTCCCTGTCCGTCGCGGGCTCGTGCGAGCAGCTGGTCGAGCATTATCGCGAGCAGGGGGTAGAGCTCGACCGTGACCTGCTGGTCACGGCTGCGTTGCTCCACGACATCGGCAAGGTTCGGGAGTTGAAACCTCCGCCGCTTTCGGGGTACACCACCGAGGGACGGCTGCTCGGTCACATCGTGATCGGGATTCAAATGGTCGCTCGCGAGGCCGAGACTATAAGTGACCTCCCGCGCGACCGGTTGCTCCTTCTCCAGCACCTCATCGCGAGCCACCAGGGCCGACCGGAGTGGGACAGCCCGCGTACCCCGCAGATGCTGGAAGCGCTGGTGCTGCATTACGCCGACGACCTCGATGCCAAGCTGAACGCAGCCCGTCAGCTCCTTTCTGGCGTGGAGGAAGGCGATTGGTCGGCTTACGACCGGTCCTTCGGGAGGGCGTTCTTCAGGCCCGAGTCGGCGACGCCGCCCGAGCCGGCCACCGAGCAGGAGCCACGAACGCCGGAGCTCGGCTTCGACCTCTTCGCCGGGGAGCAGGGCGCATCCTGATTGCCTTTTCCCTTTTACGAGCATGACTCCTTCCGAACAGCAGCAGACGGGAACGGAGACCACGGCCGAGCTATTGGCGCGGCGGACCCAACTCCAGGAATGGCTTGCCCGACTGGACGAGGTGGGCAGTGATATTCCCGCCCAGGTGGCCCGGCGCGTCCGCGAGGACTACGAACAGCGGCTGGCGGCGGTGATGGCCGAGCTGGCCGCGCACTCGGAGGCGCTGGCCAGCGATCGCGAGCGCCTCGAGGAACGGCTCCTTGCTGCGGCCGAGCGACATGATGCCGCGATCGAAGCGCTGGAGGAGGCGCGTCTGCGGCACAGGATCGGCGAGCTCTCCGACGAGCACTGGGAGGAGCGCCGTCCGGGGTTGGAAGCGGAAGTTGCCGCCGCGGCCGAGGAGCGCGCGAAGACGGAGCGCGAGATGGCCGCGCTGGACGACCTCCTCCGCCAGGTCGCGGTAGGCACTCATGATGACGAGGCTACAGTTGAGGACGGTGGTCCTGCGGCGGCGACGCCTGCGGACGGGCCGGCGTGGGACGCGGATGCTCCGGTCTCCGAGGCGCCGCAACCTACCTCGTTTGCCGACGCCGCGGCCGAGTGGGATCCCGATCTGCCGCTCCTGGAAGAGGTAGTCGTACCCGCGCCGCAGGAGGACTCGGCGGAGGGAGGGGAGGGATCCCGGGAGGGATCTGCGCATCCGCCCCAGGCCTCCTTCGGCGGCGTCGCCGCGCCGGACGATGAGCTGGTGGAGATCACGGCCTTTGCCGCGGAGGCGGAGGCGCTCGCCAACGAGCTCGACCCGGAGCATCGCGACGACGACTACGCATTCCTCCAGGAGCTCGATCGGGCGATCGCCGCCACGGCGCCGCGCGCTCCCGCCGAGGAGGACGTGCCGTCTGCCGAGACCCGCCCGCAGCCCGGATTGAAGTGCCCGGAGTGCGGCTACTCCAACGATCCGGCCGCCTGGTACTGCGGCGTGTGCGGCGTGGATCTGGGATGATCCCGCCCTCGAGGCGCCTATCGTGAACAAGGAAAAGCGCCCCGCCGGAGGGATCCGGCGGGGCGCTTCGTCCGCTGAACGGCGTCGATTCAGACGCTGACGCCGCGCTCTCTCGCCACGCGGGAGAGCTTCGACTTGAGGCGCGCGGCCTTGTTGGGGTGAATGAGCCGCTTGCGGGCAGCGCGGTCGAGCAGGGACTTAGCCTGCAGGAACGCGGCTTCGGCCCCCTCACCCTCTGCCAGGCGGGCCTTCTTGATCGCGGTGCGGAGCCGGGAGCGGGCTGCCTTGTTCCGCTGCTCACGGATCTTGTTGGTCCGCATCCGCTTCTCAGCGGACTTGACGTTCGGCAAAACAGGCCTCCGGTGGAACGAAAGGGTAATCGTCAATCTTCTGACACAAGCGTTAAGAATAGACGTAGAGCGGAGAGATGTCAACGCATTGCCGCCTTCGGGCGTGCACGCGCGCAGTCGGGGAGGGTGACGATTTCCCGGAAGGGCGGCTTTGACATGCCTTCGTGCCCGCGCTAGCTTCTCGCCATGCAAGACCTGATCATTCTCCTACCTGTCCTGATTTTCTCGATCGTGGTCCACGAGGTGGCCCACGGGTGGGTGGCGCGGCAGCAGGGTGACCCCACGGCATACATGCTGGGGCGGATCACCCTGAACCCGATCCCGCATATCGACCCGATCGGAAGCATCCTGGTCCCCGTGTTGCTCGCCCTGGCCCCGGGAGGGCTGATCTTCGGCTGGGCGAAACCGGTTCCGGTCAACCCGCGCAACTTCCGCAATTACAAGCGAGGAGACATCCTCGTGTCGCTCGCCGGGGTGGCGTCGAACTTCCTGCTGGCGATCGCCTTCACGGTGGTGATGGCGCTGAGCGAGTGGCTGCTGCGCCTGGTGCCGGACCTGACGACCACCTGGCTGATCCTGCGGACCATGGCGCAGTACGGGGTCTACATCAACTTCGTGTTGATGCTCTTCAACCTGGTCCCGATCCCGCCGCTCGACGGCTCGCACGTCTTCGCCTACCTGCTGCCTACGCGTCTCGCCTACCGCTACCGGCAGATCGGCATGGGGGGGACGGTCATCGTGCTGCTCCTGCTCTGGGTGACCGGCTTCACCTTCCTGCTCGTCCCCCTCAACTGGCTGTACGGTGCGGCGATGGTGTTCAAGGGAATGCTGGTGTGACGTCCGCTGCCGCCGCCGCACAGCTCGAAGTCGATCCCTTCGTCGTAGGCCTTGACCGCTTCCAGGGGCCGCTGGACCTCCTGCTGCACCTCATCCGCAAGCAGGACATCGACATCTTCGACATCCCCATCGCTCGCATCACGGCCCAGTTCCTCGCCGCCATCCGGGAGGTGGATCGGTTGGAGCTCGACCGCGCGGGCGAGTTCGTGGAGATGGCGGCGACCCTGGTGCGGATCAAGGCGCAGATGCTCTTCCCGCGTCACGAGGAAGAAGACGCGGAGGATCCACGGGCCGACCTGGTGAGGCGGCTGCTGGAGTACGAGCACTTCCGCGAGGCGGCGGATCGACTTGAACAGGCGGAGCGGGAGCGCGCGCGCCACTTCCCTCGCGGGTTCACCGAGCCCCGTGCAGTACCTTCGCTGGCCGAAGCGCCACTCGAGGTCACCTGGGACGAAGTATGGGCAGCGGTGCTCGCGCTGGTGGAGAGGCTTGCGGAGCCGGAGCCCGGCTACACCTTCGCTGCGAGGCCGGTACGGATCGAGGAGAAGATGGAGCACGTCCTGGCCGCGCTGCGGCGGCGCGAGCGCATCGAATTCGCCACCCTCGTGGCGCCCTGGGGTACGCGCATGCATGCGGTCGCCTCGCTGCTCGCCTGCCTGGAGCTGAGTCGACGCAGTCTGCTGCGGCTACGACAGAGCGCTCCTTTCGAGGCGCTCTGGGTGTATCGAGCGAAGGTTACGGACGATGCGGCCTAGCCGGATCATCGAAGCGGTTCTGTTTGCCAGCGAGGCGCCCCTGAGCGCTGAAGAACTGGCCCGTGCGGACCCGGCGTTCGACGAGGAGGTAGTGGAGCGCCTCATCGCCGAGCTGCGGGCCGAGTACGAGCGCGAGGGGCGAGCCTTCGACATCTACGAGATCGCCGGAGGCTACCAGCTGCTCACCCGACCCGAGTTCGCGTCCATCCTCGATCGGTTCCATTCGGTTCCCGTGTCGCCCAAGCTGTCGACGCCGGCCCTCGAAACGCTGGCGATCATCGCTTATCGGCAGCCCGTCGGGCGGGCGGAGATCGAGGAAATCCGGGGCGTGGGATCCGGAGGGGTACTACGCACGCTGCAGGAGAGAGGGATCATCGACGTGGTCGGCCGCGCGGAAACGCTCGGGCGGCCGCTCCTTTATGGCACGACCCCCGCGTTCCTCGCACACTTCGGCTTCCGGTCGCTGGCCGATCTGCCGCGTCCGGAGGATCTTCCCGTCGTTCTTGCGAGGGCCAACGGGGATGGACAGTAAGACGGTCCGGCTACAGGCTTACCTCTCCCGCGCCGGTGTCGCCTCCCGTAGAGCTAGCGAGGAGCTCATCCGCGCAGGCAAGGTGCGGGTGAATGGCGCGGTCGCCGAGCTGGGGATGAGCGTGGATCCCGCGGCCGACGTGGTCGAGGTCGAGGGGCAGGTCGTCGCGCCCCAGCGCACGCAGTGGGTAGCGATCCACAAGCCCAAGGGGTACGTGACCACGCGTGAGGACCCGGAGGGGAGAAAGACGGTGTACGACCTGCTCCCCGAACACCTCCGGCACCTCTTCCACGTAGGGCGCCTCGACCGTGACAGCTCGGGCCTCCTCCTGCTCACCAACGACGGGATAGCGGCCAATCGCCTGTTGCACCCGCGGTACGGCACCACCAAGGAGTACTGGGCCGACGTCGAGGGGCTGCCCACCGACTCCGCACTACGGCAGCTGGTTACCGGTGTGGAGTTGGAGGACGGTACGGCCAGGGCCGAGTCGGTGGAGGTGCGGAGCGAGGTCCGGCCGGGGGTGATCCGCCTGGCCGTCGTCATGCGGGAGGGGAAGCGACGGGAGGTGCGCAGGATGCTCGAGGCCGTCGGGCATCCTGTGCGTCGGCTCTTCCGCCGGCGCTTCGGGCCGGTCGAGATTGGCCGCCTGGCGCCGGGCAAGTGGCGCTACCTGACGGCAGAGGAGATGGCGGCCCTCGGCAGCAAGGACGAGCGTCCGGTAGCGCCGCCCCGCGGGCCTCGCGGACCTCGCGAATCTCGGGGCGGCGCACGCCGGGGGCGGCCGAAGCAGAAGCCGGTGGCGACGGAGACCCAGGCGCCCCGGACAGACTCCCCGCCGAGGGGTCGTGGCAGGCGCGGGAATCGGTGAGGTCGGTGCGAGGTAAGGCCTCGCCTCCGCGCCGAGATATCCTGTCCTCCGTGTCGTCGCCGCGAGCACGTCGCTGTCGAGAAGCTGCCGGCGCACGCGCTGAAGTGCGTCAGGCTACACCAGCACTGGACCCATGGAACGCACTGCTGCTGACCGCGAAGTCCCGTCTGCCCCTGCCGGCGATACCCTGACCCGGCGGATCGTGGGGGAGGTGCACAAGCGGGTGGTCGGTCAGGAGTACATGATCGAGCGGCTGCTGATCGGCCTCCTGACCGGTGGGCACGTGCTGTTCGAGGGAGTGCCGGGGCTGGCGAAGACGCTCACCGTCAAGACCCTCTCCGAGACGATCGACGCAACCTTCTCCCGCATCCAGTTCACTCCGGACCTGCTGCCGGCCGACGTGATCGGCACGGTTGTCTACAATGTGCGGACCGGCGAGTTCGTCCCGCACCGCGGACCAATCTTCGCCAACATCGTCCTGGCCGACGAGATCAACCGGGCGCCGGCGAAGGTCCAGGCGGCACTCCTGGAGGCGATGCAGGAGCGGCAGGTCACGGTAGGCGGCGACACCTTCGCGCTGCCGGAGCCCTTCCTCGTGCTCGCCACCCAGAACCCGATCGAGCAGGAGGGGACCTACCCGCTACCGGAGGCGCAGGTCGACCGCTTCATGCTGAAGGTGGTGGTCGGGTATCCCTCACGGGAGGAAGAGAAGGAGATCCTCCGCCGGATGTCCGGCGGTGTGCCGATCCCGGTGGAGGTCGTGGCCACGCCCGCCGAGATACTGAAAGCCCGGCGCGCGATCGCCCAGCTCTACCTGGACGACAAGATCAGCGACTACATCATCGACCTGGTCGCCGCCACGCGCGACCCCGCGTCGCTCGGCCTCAAGGACCTGGTGCCGCTGATCGAGTTCGGGGCCTCGCCCCGGGCAACGATTGCGCTGGCCATGTGCGCACGAGCTCACGCCTTTCTGCGCGGGCGAAGCTACGTGATCCCGGAAGACGTGAAGGCGGTTGCTCCCGACGTGCTGCGCCACCGGGTGATCGTGACCTACGAGGCGGAGGCCGAGGAGATTACCTCCGACGACATCGTGCGGCGCGTGCTGGCGGCGGCTCGGACTCCCTGAGCATGCTCCGTCGACCCACGCCCGAGCCGCTCCGCCGTGATCCGATCCCCGCCTCGCGCGAGGTCCTGCGGCAGGTCCGCCGCATCGATCTGCGCACCCGAGGGCTCGTCAACTCGCGCTTTTCCGGCGAGTACCAGTCGGTCTTCAAGGGGCAGGGGATCGAGTTCGCCGAGGTCCGCCAATACCTTCCTGGCGACGACGTCCGTTCCATCGACTGGAACGTCACCGCACGCCTGGGCGAGCCCTACCTCAAGCGCTACCACGAGGAACGGGAGCTCACCGTGCTGCTCGTGGTGGACTTCTCCGGCTCGCAGCGCTGGGCCTCGCGCGGCCGGCTGAAGTCGGAGGTGGTAGTGGAGGTGGCAGCGACCCTCGCCATGTCCGCCATTCGCAACAACGACCGCGTGGGGCTGCTGGTCACCACCAGCGCCGTGGAGTGGTTCGTACCTCCTCGCAAAGGGCGCCGGCACGTCCTGCGGCTGGTGCGCGACCTACTGGCATTCGAACCCCGGGATCGCGGCACCAACCTCTCGGCGGGGTTGGATTACGCACTCCGGCTCGCCCCCAGCCGCTCCATCATCTTCCTCTTCTCGGATTTCCGGCTGGGTGACGGCTGGGACGAGTTCGGCAGCACGCTGACCGCGGCGGCGGCCCGCCACGACGTCGTGGCCGTGCACCTGGCGGATCGGCTCGACGAAGCCCTGCCCGCGGTCGGTCTCATCGAAGTGCGCGACCCGGAGACGGGCCAGGTGACCCCCCTCGACACCTCCTCCCGTCAGGCTCAGGAGGCATTCGCGAAGGCAGTATCGCGCGATGCCGAGGAGGCCCGGCGCCTGTTCCGCCGGCGACGCGTGGACGAGATTCGCTTGCGGACCGACGCCCCGTTCGGCCGCGAGCTGCTCGCCTTCTTCCAGCGTCGGGAGCGACGTCGACGGCGATGAACGCGGCGGGATTGCTCGCGTGGGCCATCGCGTTGGCGACATTGCTCCAGGCACCTCCGAACGTCCAGGACCCGGCGGACGGCGATTCGGCCGCCGTGGGCAGGGCCGCTGTCCCACCGTCCCAGCCTTCCACCTTCCCGCTGACCGCAAGTGCCGGAATCGCCCCCGATACGGTCACCGTGGGCGATCACTTCCGGGTGCGCCTGCAGGTCGCCGCACCCGAGGGTGCGACGGTGGAATTCCCGCCTTTCCGCCTGATCGAGCCGGTGGAAGCGGCCGACTCCCTGCGGGTCGCGCGCGATTCCGCGGGCCACTGGATCGCCACGTACACCCTCGTCGCCTGGACCCCTAGTGACTCGCTGGTCGGATCCTTCCCCATTCGGGTTCGCGGGGCCGACGGTGTAGTCAGTGACCGGCGCGTGCGGCTCCGCCTACCGATCGTTCGCTCTGTCCTCCCCGCGGACACTTCGCTACACGTCCCTCGTCCCGCCAAGGCAGTGCTCCCGATGGCGCAGCCCGTCCCGGTGGGGCGTGGCTGGGTCGTCCCCGTCGTGTTGCTGCTGGTGCTGGTTGCCGGAGTTGCGTGGCTCCTTCTGCGCGGGCGCTCCAGGGCCGGACACAGGGAGGTCGACCCGCGCGCCGCCGCACTTGCCTCACTGGATGCCATCGCGCGCGAGCGTCTGCCGGAGCGAGGGCTGATCGAGGAGTACCACGTGCGTACCTCGCGGGTGCTGCGCCGGTACATCCGCGAGGCGGCCGGTGTGGGAGAGGACCTCACCACTACCGAATTGATCGACCTTCTGGAGCGCACTGGCCACGACGGGGCGCAGGTGGCCGCCCTGGCGAGCCTGCTCTACCGCGCCGACCAGGTCAAGTTTTCCGGCCGCGTCACGGATTCCGAGCTGGCGGAGATCCGGATGTATGAAGAGCAGATGCGCAGATGGGTTTCGGCCTGGCCGCCAGCACCGGCGGACGCGCATCCGGGGCGTAAGGAGGCCGCATGAGCCTCGGCTGGGGCGAACCCCTCTGGTTGGCCGGGCTGGTGCTGATCCCACCGTATCTGTGGTGGCTGCTGCGGGGCCGGCGCGCGTATCTGCCACTTCCGTCCGCGGCAGAGCTCGGCGCAGCCTCGACGACGGCGCGGTGGCTCGTCCTGCTTCCACTCCTGCTGCGCGGGCTGGTTCTCGCCTTGCTGCTGGTGGCGCTGGCGCGGCCGCGCACCCCTGGGCGCATCGTCGAGGACGCCAGCCTCGGCGTCCCGGTCGTAGTCGCGATCGACCTCTCCTCCTCCATGCTCGCGGAGGATTTCCAGCCTCGCAATCGCCTCACCGTCGCCAGGGAGACCGTCGCTTCCTTCATCGAGGGACGCACGAGGGATCCGATCGGTCTGGTCGCCTTCGCCGGGGAGGCCATCACCGTCTCCCCGGTGACCACCTACCGCCCCGTGCTGCTCAATGCCCTGCGTGGGTTGACCGTGGGACTGCTCGATGACGGCACCGCCATCGGTGACGGACTCGCGATCGCGGTGAACCGGCTCCGAATGCTGCCGGGGCGTGAGCGCGTGGTGGTGTTGATGAGCGACGGCGAGAACAACCGCGGCGCCATCGCGCCGCTGGACGCGGCGGCGGCCGCAGCCGCGCTGGGGGTGAGGGTCTTCACCATCGGTGTGGGATCTCAGGGAGTGGCGCGCGTGCCGGTGGAGCGGGTAGGGGGAGACCTCGTCTACGCGGAGCAACCGGTGGGGATTGACGAGGCCCTCCTGAGGCAGATCGCCGAGATGACGGGTGGTCTGTACTTCCGCGCCACCAATCCGGCTGCGCTGCGCGCGATCTACGAGGAGATCGATCGCATGGTCGCGACGCCGCTGGAGGAGCGTCGACGGGTCCTGTACGAAGAGTGGTATCTACCGGTTCTGCTGGCGGCCGGCCTGGTGCTGGCGATGGAATGGCTGCTCCGTGGCTCGCGTTGGGGGGTGGTACCCGGATGACCTGGCATCCCACCGTTGGCCTGGCGTTCGGAGCCGCGATCCTGCTGCTGGTGGCGGGCGGCCTCTTCCTGCACCTGCGTCGGCGTCGTCGGGTCGCGGAGGCCTTCGGCGATCCTATGCTGCTAACTCGCCTCGTCGGGGTCGACCTGCGGCGCGTTCCCTGGTCGAGGGTGTTGCTGGTGATCGGCGCGGCGATGGCGCTGGCGGGTGCCCTCGCCGATCCGCGGTGGGGAATCGGGGAGGCGGATAGCTCGGTGCGGGGTGGACCGGTCGTGCTGGTGATCGACGTGTCCAGCTCGATGCTGGTCGAGGACGGGACGCCGACCCGACTCGCCGCGGCGCGGACGACAGCGGCGGGGCTCGTTTCAGAGCTTGCAGGGGTGCCGGTGGGGATCGTGGTCTTTGCGGGTCGGGCCTACGCACTCGCCCCTCCCACCCGCGATGCGGGCGCCATCGACCTGTATCTCGACGCGCTCGACACGCGCATGATCACGCAGACGGGGTCGGCCCTGGCCGGGGCGATCCGGCAGGGCGTGGGGCTGCTGCTGGCCGGGGGAGGGGAGGGAGGCAGCCTGGTGGTGATCTCCGACGGGAACACCATGGAGGAACGCGACGATCTGGAAGAGGCGATCAGCCTCGCGCGCCGGGCCCGCATTCCGATCGTCACCGTCGGGGTGGGTTCGGTCGAAGGGGGGCCCGTGCCCGATCTCGACCCGGCGACGGGCGAGCGAATTGGATACAAGCAGGACGCGGTCGGCCGGCTGGTGCAGTCGCAACTCCACGAAGGCCTGTTGCGGGCCATTGCTTCCGGGACGGGCGGCGAATACCTCCCGATGGGTGAAGCGTCCGCGGAGCGCCTGGCCCGGCTGGTGAGGGGGGTGGCGGGCTGGGGAGCCGGGCAGGAGGTGTCGGGGCCGCCACGCTTTGCCTGGCTCGCAGTGCTCGCCCTGCTTCTGCTGGCGTTGGAGGCTCTTCTCGCCCGTGGCCTTAGAGGCCGGTTGGTCAGGAGGAACCTGGGCGGCGGCGTCGCGGCCCTGCTGCTGGCCCTCTCGGCGGGCTGCGCCGATCCCCGGGCTCCGTCCCCGGAAGCGGCGGATCAGCCGGTCGATTCGGTTGCGATGTACCGCCGAGTCGCCGCCGCGCAGCCCGGTGAGTCGGTGCCGCTTTACAACCTCGGAACCGTCCTCCTGCAACGGCAGCGCTTCGAGGAGGCCCGACCCCCGCTCGAGGCGGCCACCCGGGCTGCAGAGCCGGAGCTTCGTCAGCGCGCACGCTACAACCTGGGGAACACCCGGCTCGAGCCCTTCTTCACCCCGGGAGGCGCCGCTCCGCGGGATCGCGAGGAGCGCCTTCGACTTCTGCGCGACGCGATCGAAGACTACCGACAGGCCCTCCGGCTGGATGCGGACGACGTGGACGCGAAGTGGAACCTCGAGCTGGCGCTGCGCCTCATGCGGGATGAGCGGACGCGGCCACCCGAGCCCGAGCCGCCCGATCCCCCCGAGCCGGAAGGGCCTGGCGCCGGCGGTGGAGGTGGTGGAGGAGGCGGCGGAGCCACTGGTGATGGCGGCCGAGGGGGCGGCGGTGCCGGCACGCAGGATCCACTACCTCAAGCCGGGTCTGGTGGACTGGATCGCCCCAGTATGAGCCGCAAGGAGGCCGAGGAACTACTCCAGCAGGCCGCGAATCGCGAGGTGGGGGTCCAGCGGGAGACGCTGGAGAAGCCGCAGCCGCGCGGAGGAATAGCGCACTGAGCGAGTCGACACCAGCTCTGCGATTGTCCGCGCGGGGCGCATGCTGCGCGGTCGGCGGTTGCTCAGCGTGCCGCGCTCAGCAGCACGGGCACGTCGTTGTTCCGGGCAATGAGAATATGGCTTTCGCCGTCCGGTCGCCGGACCACGCCCATTCCGCGCACCTCCCCCTCCACCGAGAGCCCGCTTTCCGCTGGATCCACCGCCTCGAATCGTCCGCCTCCCAGGCCGAGGAGCAGCACCCCATAGGTCGCGTCGTATGCGCCCCGCAGGGGTGTGACGCCGCTGAAGTTACCCCCCAGCAGGAGGTCCACCACTCCGTCGCCGGTGAGATCCGTCGCCAACGACGCGTAGATCGGTGCGAACTGAGCTTCCGCCGGCAGCGTCTGCAGGTGGAAGCGCCCGTTCTCGTCGCGCAGGGCAACCGAGCTCGCGAACTGCCGCGCCTCGAAGGCCTCTGCGCTCTCGATCTGATCGGGGGTGAGGATCTCGTCGAGCTGACTGGCCCCGAAGGACGCATAGGTCGGGAAGCGCTCGCGCAGCGGCGGGATCGCCTCGAGCAGCTCGTCGCGCCCCAGCAGCGGATAGCTCTCCTGCCCGTGGAAGAGGGTGATGATCTGCTGCAACTGCCCGGTCCGCGCGAAGTCTCCGACGAACATCCGCACCGGCTGTTCGGCCGATCCGCGGATGTACGAGTTCAGGCCCAGGTTGCCGAGCACCAGGTCTTCACGCCCGTCTCCATCCAGGTCGGCTGCCTGCGCGTGGTTCCACCATCCCTCCGTGCCCGCCAGCCCCACCTCCTCGGTCCGCTCGACCAGCCTACCCCCTTCCACCCGGAAAAGGCGAACCGGCATCCACTCGCCCACCACCACCAGCTCCCGCGGTCCATTCTGCCCCGATTGCAGCCACGTCGCCGAGGTGACCATGCCCACCTGCCGCAACTCGGGGGCGAGTTCGTCAGTGACGTCGGTGAACCGTCCGCCATCGTTGCGGAGTAGGTAACTGCGAGGGATCTGTCCGTAGGCGCGCGCCACGACCCGCCCGCCGACGAACAGGTCGGTGTCGCCGTCGCCATCAAAGTCGCCGGGCGCCACGACGGAGCCGTTCTCGAACATCGGTGGGAGAGCCTCCGCAACTCGGGTGAACTCGCCCTGTCCATCGTTCAGGTACAGGCGGTCGAGCAGCGCCTCCGAGTTGCCCCAGAACTCGTTTCCTCCACTCACCACGTAGAGGTCGAGCGCCGCATCTCCGTTGGCGTCGAAGAAGGCCGCATCGACGTCCTCGTGCAGGCTATCCGCGCGAAACGTTGCTTCCGAAATGGGCAGAAAGCTTCCATCCGGGCGCTGCGCGAGCAGCCTGCTCGGCTGCCACTTCGCTCCCCCGAGAAACACGTCGTCCAGACCATCTCCGTTGACATCCCCCACTGCCAGCGCCGGCCCTTCCCGCGAGACCATGTGCGGCATGAGCGGCTCGCGGTTGAAGTCGAAGTACTCGTTCTCCTCGTGCGCGTAGGCGAGGCCTTGGGGCAGGGGCACCTCCTGGATGACCGGCTGCGCGTCTCCAGACATCCCTTCATCTCCTGCTAAGCCTAGCTCTCCACCTACCGCGTCGAAGTAGTCGCCCGCCGCGTCCTCCTGCGAGAGGGTCAGCGTGGTATCTGCCGGCACCGCGGTGAGCACCTGGAAGCGTCGATCCGGCCAGATGACCACCAGGGAGTCGACCCGCTCGGCAGCGCCAAGTCCGAAATGCACGCGAGGATCCACGGACGACTGGAATCCCCGCGTGGGCACCTGCTCCGCCATCTGGGTGACATCCCCGTGCCGGACGATCACCTTCGCTCCGATCCCGGCGGTGTTCCTCTCGCTGCCGCGCAGGCTCACCTTCAGGTAGTGGTTGCCGCCAATCTCGCGCGCCCGATTCCGGTAGATGGAGGCCGGCGCCCCGATATTGTTGACGACGAGGTCCAGCGCGCCGCTGTTGTTCAGGTCCACGTAGGCGGCGCCGTTGGAGAAGCCGGCTTGGCCCAGCCCCCACGCCTCGGCCATGTCCGTGAAGGTGAGGTCGCCGTTGTTGTGGAAGGCGAAATTCGGGATCGCCACCTGCGGCATATGGTCGCGTACCGCGAGGTTCTCCCTGGTGATTCCGGCCGCAAGCGAGCGCTGCACCGACGCCTGGCCGACGAACTGGATGTAGTCGAGGTCGTTGGGCCGTCTGAAGATGCCGTTGGTGACGAAGAGGTCCTTCAGGCCGTCGTTGTCGAGGTCGGCGAACAGCGTCGCCCAGCTCCAATCGGTGGCGTGTACGCCCGCGAAGTAGCCGATCTCGCTGAAGCTTCCGTCGCCGCGGTTCAGCTGCAGGGTGTTCCGGGCGTACTGGGGATGGTAGCCGAGTTGCTGGCGCAGCTGGAAGGTCCGGAAGCTCTCCGCGTTGGCGGAGGTCTTGAGAATCTCCTCGCGGGTGGGCAGCATGTCCGCGACGTAGACGTCCGGCCGGAGGTCGTTGTTGAAATCGGCCGCATCGACCCCCATCGAGAAGCGGCTCGTGTGGCCCATCGCCTCGCGCAGTGACTCCGTGAAGGTGCCGTCGCAGTTGTTCCGGTAGTAGAGGTCGTCCCCCTCGAAGTCGTTCGCGACGTAGATGTCGATGCAACCGTCGCCGTTCAGGTCGCTGGCCACGACCCCCAGGCCGTAACCCTCTGCGTTCGACAGGATACCGGCGGCCCGGGTCACGTCCACGAAGTGGTTGCCGTCGTTGCGGAAGAGGCGGTCGCCGGCGGTGGGGTGGGGCGTCAGGTTACGTGGGGTGCCGCGCTCGTCGTGTGTCGAGTGGTTGAGGAGGTACAGGTCGAGGTCCCCATCCGCGTCGTAATCGACGAAGAGAGCCTGGGTGGAGTATCCCGCGTATTCGAGGCCGTACTCCGTGGTGCGATCGGTGAAGGTTCCGTCGCCGTTGTTGACGTACAGGATGTTCCCTCCCCGGGAGGAGAGATAGTCCACGCCCGACACGTAGATGTCGAGCGCCCCGTCGCCGTTCACGTCGGCCATGGTGGCCCCGCTCGTCCAGCTGTCCGGACCGGCCACGCCCGCCCGCTCGGTGACGTCCTCGAAGCGGTAGTTCCCGTGATTGAGATAGAGCCGATCGGGACCGAGGTTGGCGGTGAAGAACAGGTCGGGGTACCCATTCCCATCCACGTCTCCCACGGCCACGCCCCCGCCATTGTAGTAATACAGGTAGTTGAGGATGTTCAGCTCCGGATCGACCGGGAGATCGTTGCGGAAGGTGACCCCGGTCTGCTCAGGTGGCAGCAGCTCGAAGAGCGCCTCGTCCGGCGCGTCCCGCGAGCAGCCCATCCACAGCCAGGAGCAAAGAAGCAGAAGCGTACCGATCGGTCCGGGGCGAGGTATCACCATCGTCGCTGGTCGAGAGCTCGGGGGAAGGGGAGCGCCGGGAGCGCGCATGTGGCACTCGGCGCGGCGATTTCGCGCCGCCGTCGCGCTCGGACCTGAGTGCGCTCGGCAAATTTAAGAGCCGGATGGGCGTGGAGGGAAATGTCAGTCGTCGGTTGTCCGGGATCGTGCTTTGGTCCAGCTGCCGCCGGGCTGTTCTGAAGCGGGAGGGCTCTATCAACATGACGCCCCGCCCGGCGAGCCGGGGCGGGGCGCCAGCGGGTCCGGCCATCGCGGGCCGGACCCGACCGGTTGAAGGTGGAACGTCAGTAACCCGGGTTCTGCGTGAGCAGCGGATTCGCGTCCAGCTGCGTCTGCGGGATCGGCATCAGCACCCGGAAAGGTTCGGTCTGAGGCTTCTCGAACCACGGGTCGGTCCACTTTCCGTGGCGGATGAGGTCCGTCCGCCGCTTCGCCTCGTCCATCAGCTCGAAGAGGCGCTCATCCAGGATGGCGTCCCGGACCTGCGCCTGCGACAGGCCGGCGGGCAGCGGCTTGTCCGGGTCGAACGCCCGGGCTCGCACCTGGTTGATCAGGTCGATCGCTTCCGCGGTGCGACCCAGCTCATTCGCGGCTTCCGCCTTGATCAGGTACATCTCCGCCAGGCGGAAGATCGGGAAGTCGTTGCCGTGGTTGCGCAGCTCGGCGTTCGGGTCGACCGGCCACTTGTAGACGCGGGCTCCCTCACCCTCCGTAGCCTGGGTGATGTCCCTGAAGTCGACGGTGAACACCAGCCGCGCCCCCGAGCGGTCGTTGACGGGCGCACCCGTCACGAGGTGCACCTGCGGTCCGACCAGGAAGATGCTCTTCCGTAGGTCGTCGTCGTCGAACTTCTCGTAGGTCGGCGGCTCCACGGCCCGTCCGTTGAACGGCGACGGGTCGTACATGTTGTAGTGCATCCGGTCGCTGATGAAGTCGATTCCGACCCCGGTCAGCGGCGCCCTCGCCGAGACGAAGACGATCTCCGACGAGTTGAAGTTGTCCGCCCGGAAGTTGGCGAACCAGTCCTCTTCCAGGGCGTAGGGGCCGTTGATGACACGATCGGCTGCGTCGTAGGCATCCTGCCAGCGGGCGGTCCCGCGCTGCAGCCCGGCCTCGGTCACCTCACCCGTGAACACCTCGGCGTTCAGGTAGAGCGATGCCAGCATCGCGTCCACCGCGCCGCGCGTCACGCGCCCGTAGTCCGTGGACGGCCACGAGACCGGGAGAACGTCACGCACCGCGAGGAGCTCCTGCTCCACGAAGTTGAACACTTCCGCCCGGCTCGCCCGCTCCCGCGGGGCGATCTCGGTCTCCGTGACGATCGGCACCCCGCCGAACAGGTCCATCAACACGTAGTAGAACCAGGCTCTCAACGCCCGGGTCTCCGCGACGATCACGTCCTTGTCCGCAATCGGCAGCGGCTCGATGGCCTCGAGCAGGACGTTGGCGCGGGCGATTCCCTGGAAGGCCTGGTTCCAGGCGCCGTTTACCGTGCCCAATCCGGAGGGGCTGTTCGGCGTCCACGCCTGGCGCTGCGCTTCCAGGTGGGTCCCGTTGTCGTACCAGTCCTGGCCGCGGGTGGGAATCACCTGCTCGTCGGAGCTGATCGTGTTGACGTAGTGGTAGTTCCCCGTCGCGACCGAGTTCAAAGAGTTGTAGACCGCCGCCACCCCTGCCCGAACCTCCTCTTCGTTGTTGTAGAAGCTGTTCGGGGTGATGGCGCTGAACGGTTCCTCATCGAGGTCGGTGCAGCTCACCAGCAGCGCGAGCCCCGCCAGCAGGCCAGTGGCCGCCGCCCGCGCGCCTCCGCCGGACCAACCCTGCTTTCGTATGGTCATCATCTGCGTTCGCCTCTGTAGGAATGATCTCGTCCCGGTCTGTCCCTAGAAACCAAGGCTGACGCCCAGCGTGAAAGTGCGCGGATTCGGGTAGTTCAGGTAATCGATGCCGCGCGAAGCCAGGCCTGCGGCGGTGTGCGCTTCCGGATCGTAGCCGCTGTAGTCGGTGATCAGGAACAGGTTATCCGCGGAGAGATACACCCGCGTGTCATTCGCTTGCGGAATCAGCCGCGTGAGCGGAACGCGATACCCGAGGGTGATGTTCTGCATGCGGATGAAGGAACCGTCCTCGATCCACCGCGAGGAGAAGATCGCAGGCTCGCGGATGCCGGTCGGATCGTTCAGGGCGGACTTCAGGAAGTTCTTATCCTGCAGGGCGTTGCCCTTGGTCGAGTAGACCAGGGCGGTGTTGTTGAGAATGTCCTGGCCAAAGACGCCGCGGACGAGGAAGCTCATGTCGAAGCGTCCGGCCACGAGCTGTCCGCGACCGCTCAGCGAGAAGTCCGGGTTGGCGTCGCCGAGCACGCGGTAGTCGTCGGCGCCGGGGCTGGTGGTCTCCCCGACGAGCCTGCGGCTCACCTCGTTGCCTTCTTCGTCGAGGGTCACCTCGTAGTCGTTGAACAGCTGCTGACCAGCCGAGTTGACGCCCACGAACTCGGGGCCGAAGAAGGTTCCCAGCGGATGTCCCGGCATGATGCGCTGAGACACCTGGCCGCTCTGGCCCTGGCCGCTCACGTTGCCGGTGGTGATGAAGGCCGCCTCACCCAAGCTGACGACCTCGTTGCGCTCGACCGACCCCACGATGCCGAGCGTGAGCGACAGGTTTTCCCGCCGGATGGCGTTGGCGTCGAGCGCGAACTCCACGCCGCGGTTCTCGACCTCACCGACGTTCTCCAGCCGATTGGACTGCACGGCCGGCTGCGGGACCGGCACGGTGAGGAGCAGGTCGTAGGTGTTCTTCTGGTAGTACTCGATCGACCCGAAGACCAGGTTGTCCAGCAGCCCGTAGTCGATCCCCACGTTCCACTGCTCCGTCTCCTCCCAGCGGAGGTTCGGGTTGGGGTTCCGGTTGGGGGCGACGCCGATCACCACCTGCTCCCCGAAGGCGGCGCGTGAACCCGGAGTCAGCGTGATCAGCGACGAGTACGGGTCGATCTCCTGGCTCCCCTGCAGGCCCCAGCCGGCCTTGATCCGCAGCTCCGAGAAGGGGCTCCCCTGCATGAAGCTCTCCTGGGCCAGCGACCACGCACCGGAGACCGCGGGGAAGACCGCCCACTTGTTCCCGGCGCCGAACCGCGAGGAGCCATCCCGCCGGAGCACGCCGGTCAGGAAGAAGCGGCCGTCATAGCTGTAGTTGGCGCGCGTGAAGAAGGAGACCAGGCGGCTGTCGGTGCGCCCCGACCCGGAGGGCTGCTGCACACCGCCCGCTCCCAGGTTGTAGTAGCCAAAGGCGTCGGTGATGAAGTCCTGCGCCTCGGTATTCGCGGTGACGGTCGAGTAGTCGTTGAACTCGTATCCGCCGAGCAGGTCGAAGGTGTGAGGGCCTCCGCTCAGATTGTACGTGAGGTACGACTGGAACGTGTTAGTGGTGTTCGCCCGGGTGGCGATGAGCGCCTGACCGTTGGTGGTCGCCCCCAGCGGGTTGTTCTTGGGATAGTAGGCGCTGCGTACGCCGTCGCTCCGGTCGGTGCCGAGGTTGAGCTGCAGCGTCAGGTTCGGCAGCAGGTCGAAGTCGGCGGTGACGTTACCGAGGATGCGACGCGAGGTCCCGTCGTCCTTGATCTGCTCGGCAATGGCGACCGGGTTGCGGATGGTCACCGCGCCGGGGCCGATCTCGAAGAACTGCTCCACGCCGGTCTCGGGGTCGACGACCGTCACCGGGTGGGTCGGGTTCATGATCAGCATGTTGGTGAACGCGGTCCCGGTGAACCCAGCCGTGTTCTCGTACGGAACGTAGTCGTTCTTGACCTGCGTAGCATTCAGGTTCAGGCCCAGGCGCAGACGGCCGTTGAAGGCCTCCTGGTCGGCACTGACACGTCCGGACAGGCGCTCCAGGCCGCTGCTGCGGACCACGCCCTCCTGGTTCAGGTAGTTCAGCGAACCGCGGTAACGAGTCCCGCCCGACCCGCCGGAGAAGGAGAGATTGTGGCTGTGCGTGATTGCACTGCGCAGCAGCTCGTCCTCCCAGTCGGTATTCGCCGTGCCGAGGTTGTCGAGCCGTGCGGGATCGAGCTGGCCGGCCGCGACCTGCTCCTGTACGAACTCGCGGTACTCGTCACCCGTGAGCACGTCCAGCTTCCGCGAGGGGCTCGAGGAGGCGATGTAGGTGTCGTAGACGAGCTGCGTCTGTCCCTCTGTGCCACGCTTGGTGGTGATGAGGATGACGCCGTTTGCACCACGGCTGCCGTAGATGGCGGTTGCCGAGGCGTCCTTCAGTACGGTGATCGATTCGATGTCATTCGGGTTGAGCATGCTGAGGGGGTTGCGCGGGAGCGAGTTGTTCTGACCCAGGCTTCCCGGCTCGACCTCGGTGTTGTTGATCGGCACACCGTCGATCACGTACAGCGGCTCGTTGCTGGCGCTGATCGAGGTGCCGCCGCGGATGCGAACGTTGACACCGGCCCCGGGGCCGCCGTCGTTCTGGACGATCTGCACACCCGCAACCCGCCCTTCGATCAGCTCCGTCGGCGCGGTCACCTGGCCGACGTTCGCCTCGTCGGCATTGACGGTGGCGACCGAACCTGTGATCGCCTCACGCCGCTGCGTGCCGTATCCCACCGCCACCAGCTCCTCCAGCATCACCGCGGAAGGCTCCAGGGTGAAGTTGGCGGTGGCGGTGCCGCCGGCGGTCACCGTCACGGATTGCTGCTGTGTCCCGTAACCGATCAGCGATGCCTGTAGCTGGTGCGTACCGGCCGGAACCTGGGTCAGCTCGAAGCGCCCGTCCGGCCCGGTCACGGTCCCGCGTTGCGTTCCGAGGATCACCACGCTCGCACCCGCCAGCGGCTGCTGAGAGCTAGCGTCCACGACGGTGCCGCTCACGGAGCCGGCCTGCGCCTGGGCGCCAGAGACCGGTACCGCGAGCAGTAATAGCAGGAACGCTAAGATGAGACGAGTGAGTGACATGTGCATGCCCTCCGGAGTAAGGGAGCGGTAGCCGCAACGCCGACGGGCGTTCGGCCTTTTTCGCGGCGGCGACGAATCGCAGGGGCCGCCGGGTTGAGGTGGAAGGATGGGCCCGAGCCACGCGGACCTCAGCCCGGGGGGAAAGCCGAGGTTGGGGGTGGAAGAATCGACGTAAACCATGTTGCGGTCGGTAGATCGCCATGCGTTTACGTGTATGGATACTGGTAACGGTCGTGCGGATCAGGACAGGCGCACCTCCAGGTTAAGCGGTTTGGAAAGGTATGACCGCGGAACCCGCCGCGGGTGCCGCGGAGCGGTGAGGTCGACGTACCTGGATCGAGTGCATGTGCGGAGGCCGGGAGGGAACGCCGCGGGTGCCGGGTTCCGCGCCGCTATGCGGCAACGGGAGAGCACACCCACGGATACGGTGGCCGTAGATCGGGTGCAGTATCATGCAAAAATCGCGCTACGTCAATGCTCCTTTCCGATGACCGATATCGATACAAAATCAAGAGATGCGCCCACTCAGGCGGTACGTAGCCAGCGCAGGAGTTCCGCAAACGAAGGACGCTTCCCGGTGCTCAGGATGCCAATGCGATAGATCTTCCCGGCGAGCGAGCCCAGCACCAGCACCGAGGCCAGCAGCAGCACCAGAGTGGCCGCCGTCTCCAGCGACCCGGTGCCCCCGGCGCCGATACGCATGGGCATCGCCAGCGGCATGGTGAGCGGTATCCAGCTGAGCACCAAAGCCAGCGTGCTCTGCGGCGCCGAGACGATCACGCCCGTCATCATCATGGGGATGATCAGCGGCATGATCAGCGGGAAGGTGAAGCGCTGGGCGTCTTCGGAGCTGGCCGCGGCGGCACCGGCCGCGGCGAAAAGGCTCGCATACAGGAAGAACCCGAGCAGCAGGTAGCCGATCACCATTGCCACCAGCGAAAGCTCGACGCGCGAGAACAACCCGGACACCATTCCGGGCTCCGCTCCGCTGGCGCTCAGGATCGGCTGCACCGGCCCCACCAGCGCCACCGCGAGCCCGATCCAGATCGCGATCTGCAGCAGCGCCGCCAGCCCGACGCCCAGGACCTTGCCCAGCATCAGATGGGAGGCCTTGATGGACGACACCAGGATCTCGGCGATCCGGTTCGTCTTCTCCTCCTGAACGCTCTGCAGTACCTGCACCCCGTACAGCAGGATCAGCATGTACAGCGCGAATCCCACCATGATCGAGAAGAGCATGCCGGCTTCGGCGCCCTCGCCGGTCTCCCCCTGGCTGGTCAGGCGCGCCGCGTTCAGCTGCACCGGCGCCATCACCTCGGCGAGGATCGCGGCGTCGATGCCCGCTGTCTCGAGCCGCCGCGCCTGAACCGCGGCGGTGGCTGCGTCCCTCACCCGCCTCTGGAAACCCACGTCGGTCACCGTCCGCGCGCGATACTGCAGCGCGCCGCCCTCTACGACGTCTTCCGGGATGATGATGAAGCCGTCGAGCCGCTCGGTCACCACTGCCTGGACCAACGAGTCCAGAGTCGCCGGCGCGGGTGAGGTGATCACGCTGGCGTACACGCGATCATCGTTTTCGTCGGCCGATTCGGAGAGAACGGCGGCGAGCTCCGCGCCTAAGCCGGTGCTCGATTCGTCCACAATGCCGAGGAAGCGGTCCTCGCCGCCCGCCCAGCGCGTCGACAGGACGGGCAGGAGCAGCACGAGCAGGAAGAAGACGGGCGTGAGGATCGTGCTGAGCAGGAAGCTCCTGGAGCGGACCCGCTCGAGGAATTCGCGACGCAGGACGATGGCGAGCTCACGCATGCGCCACCTCCGCATGTCGGGGCGACACCCCCTTGCGACCGACCTTGGCTACGAAGATCTCGTGCAGTGATGGCTGCACGTGCTCGAAGCGCACCAGCGGGGTTTTCAGCCCGCTCACCGCGGCCAGCAGCTCGCGAGCGTCCTCGTTGCGGCGAAGCTCCAGCTCCCAGCCGTCCTCGGTGGGAGAGATCGAATCACAGGGGACGCGCTCGATCAGCGCGCGGGCTTCCTCCGTGACTGACTCGAACTCGATCCGCCAGCGCCGACCCTGGTGCTGGCGTCGAACCTCGCGCAGCTCGCCGTCCAGTATCTTGCGCCCTTCCGCGATGATGCAGACGTATTCGCAGAGTTGCTCGGCCTCGGCCATGTTGTGGGTGCTGAAGATGACGGTACGTCCGTTTCGCCGGGCCTCCAGCATCGTCTCCCGCAGCACCTCCTGGTTCACGGGGTCGAGCCCGGAAGCGGGCTCGTCCAGCACCAGCAGGGCGGGGGAATGCAGTACGGTGCAGATGAACTGGACCTTCTGCTGCATTCCCTTGGAGAGTGTCTCCACGCGCGAGCGCCGCCAGTCCTGTAGGCCCATTCGCTCCAGCCAGCGATCGCCCGCCGCTCGCGCCTCGCTGGCCGTCATCCCCTTCAGCCGACCGAAGAAGACGATCACGTCCAGCACCCTCATCTTCCGGTAGAGGCCCCGCTCCTCTGGCAGGTAGCCGACCTGGCGGAGGATGCCCCGATCCTCGAAGGGATCGACGCCGAGCAGCTCGGCCCGGCCCCGATCACGTGCGATGATCCCCATCGCCATCCGGATGGTCGTGGATTTTCCGGCGCCATTGGGACCGAGAATGCCGTAGATAGTGCCGGCCGGAACGGTCAGGCTCAGGTCATTTACGGCGAGGTGATCGGCGTACCTCTTCGTGAGACCTGTAAGCTGCATTGCGGTCTGCATCAGGCGAGACGTTCGGCGTGACCGTGGTAGGAACGGGAGCGGGAAGCCAAACCGGCGCGGACAGGAGAGATGACCGCGCCGGTGATCGCTCCGGCGGAAAGATAGGAAAAGTAGGACGAAGCGAAAGGTGACCCGAGTCGCTCAGGGGGCGCCGGCTACATCCTGGCCGGCAAGCTCCGCTTCGTAGCCGCTCTCCCGCACCGCCTCGACGAGTTGTTCGGGGGCGACGGCGGACTCCTCGTACTCGACCTCAGCCGCCCCGGACTCGAGGTGGACGGTGGCGTTCCGCACACCCTTCTGGTTGAGGAGCGCCTTCTCTACCGTCTCGACGCAGTGCCCGCAACTCATCCCCGCCACGTTCAGGCGAGCTGTTCTCATGGTCCTCCTCGTGTGGAAGGTGACCCCCGACGCCGGGGCAGATTTCGTACCGATGGCGCGCGTCGCCGTGCGCGTTGCCTGAAACGATCGTCCCCCCCTAGAATGCGGCACGCCAACCACTCCCCAGGGATCGCCGTGACCGAATTTCCGAACCTGGTGGTCCTCGACCATCCGTTGATCCGCCACAAGCTCACGGTGCTGCGTGATCGGCGTACCTCCAAGAAGAAGTTCAAGGAGATGGTCGACGAGATCGCGATGTTGATGGCTTACGAGGTCACCAAGGATCTCCCGCTCGAGGAGGTGGAGATCGAAACCCCGCTCGAGGCGACTCGCCAGTGGCGCCTCAAGGGGAAAAAGCTGACCGTGGTGCCAATACTCAGGGCAGGGCTGGGAATGGTGGAGGGGGTGGTGCGTCTGATGCCCTCCGCCCGCGTGGGCCACATCGGGCTCTATCGCGATCACGACACCCTGCTCCCGGTGGACTACTACTTCAAGATCCCCCGGGACCCGGAAGCACGCGAGTTCATCGTGGTGGACCCGATGCTAGCAACCGGCGGGTCCGCCGCGGCCGCCGTCGCCGCTCTCAAGTCGCAGGGAGCGTCCCGCGTCCAGTTCATGTGCCTGGTCGCCGCACCGGAGGGCGTGCGGAAGATGCTGGAGGAGCATCCCGACGTTCCGGTGTACGCCGCTGCCCTGGACCGCGAGCTGGATGAAAACGGATACATCCGCCCCGGCCTTGGCGACGCCGGGGATCGGCTCTTCGGCACACGATAAACCCCCTGACGCGCCTCAGCGCGCCAGGGGGCGAACATGGGCCTGGTGGGACTCGAACCCACGACCTAGCGATTATGAGTCGCGTGCTCTGACCGACTGAGCTACAGGCCCGTGGCGCGACCAGGCGCGCTTTCTTCAACGTACGGCAATTCAAAAAAGATAGTAGAACCGCCGGGCGCGATCAACGCGGGTTTACCGCGCCCGCGTTTCGGTCGGCTGATCCGGCCGAGCGTCAGGCCGCGGGCCGGCTGGTCGATGCCGTTCTCTTGGGTCATGGGGTCTCCGCTCTTCGGCGCGAGACACCGGCGAGCACTTCCGAACGCTCCCCCTCCTAGGCGACAAAATGCAAGGACTCCGCACAGGAGTGATCCTAAAGGTACGTTCCAAGGGCGACGATACTGGGGAGACAGGGGCACGATGCGGTCGCGGGGGCCGGAGTCGACTCCCGGGCTTCTGCGGTTGGGGCGTAACGAAGTATGCGGAAGGGGATGTGGTGACACCCTGGTTCTGCGGTGAAGCAGTCCGGTGATGGAGCGAGAGCGGCGATGAGGCAACTGGTGGAGGCGGCCCACGAGTCCACCCGCGCCGGGCGCTGGGACGAAGCGCTGGCCGCCTACGAGGCGGCGCTCGCCGACGCCCGCCGCTGGGCGCGCCCCGATGATGTCGCTGACATCCTGCGACGCGTCGGGTCCATCTACGCCGCCCGCGGCGAAATCGAGGTGGCCGCAGATCTCTTCGAGGTCAGTCGGCTGGTGGGCGAGCTGAACGAGCTCCCCTCGATGGTGGCCAAGGCGTTGATCGGCCTCGCCTCGATCGTCCAGTCGCGCGGAGAGCTGGACGAAGCGGAGGATCTGTACCTGCGCGCCGGCGCGCTCGCCCAGTCGGTCGGCGACCTGCGCACCGCGGGAATGGCCGAGCAGAATCGCGGCGTCCTCGCGAACATCCGGGGCGACGTGGTCGAGGCGATCAATCGCTACGAGAGCGCGCTCGCCCGACACGAGGCGCTCGGCGACCACCGACTCGCCGCCCTCACGCTGAACAACCTGGGGATGGCGCACGTCGACATCGGCCGCTTCGAGGCAGCCGATCGATGCTTCCGCGAGGCGCTCGACCTGGCCGACGCGTGCGGCGAGACCCGCGTCCTGGGCATGGTCTCCCTGAATCGGGCCGAGCTGCTGCTCAAGCGACGCGCGTTCACCGAGGCACGCGACACCTGCGACTTCGCGGTGGAGATCTTCAAGTCCCTGGGGGCCCTGCCCAGCCTCGGCGAAGCGCACAAGTTCTACGGCGTCCTCTACCGCGAGACGAAGCAGCTCGAGCTGGCCGAGATCGAGTTTGATCGGGCGGTCGAGCTCGCCCGGCACTGCGAGGATCGGTTACTGGAGGGAGAGACGGAGAGCGAGCGCGCCCTCCTCTACCTCGCGAGCGGTCGCAACGCCGACGCCCTGCGCAGCCTGAATCGATCTCATGCGATCCTCAGCAGCCTGCAGGCGCGGCGCGAGCTCGCGGATCTCGATCAGCGCCTCGACCTGCTCGAGGAGACCTTCCTCAAGGCGGTGAAGGCGTGGGCCGAGACGATCGAGTCCAAGGACATGTACACGGCGGGGCACTGCGAGCGGGTAGCGGACCTCGCCTGCATGCTCGCCGAAGCGGTGGGGATCACCGGCCGAGAGCTGACCTGGTTCCGGATGGGGGCGATGATGCACGACGTGGGGAAGATCTCCGTCCCGGCCGACATCCTCAACAAGCCCGGGCCGCTCACGGCTGAGGAGCGGGCGGTGATGGAGGCCCATACCTCCGCCGGAGACGAAATCGTTGCCGGGCTCAGCTTCCCCTGGGACATCCGGCCGATCGTTCGCAGCCATCACGAGCACTGGGCCGGAACCGGCTATCCCGACGGTCTGGCCGGGGAAGAGATCCCGCTGCCAGCGCGTATCCTGTGCGTTGCCGACGTGTTCGATGCGCTCACCACCGCCCGATCGTACAAGCCCGCATACGGACTCGAGGAGGCGTTGCACATCATGGGTGAGCAACGGGGCCGCATCTTCGACCCGCACCTCTTCGACCTGTTCGTCGCGCTGATCCGCAGTCGCGAGGCTGAGGTCCGAACACCGGATTCGAGCCCCGCGAGCGCACCCTGCTAACCCTTCTTACCGTACCGGCGAGCGTGGCGGCGACGAACGATCGCCGCGCGCCTGTCCGGATGACGATCCGGGTAATCCACCCGGGCGTTCTCCTCTACTCTTCCTGGAGGCTCGGATGATCCGCACGTCGCTCCGCCTGTTCGCGCTGGTCGGCACCCTCGTCGTCTCGCTATCCGCCTGCGCCGATGGCGGCTCCCCGCTCGAGGTCCGCTCCGCCCTGGATGTGCGCGTTGGCGGTCCGTACCTGTCTCTCTCTCCGGTGCAGCATACCGTGCGGGTACTGGAGCGCTCGGTTCCCCTCTCCGAGGACCTCGTCGTGTCGAAGGTGATCGGAAGCTCGGGCGGTGTGATCGAGCTACCGGCCGCGGGGCTGCGCCTTACCGTGCCGGCGAATGCGCTCCAGCGGCCGACCGAGATCTCCGTTCGCGCCCACGCGGGGACGCTCGTCGCCTATTCCTTCGAGCCGCACGGGACGCATTTCGCCCGCGTGGTGACCGCAGAGCAGTCACTGGCAGGAACCGTTGCGGAAGGCACCAGCGTCCGCGCGAGCGCGCGCGGCTACTTCTCCGACCCCGAGTCGGTCGATTGGGATTCCAACCGCGCCGCCGTCAGCGAGGTGAGCCTAGTACGCGAGGCCGGTGAGGCGGTGGAATTCTATCTGAATCACTTCTCCGGGTATCTGATCGCGATCGATTGAGAACGGCCGGTGATTCGTTGACCGTTGTCCGCATTGGCCTTTGGCCGGAAATACGAATTACGAATTACGAATTACGGACGTAGAACCCTTCAGCTTACGCTGTGGGGCGGTGAGGCGCCTTCCGCCGTCCGGGACCCTCAATTCTTCCGTAGGGCAATATCCAGCACAATCCGGCGGGAACGCCGGCACAATTCGTAATTCGTAATTCGTAATTTGGTGCGAACGGACAGCGGATAGCGGCTAGCGGCTAACCCCCTCTACCACACCACTCCCGCATCCACCTCGCCCACCGACGCCCGTCCGCACAGCGCGAGGGCCAGCTCGAGTTCGCGCACGAGTATTCGCACAGCGCGCTCGACACCCGTGGCTCCGGCGACTGCCAGGCCGTAGAGGTAGGGCCGGCCGATGAGCACGGCGGCGGCCCCCAGCGCGAGCGCCTTGACCACGTCGGTGCCGCGCCGCACGCCTCCGTCCATCAACACGGGGACGCGGCCGTCGACGGCGGCGCTCACCTCGCGGAGTGCGTCGATGGTGGCGGGAAGGGTATCGAGGTTCCGCCCGCCATGGTTCGACACGATGATCCCATCGACCCCCTCGGACACGGCGCGCTTCGCGTCGGCGGCGGTAAGGATGCCTTTGAGCAGGAGCGGGACGCGCGCGGTCGCCTTCAGCCAGCGCACGTCCTCCCAGGTGGCCACGACTCGTTCGGGCGTGAGGATCTCGCGGCGTCCGCGGTTCAGGTCGTCGAGGTGAGGGGTGGAGACCCCGGGCGGCAGCCGGAAACGGCTGCGCGTCTGCCGGTCTCGGACACCGATCACGGGGGTGTCCACGGTGAGCACGAGGGCGTCCACGCCGGCCGCTTCGACCCGCTGCACGAGAGCCTCGGAGGCCCCGTGGTCACTCTGCAGGTAGAGCTGGAACCAGAGGGGAGCGGTGGCCGCCGCGGCGATCTCCTCGATGGACGTGTTGCTGCCGGTGCTCACCACCCAGGTGGCGCCCGCGGCACCGGCTCCGCGGGCGGTGGCAATCTCCCCCTCGGGGTGGATCACCCGGTGGTACGCAGTGGGGGCCAACAGGATCGGGAAGGGAAGCGTCCGCCCCAGCAGCGACATGCGCAGATCGATCTGCCGCACGTCCTCCAGCACGCGCGGGCGCAGGCGGATGGTGTTGAAGGCCGAACGGTTCCAGCCGAGGGTGATCTCGTCCGCCGCGCCGCAGCTGACGTACTCGTACGCCATCCGCGAGAGGCGGCCCCGGGCCGCCACCTCCAGATCCTCCAGGTTGAACACCGAGCCCAGCGGATCCGCCTCCCGTTCACGCAGCGGCCGCGGACCGCCTTCAGGGCGGGAAGCCTCGTTCACCATTCGGTGATGGCGCCGTCGGCGGTGCGCCAGATGGGGTTGCGCCACCGGTGTCCGATCTTCGCCATCTCGCGCACCCTTGCCTCGTCGATCTCGATCCCCAGGCCCGGGCCGGTCGGCCGCTCCACCCAGCCGTCGCGCACCGCGAAGACCTCCGGCGAGACGAGATAGTCGAGCAGGTCTGCCCCCTCGTTGTAGTGAATCCCCAGGCTCGTCTCCTGGATGATGGCGTTGATGGAGGCGAAGTCGACCTGCAGCGCGGCTGCGAAGGCGATCGGTCCAAGCGGACAGTGCGGCGCGAGCGCCACGTCGTACGCCTCGGCCATGGCGGCAATCCGACGCACTTCGGAGATGCCGCCCGCGTGGCTCACATCGGGCTGAACGATGTCCACTACCCCTGCCTCGAGCACGCCCTTGAAATCCCAGCGAGAGAACATCCGCTCGCCGGTGGCGATAGGGATGCTCGAGTAACCCTGCAACGCCGCCAGCGAATCGTTGTTCTCGGGGAGCACGATCTCTTCCACGAACATGGGACGGAAAGACTCCAGCTCGCGCAGCAGCACCTTCGCCATCCCTCGGTGGACCCGTCCGTGGAAGTCCACGCCGATCCCGAAGTCGGGGCCAACCGCGTCGCGCACGGCGGCCATCCGATCGATGACCCCTTCAACGGCGCGGGGCGAGTCGATCCATTCCATCTCGGGGCAGGCGTTCATCTTCACGGCGCGGTAGCCAGCCTCCGCCCGGCGCAGAGCGGCCTCGGCCGCGCTCTCGGGCCGATCGCCGCCGATCCACCCGTAGACCCGCATGCGCTCGCGCACCGCTCCCCCCAACAGGTCGTGGACGGGCACCCCGAGCGCACGCGCTCGGATGTCCCACAGCGCCTGGTCGATGCCGGCGATCGCGCTCATCAGGATCGGCCCGCCGCGGTAGAATCCGCCCCGGTAGAGCGTCTGCCACAGGTCCTCGATGCGGGCGGCGGACTTGCCGATGATCAGGTCCGCCATCTCCAGGACCGCGGCGTGCACCGTATCTGCTTTCCCCTCGACCACCGGCTCGCCCCAGCCGACCAGCCCCCCTTCCGTGGTGAGTTTGAGAAAGAGCCAGCGTGGCGGGATCTTGAAAAGCTCGAGCGACCGCACCCTCAGGTCGCGCTCGTCGGAGGAAGAGAAATACTCGGCGGTGGCGGATGGACTGGCAGTCATCTGGCCTGGCAGTTCGATCGGGTGACGAATGCGGATAACCTGGGGATAGAATGCCACTGCCTCAGCCATCCCGCACCCCCCAGGACCACACCTATCGGTCTGCTATGGTAAGACCGTCTCTGCCAAGGTGAAAAGAATTCCGACTGCTGGAAAAAAATTCGCGATATCGGGACCGCAGCGGGGAGTACGGGAAGCTGTTGGTGACCGAGAAAAGCCAATAAATACAATGACTTATCGAAAATCGACGCGAAATGTAGGGTGGTGGTCCGTGGCTTGCTGCCTTCCTGAGCAAGCTCGAGAACCCTTTCTTCCGCGCCTCAGGGACGGGAGCCGATGTCCAAGCTTCTCCTCCGGGAGCGACATCCGATCGCAGATCCGCACGTGGCCGCGCAGAATGCCTTGCTCGTGTGCCGTCCGCGCGGGTACTGCGGCCCGTTCATCAACCAGGAATACTACAACGCCTTCCCGGATTCACTCTGGAACGGAAAAGGGGATTGTGTCCTCTGTGGGAGCACGCGGGACGTGGCCCGGGAGGAGGCGTTGAGAGACAGGGTGCTGCGGGGCTAACTCTCCTGCGAGTCCCGCAGTAGACCGCGCGGAGTCGTCCGGCTCCGCGCGGTCCTCGTTTTTCAGCACACTGGACAGCGGGGCCGGATTCGCCGGTTGGCGACGGGTCGACGGGGCGAAGAAGTCCTGCACTGCCTGCGCGGCGAGCGGGGGAGAGATCAGGTAGCCCTGCGCCTCGTCGCACCCCAGGCGCCGCAGCTCGTCCAGCTCTTCGGCATACGAGACGCCCTCGGCGATTACCCGGAGTCCCGCGTCACGGGCGAGACGGATGACCCCTTCCACCAGCTTCGCCCGGCGTCCATCCGTGCGCAGTGCCTCCACCAGGGATCGATCGATCTTCACCCCCGCAATCGGTAGCCGGTCCAGGTAACGGAGCGAGGAGAGCCCGGTGCCGAAGTCGTCCAGGACCAGCGGGGTTTCGAGGGCGCGCAGCTCCTGGAGGGTCTCGGTCGCGGCTTCGGCGCCGACCATCACCGATGCTTCCGTGATCTCCAGGCGAAGGCGCCGGGGGGGCAGGTCGGCAGCCCTGAGCGCCTCGCGCACCCGATCCGCCAGGCCGCGCTGGCCGAGCTGCTTCACCGAAAGGTTTACGGCGACCCAGGGAGCGGGAGAGTCGCCCTGTGCCTCCCAACTTCGTGCTTCCCGGCAGGCCTGGCTCAGGACCCACTGACCCAGCTTCAGGATGAGGCCGGTCTCCTCGGCCACCGCGATGAAGTCGTTAGGGTGAAGCTCCCCCAGCTCGGGGTGATCCCAGCGGACGAGCGCCTCGAACCCCACCACGGCGTTGGAGCCCAGCTCGATGATGGGCTGGTAGTCGATCCGGAACTGCCCGGTCTCCAGTCCGCGCCGCAGGTCGCTCTCGAGACGGAGGCGCGAGACAGCCTCACGATGCATCTCCCGGTCGAACACCTCGTACCGTCCCGGGCCGGCTGATTTGGCCCGATACATCGCCATGTCCGCCGCCTGCCAGATGTAGTCGGCCTCCGTCATGTGGGTGGCGCTCTGCACTACGCCCACGCTGGCGGAGGTCACGATCTCGTAGCCTCCGAGCTGCACCGGCTGGGAGAGCGCGCTCAGCGTGCGGTTGGCCACATCGATCGCGGTGTCGCCGGCCCCGGTATTCTCGAGCAGAATGGCGAACTCGTCACCGCCGAAGCGGGCCACCGTGTCGCCCGGACGCACGCAGTCCAGCAGCCGGGAGGCCACCACGCGGAGCAGCTGGTCCCCGACGTGATGACCCAGGCTGTCGTTCACGATCTTGAAGCGGTCCAGATCGAGGAAGAGAACCGCGAAGCGTAGCAGCGGGTTCTTCCGCTGCTTCTCGATCGCGTTGGACAGCCGCTCGTAGAAGAGCGTCCGGTTCGGCAGACCGGTGAGCGGGTCGCGCATGGCCACGTCGAGGAGGCGGCGCTCCGTGCGCCGCCGGTCGGTGACGTCCTCGCAGCAGGTGACCAGGCCGACCGGCTCGCCGGACGCGTCGGTGACCACGTCAGACCAGAGACGCACCTCGAATCGTGAGCCGTCCTTGCGAACGTTCACCGTTTCCCGGGTCCAGCTCAACGCCTCCTCCGGCTTCAGCGGATCCGTCTGTCGGTGCTCCGGCGGGCCGAGGACGCTCGCGGGCATCCCGATCATCTCTTCGACGGAATAGCCGTGCATGCGTGCTTCCGCCGGATTCGTGTACACGATCCGGCCGGAGAGGTCGGTGACCGTGACCCCCAGCGGCAGGTTGTCCACCGCCTTCGCCAGCACCCTCACCACCGTCTCCAGAGCACGCCGCTCCTGCTCGCCGACCTCGGCCAGCAGGTCCTGGGGCGTCAGAGTGGCGAGGTCCTGGAGGGCCAGCCGCTGCTCGGGGGTCCAGCGGCGTTCGACCACGTCCATCACGTAAAGGCAGCCATGGATCGCGGGAGCCTGAGAGCTGAAGGGAACGCCGAGGAAAGATCGCGGGAAGGTCGCCTCCCCGTCGGGTCTGTCGACTGTGCGGATCAGCTCGAAGGGCTCCCCGCGCAGAACCACCTGGCGCGCGAGCTGGGCGACGACGACCTCCGCATCGACCGGTAGGCCGCGGCACAACAGGCTTCCGCTTCTGCCCTGCTCGTCATCGGCATCCTGCACCAGGTAGACTCCGGCATAGGGTGCGCTGGTCGCAAACCGCGCCAGCCGCAGCAGGATGTCGGTTCGCTCACCCTCCTGCGGGGAGCGGCGGCGGTCCGACTCGGGGGACAGTGATCGGGCGGGTAAAGCGGTCACGGGCTCGGTGATCGGTTGCTGGGCTCTGGCTCGCGCCGGTGGCGCGGCGGCCACCTCCCTTCGCGGGTGCAGGACAGGGTGCAGGACCCCCGCATTGGAGGGTCGGCCGGTTCGCTGAAGAGCTTGAGTGACGCTGCCGAATCCGTGTCTCCTCAACCCCGGTCGCGAGTT
Organism: Longimicrobiaceae bacterium; assembly: GCA_036375715.1. Classification (NCBI taxonomy): domain Bacteria; kingdom Pseudomonadati; phylum Gemmatimonadota; class Longimicrobiia; order Longimicrobiales; family Longimicrobiaceae; species Longimicrobiaceae bacterium. Next base: position 54,632 of record DASVBS010000065.1, on the reverse strand, counting down.
GACAATGAGGGATCGTGCCGGGTAACTTCCGGAATTCCGGTCGCGGCCCGCCGGCCCCAGGGCGGCGGGCCAATGCTTTCCTTCTTCCTCCCCGGTGGGAGCGGCAACCTCTCCGATGTTCGAATCGCTCAAGTCGCGCTTCATCCTGATCTTTGCGTTCGCGGCGCTGAGCGTCTGGACGCTGGTCCAGCAGGGTGTGCTTCTCGGCCTCGACCTCAGGGGCGGGACGCACCTGGCGGTCGAGATCCTGGATCCGACCAATGCGCTCTCGTCAGAGCAACGGGCGGACGCGATCGATCGCGCACTCCAGATCATCCGGACGCGCGTGGACGAGTTGGGGGTCGCCGAGCCCACCATTCAAAAGGCCGGGGATCAGCGCATCCTGATCGAGCTCCCCGGCGCGACTGCCGAGGACCAGCAGCGGGCGAAGGACGTCATCCAGCGCTCTGCTTTCCTCGAGTTCCGGATCGTCCGCCCCATCTCCGAGCTGCAGGATGTGCTGCCCCGGATCGACCGGTTCGTGGCGCAGAAGTACGGGACGGGCCCGGTGACCGCCGACAGCGCGGAAGCCGAGGCTGCCCCGGGAGGTATCGCCGGAATCTTCGAGCCGGGCGGGGAAGGGGCGGACAGCGCGGCCGGCGCCGCGGGCGACAGCGCGGCCGACGCCGCTGCCGAAGGTACGGCCGCGGAAGACACCGGCGCGCGTGCCAGCAGCGATACCGCCGCGTCGGCGAGGCCCTTCAGCTCGAAGCTGGCGGCGACGGGCGGGGGCGAGATGCTCGCCGTGGCGGTCGAGGATCTCCCTGCCATGGAGCGCTACCTCGCCGATCCCGAGGTGCAGGCGCTGCTCCCGCGCGGCACCGAGCTGGTGTTCGGCTATCCGCAAGCGCCTCCGGGTGAGGAGGAGCAGTTCCGACCGCTCTATCTGCTCGAGACCGAGCAGATGATGACCGGCGAGGAGCTGGAAGACGCGCAGGCACAGCGGGATCCGCAGTTCGGTTATCCGATCGTGACTTTCCAGCTCAGCCGGCGCGGAGGGCGCGCATTCGAGCGCGCGACCGGCGCGCACATTGGCGAGCAGATGGCCATCGTCCTCGACAACCGGGTGTTCAGCGCCCCGGTGATCCAGTCGCAGATCGGCACGAACGGCCAGATCGAGATGCAGGGGAGCACCATCGAGGAGGCGCGTGACCTCGCACTGGTGCTGCGGGCCGGCGCGCTGCCGGCGCCGATCACCATCGTGGAGGAGCGCAGCGTGGGTCCCTCGCTGGGTGCGGACTCCATCGAACAGGGGATGCTCGCCGGGGCGATCGGCATTGCGCTGGTCGTGATCATGATCGTCGGCTACTACCGTATCTCCGGCGTCATGGCGGTGCTGGCTCTGGCGCTGTACGTCCTCTACATGCTGGGCATCCTCTCCAGCCTCCGGGCGGCGCTCACCTTCCCGGGCATCGCCGGCATCGTGCTCTCCGTGGGTATGGCGGTGGACGCGAACGTGCTCATCTTCGAGCGAATACGGGAGGAGCTTGACATCGGCAGAAGTGTGCGGCCGGCGGTGAACGAGGGTTTCAAGAACGCCCTACCGGCCATCATCGACTCGAACCTGACGACACTGATCACCAGCCTGATCCTGTTCCAGTTCGGAGGGACGGGCCCGGTGCGCGGCTTCGCGGTGACGCTCGGCATCGGCATCGTCGCGTCCATGTTCACCGCGATCTTCGTGACGCGGACCTTCTTCATGCTATATCTGGAACGGCGCGGTACCTCCGCTCCCCTCAGCATCTGACCGGGCCACCTCATGCGCATCTTCGAGAACGCGAACTATCCGTTCCTGGCCTGGCGCCGCCGCGCTTACATCGTTTCCGCCGCCCTGCTCCTGGTCAGCATAGGCGCGATGGTGAGGAACGTGCTCGATCCCTCGCTCCGGTCCTGGGCCAACTACGGCGTGGACTTCACCGGCGGTACCATCGTCCAGGTGAGCTTCGCCAATCCGACGGACGTGGAGGACATCCGCGCGATCGAGGGGGCGGGTGACTGGGAGATCTACCGGTACGGCACCGGGGACGAGTTCATCATCCGCATGCCGACCTTCGCACAGGGCACTGAGCAGGACGCCTCGGAGGTCGTCAAGGCCACGCTGGACGCGGAGTTCGGCGAGAACGCGGCGACCGTCGTGCGGACCGAGGCGGTGGGGCCGAAGGTGGGGCAGGAGCTGCAGCGGAAGGCGCTGCTCGCCATCCTGCTCTCCCTCGGCGCTACGATGATCTACCTCGCCTACCGCTTCGAGTGGCGGTTCGGGCTGGCGGCGGTGATCGCGACCGCCCACGACGTGCTGCTCACGCTGGGTTACATCGCGCTCTTCCGCACCGAGGTGTCGCTCTCGACCGTAGCGGCAATGCTGACGGTCGTCGGCTACTCCCTGAACGACACCATCGTGGTCTTCGACCGGATCCGGGAGAACCTCCGTCTGCCGCATCGCGGGCAGACGCATACAGAGATCCTGAACCGGTCGGTCAACGAGACGCTCCCGCGGACGGTGCTCACCGGGCCGTCCGTCCTGGCGACCTTGCTTTCCCTCGCCTTCCTCGGCGGGCCGGTAATCCGGGACTTCGCCCTCGTCCTGATCGTCGGAACGGTGGTCGGAACCTTCTCGTCGATCTTCGTCGCCACCCCGATCCTGCACCTCGTGGAGCAGAAGTGGCCGCATCGCGAGAAGAAGATAGGTAGTTCGGCGTCGGCCTCGCGCCGGCAGTCGGCGACGGTCTGACCGACGCTCCCGACGTTACCTCCCGAGCCGTCGCGACGACCGCGGCGGCTCGTGCCGTATCGACCGGAGAAGCCAGCAAACGGATGATCGATTCCCACGCCCACCTGACCGACGAGCGCTTTGGCGACGACGTCAACGAAGTCATCGCCCGCGCCGGTGCCGCCGGGGTGGAAGTGATCGTCACGGTGGCTACCTCCACGGCCGATCTGCACCAGGCGATCGGCCTCGCGGAGCAGCACCCCGCGGTGTACGCGACCGCGGGGATCCATCCGCACTCCGCAGGCGAGTGCTCTGGTGACACGCTCGAGGAGGTGAGGAGGGCGGCTGCGCATCCGCGCGTCGTGGCGATCGGCGAGACCGGCCTCGACTTCCACTACGACTTCGCCCCACGGGCGGCGCAGATCGACTGCTTTCGCGCGCAGCTGCGGCTCGCGCGTGAGCTCGATCTCCCGGTGGTGGTCCACGCACGCGAGGCGGATGACGACGTCGCCCGCCTGATCACCGAAGCAGGGCCACAGGTGCGCGGGGTGCTGCACTGCTTCTCCAGCGGTGCGGCGCTGCTCGAGTGTGCCCTCGAGCTGGGCTGGTACGTCTCCTTTGCCGGGATGATCACCTTCAAGAAGTTCGATGCCGTCGACCTCCTGCGCCGGGTGCCGCTTGAGCGGCTGCTGGTGGAGACAGACAGCCCCTACCTCGCCCCCGTGCCATTTCGTGGCAAGCGAAACGAGCCGGCGTACGTCACGCGGGTGGTCGAGGTCGCGGCGGAGCTCCGGGGCGAGGAGCCCGCGCAGCTCGCCCGGGCCACGGCTCGAAATGCCCGGCTCTTCTATCGGATTCCCGACTGAACGGTTCAGCGATGGCTCGCAGAATCCGGATCCTGCCGGACAGCCTCGTCAACCAGATCGCCGCCGGCGAGGTGGTCGAGCGCCCGGCGTCGGTGGTGAAGGAGCTGGTAGAGAATGCGCTCGACGCGGACGCTACGCGCATCTCCATCGCCATCCGTAACGGCGGCAAGACCGAGATCCGGGTAGCCGACGATGGCTGCGGGATGAGTCGCGATGACGCGCTGCTCAGTCTTGACCGCCACGCAACCAGCAAGCTGGACGAGCGCGATGACCTGACCGCCATTCGCACCCTCGGCTTTCGGGGTGAAGCGCTGCCATCTATCGCCTCGGTGTCGCGGTTTACGATGGAGACTGCCGAGAGCGGCGCCGAGGGCACTCGCATCAGCGTGACCGCGGGACGCATCAGCGACGTCGCCGCTTGCGCCCGTCGGCGCGGCACCACCGTGGTGGTGCGCAGCCTGTTCCACAACGTGCCTGCGCGCGCGAAGTTCCTCCGTAGCTCCGCCGCGGAGGCTCGAGCGGTCAGCGAGGTGGTGACGACGCTGGCACTTGCCCACCCCGGCGTCGCTTTCGACCTGGAGTCGAACGGCAAGGAGCTTCTCTCCGTCGAGCCCACGGCCGATCTGCGGGTGCGCGTCGCCGCGCTATGGGGGGAGGAATACGCCGGCGAGCTTATTCCGGTCAGCGCCGTGACCGAGGCGGTCCGGGTGGACGGGCTGGTGCAGCGTCCCCGCAGCGCCACGCCGGGGGGACGCCGGGCATACCTGTACGTGAACGGACGCTCGTTCGCCGATCGAGCCCTCCTTCGGGCGGCCGATCGGGCCTATGTGACCACGATTGCCCCCGGATGCCGGCCGGCCCTGTTCCTCTTCCTCCACGTCGCTCCGGAGCGGGTCGACGTGAACGTCCACCCGACGAAGGCGGAGGTCCGCTTCCGCGAGCACGCCGCGGTGGAGGCCGCGGTTGAGGAGGCGGTGCGGGCAACGCTGCGCACGTTGGAGAGCTCGCCCACCCTCGGCCGTACAGGCCGGGTGGCAGAGACGCGGCCGCCGCGGGTGCCGACACCCGTCCCCGGCGCCGAAGAGCTGGCGCCGCGCGGCAGGGGCGAGGCGGCCCCCCAGATGAGCCTCTTCGTGGCTCCGGCGGTGGACCCCGCTGCGGGCGAGGCGTCGGGCGAGGACTCCTCTCAGGCCGGACCGCTGGAGAACGATCCGGGCGCCGTCCGCCCGATGCTCTGGCAGATTCACAATACCTATCTCCTGGCGGAGACTCGGTCCGGGCTGATCATCGTAGATCAGCATTCTGCGCACGAGCGCGTGCTGTACGAGGAGATCATGGCCAGCTTCGACGCGGGGGATCGTGAGTCGCAGCGGCTTCTCTTCCCGCTCACCCTGCGCCTCACCCCAGCCGAGCTGGCGTTGGTGGAAGAGCTGTCGGGCCTTCTCACTCGCATCGGGTTCGAGATCGAGCCCTTCGGCGGCAATACCATCATCGTGCACGCGGTGCCGCAGCCGCACCCCTACTTCGACGCGGAGCGCTGCCTCCGAGAGATGATCGCCGAGCTCACGGATGGGTCGCCCTTGGTCGACGCGGCGCGAAACCAGCACCAGCGGCTGGCGCTCACCTTCGCTTGCAAGGGGGCGATCAAGGCGGGACAGCGGCTCTCCCAGACGGAGATGAGCGAGCTCTTCGACCGCCTCTTCGCCACCGAGCTACCCTACCACGACATCCACGGTCGACCCACCATCATCCAGCTTCCCCTGGCGGAGATCCACAACCGCTTCCGGCGATGAGCGGCCCCGGGAGTCCGGCTGCGCTTGCCATCGTGGGCCCTACCGCCTCGGGCAAGACCGCGATCAGCATCGAGGTGGCCCGCCGTCTGGATGGTGAGGTCATCTCCATGGACTCCCGTCAGGTCTATCGCGGGATGGACATCGGCACGGCCAAGGCGACGCCCGAGCAGCGCACCGCGGTCCCCCACCACGGCCTCGATCTGGTCGATCCCGACGAACGCTTCAGTGCCGGAATGTTCGCCCGCCGTGCGCGCCGCTGGATCCAGGAGATCCGCGGGCGGCGCCGCGTGCCGATCCTGGTCGGGGGGACCGGATTCTTCCTCCGCGCCCTCACCAACCCTATCTTCCGCGAGCCCGATCTGGACCCGGAGCGCCGCGCGGCGCTGCGTCGCTTTCTGGAGCAACAGCCCACCGAGGAGCTGGAGCGATGGCTCTCCCGGCTCGATCCCGAGCTGGGGGAGCGATTTCGTGCGGGCACCGGGGGAGGCGGGAGGCAACGAATCCTGCGCGGCCTGGAAATGGCACTGCTCACCGGATTCCCGCTGAGCTGGTGGCAGCGGCACGGTGAACCCGAGGCGCCGCCGGTCCCGGTGCAGGTATTCGTGCTGAACCCGCCGCGGGAGCGGCTATTCGCCGCGATCGATGCGCGCGTCGACGAGATGCTGCGCCGGGGACTGCTCGAGGAGGTGCGAGCGCTGGCGGAGCGCGGCTACCACGGAAGGCACCCCGGGATGAACGCCACCGGCTACATCGAGCTGCTCCCGGTGCTGCGGGGCGAGAGGGATCTGGAGAGTGCCGCCGATCTCGTGCGTCGTAACACCCGGGCGTATGCGAAGCGGCAGCTCACCTGGCTGCGCCACCAGCTCCCGCCCGGGGCGGTGTGGCTCGACCCGCTCGAGCCCGGGAGCGATCCCGTCCAGCGGATCGTGGAGGGCTGGCTCGCCAGCCAGGAGCACGCAGGCAAAGAGCATGATCGGTACGGGAACCCGAACCAGGCCCGCTCCCGTGAGACCCAGGAAGGACGAGATCCGGTATGAAGATAGGGATCACCTGCTACCCCACATATGGCGGCTCGGGCGCCATTGCTACCGAGCTGGGGATCGAGCTGGCGGAGCGGGGGCACGAGGTACACTTCATCACCTACGCGCAGCCGTTCCGTCTGCCGCGCTTCATGGAGCGCGTCTACTTCCACGAGGTGGAGACGATCCGTTATCCGCTCTTCGAACACTCCTCCTACTCCCTCTCGCTGGCGGCGACCATGTACGAGGTCGCCATGCGCCGCGATCTCGACCTGCTCCACGTCCACTACGCGATCCCGCACTCGACCTCCGCCTGGATCGCGCAGCAGATGCTCCCGCCAGGGCATAGCCTGAAGATCATCACGACTCTGCACGGCACGGACATCACGATGCTCGGGCAGGAGCGGTCCTTCTGGGAACTGATGCGTTTCTCGATCGCCAAGTCGGACGGGATCACCGCGGTCTCGGAGTACCTCAAGCGCGAAACGGTCGACCGCTTCCACATTCCCTCCCGCGCGGTGGAGGTGATCCCGAACTTCATCGATCCGGCGGTCTACGATCGCGACCGCTATCCCTGCCGTCGCTCCGCCTTTCTGGCGGACGGGGAGAAGCTGCTGATCCACGTCTCGAACTTCCGTCCGGTAAAACGGGTGCGTGACGTGATCGCGATCTTCGAGCGGGTGCAGCGCCAGGTGCCGGCGAAGCTGCTGCTGGTGGGCGATGGCCCGGAGCGCACTGAAGCGGCCGCGGAAGCGGATCGCCTGGGGCTGGAGGACCGGGTGATCTTTCTGGGGAAGCAGGATACGGTGGCGGAGCTGCTCGCCTGTTCGGATCTCTTCCTGCTCCCCTCCGCCACCGAGTCGTTCGGGCTGGCGGCGCTGGAGGCGATGGCGAGCGGCACCCCCGTGGTCGCCACCGCGGTGGGCGGGCTGCCGGAGGTGGTGGAGGACGGCGTCACGGGCTTCCTCGCCCCCCTGGGAGATGTGGAGACGATGGCCGAAAAGGCGATCGAGATCCTGCGGGACGCCGAGCGCTGGTCGCAGATGAGCGCGGCTGCGCGCGCGGTCGCCACCGAGCGGTTCAGCGCAGAGCGGATCGTCCCGATTTACGAGCGGTTTTACGAGACGATCCTGCAGCGGAATGGTGAAACGAGAGTGCAGGGCGGGGTGGAGCATGGCTAACCGCGGATCGGCGACGCGAGCCTCGGCGGGAGGACCGGTGGGGAAGGTGCGCCGGTGATCGATCTCCTGCTCATCAAGGCGTTCATCCTGGGCATCGTCGAGGGAGCGACGGAGTTCATCCCCGTTTCCTCGACCGGCCATCTGATCATTGCGAGTGAGTGGCTGGACTGGAAAGGCGACCAGGCCGACGTCTTCATCGTCTTCATTCAGCTACCGGCCATCCTCGCCGTCGTGTGGCTGTACCGGAAGAAAATCTGGGAGGTGATCCGGACGCTGCCCTCGCGCTGGCAGAGCCGGCGGCTGGCATACAACCTGGTGCTGGGGACGCTTCCGGCCGTAGTCGTGGGGCTTCCCACCGACCGCTGGGTGGAGGAGCACCTCTACACGGTTCCCACCGTGGCCGCCGCGCTCATCGTCGGGGGATTGCTGATCTTCTGGATCGAAGCGAAGCACCATCGCAGCTTCGTGGAAAGCATCGATGACATTCCGATGCGCCTCGCGCTGGGCGTCGGGATGATCCAGGTGCTGGCGATGCTCTGGCCGGGCCTCTCCCGCTCTGCCGCAACCATCATGGGGGGACTCCTGCTCGGCCTCTCGCGCGTGGCGGCGACCGAATTCTCCTTCTTTCTGGCGATTCCCGCGATGGTCGGTGCGACCGCGGTGAAGCTGTGGGAGTACCGGGAGCTGATGACACCCGCCGACGTTCCCGTCTTCGCGGTGGGTGCCGTCGTCTCCTTTGTCTCGGCCCTGATCGCAATCCGGGCTCTGGTCGCCTTCGTGTCGCATCACAGCTTCCGCGGCTTCGCCTGGTACCGCATCGCCATCGGGGTGCTACTGCTGTTCGTCTTCTGGGGGCCGCTATGAAGCCGTACGCCATGCTCTCTACGCACGAGTTGGTCCTGGCGGCGCTCGCGGAGGACATCGGCGATGGCGACCGCACCACGCTGTGGACGGTTCCCGCGGGCGCCGTGGCGCAGGCGCGGATCGTGGCCAAGGCGCCCGGAGTGATCGCCGGGATCGAGGTCGCCCGTGAGGTCGTATGCGCCGTGGATAGATCCGTAGAAATGTCCCCCCAGGTGAAGGATGGAGATTCGGTTGAAGCTGGGGACCTGGTGATGACGCTGCATGGGTCCGCGCGCTCCCTTCTCTCCGCCGAGCGGGTGACGCTGAACTTCCTGCAGCGGCTCTCGGGGGTAGCCACCCTCACGCGGGAATACGTTCGGCGGGTCGAGGGCACCGGCGCGCGCATCCTCGATACGCGCAAGACCACCCCGGGAATGCGCCTCCTCGAGAAGGCGGCCGTCCGCGCCGGCGGCGGGACGAACCACCGGATCGGGTTGTTCGACATGGTCCTGATCAAGGAGAACCACATCGCGGCGGCGGGAGGGATTACCGCCGCCGTGGAAGCCGTGCGGGCGCAGAACCGGGAGGGGCTCCGGGTGGAGGTGGAGACCCGGAACCTGGAAGAAGTGGACGAGGCGCTGCGCGCCGGGGTAGACGTCATCCTTTTCGACAACATGCCCCTGGAGATGCTTCGCGAAGCGGTCGCACGCGTGCGAGCATCCGGCACCGGAACGCGGACGGAAGCCTCCGGCGGCGTCACTCTGGAGACGGTGGGCGCTATCGCTCGCACCGGGGTGGATTTGATCTCCGTGGGGGCGCTAACGCACTCGGCCCCTGCCCTGGACCTGTCCATGTTGATCGAGGGATGACGGACGAGCCCGCCGCCACATGGGAGGGGTGTGAGGCGGAAGCGCTGGCGGAGCGGTGGGGCGCACCGGCCGTGCACCTCTTCCGGCGGGTGGGATCGACCAACGACGTGGCTCGGGGGCTGGCGGCGGCCGGGTGCGAGCCGGGCACGGTGGTCATTGCCGAGGAGCAGGTGGCCGGGCGCGGCCGGGCGGGGCGTGTCTGGTCTTCTCCGTCCGGCCTCGGCCTCTGGTTCTCGGTGGTGGTGACCCCGCTGGACGCCGCCTCCACCGCGGTCCTCCCGCTACGGGTCGGGCTTGCCGTAGCTCAGGCGCTCGACCATTTCCTGCCGGGGGAAACGGTAGGCATCAAATGGCCCAACGACCTGGGGGTGGCCGGGCGGAAGCTGGGGGGCATCCTGTGCGAGGCCGCGTGGGAGGGGACAGTCCTGCGCGCGTTGGTGGCGGGCGTGGGGCTCAACGTACTTCACGCCGAGGGCGATTTTCCCCCAGAGCTGCGTCCGCTGGCGACCTCGCTGCGCCTCGCCGCGGAGTTGCCCCCGCAACGGCTCGACGTGGCCGACCGTGTGATCGCGGCGGTCGTTGCCACCGCCCGGCTGCCCGAGCCGCTGGACGTTGCGGGGCTGGCCAGACGGGACCAGTTGCGGGGGCGAGCGATCGCGGTCGCGGATCCGGCGACCCGGCGGGTCATCGTGGAAGGGGTGGCCGCCGGCATCCTCGCCGATGGATCCCTCCAGGTGCACGGCCCCTCCGGAACGCGGTCCGTGCGGTCGGGGACTGTGTGGCTGAAAGCTCGAGGTTGACGACTCCCGGCAGCGCACAACCCGAATCGTAGCCTGAGTCGACGGAGGGCGCTCATCGCTTGCTTCCATCCCCGGGCGACGCCACGTTTCCGGCCACAGCCGGTGTCGATCTGTCATCTTCCAGGACGAGAATGACGAGCACCATTTCCGCCGAGGTTCGCGTACCCGGCGATAAATCCCTGACGCACCGAGCCTTGATGTTCGCCGCCGCCGCGCGCGGCGAGAGCCGACTCTCCGGCCTGCTCGCGGGGGCGGATTGTCGGAGTACCGCGGCCGTATTGCGCGCCCTCGGCGTTTCCATCCCACCCCTCCCCGCGGACGGGGGTGAGCTGCGCATCAACTCCGTGGGGATCGAGGCGTGGCGGGCGCCAACCGAGATCCTCGATTGCGGAAACAGCGGCACCACGGTCCGCCTGATGATGGGGCTGCTCGCGGGGAGACCCTTCTGCGCCGCGCTCACGGGCGACGCTTCGCTGCGCTCGAGGCCGATGCGGCGGGTGACCGAGCCTCTGAGCCGGATGGGGGCGAGAGTGAGCGAACTGGGAGATCCGGATCGTCTGCCAGTGGAGCTCTGCGGGGGCGTCCTCCAGCCGCTCGCCCACCGCTCGCCAAAGGCGAGCGCACAGATCAAGAGCGCGGTCCTGCTTGCCGGCATCTCGGGTCGCGTTCCAGTGGAGGTCTGGGAGCCGGGGCTCTCGCGCGATCACACCGAGCGGATTCTCCGCTCGCTCGGCGTGAGCATCACGGGTGAGGCGCCGGCCGAGGGCGGCTGGCGGGTCAGCTTGGAGCCGCCCACCGGTCCGCTGCCCCCCCTGGAGATGGACGTGCCGGGCGATCCTTCCTCGGCTGCCTTCCTGATCTCCGTTGCGCTCCTTGCCCGGGACGGCGAGCTGCTCGTTCCGAACGTGGGGATCAACCCCACCCGGACCGGCTTCCTGACGGCGGTGGGGCGGATGGGAGGACGGGTGGAGGTACTCAACCAGCGCGAATCCGGCGGGGAACCGGTGGCGGACCTGCTGGCGCGACCGGCCCGCCTGCGGGGCATCGAGATAGGCGGGGACGAAGTGCCCAGCATGATCGACGAGCTGCCGGTGCTGGCCGCGCTGGCGGCCCGGTCAGAGGGGGAGACCATCGTTCGCGGCGCGGAGGAGCTGCGGGCGAAGGAGAGCGACCGCATCACTGCGGTGGTCGACAACCTGCGGGCGATCGGCGTGGAGGCGGAGGAGCTTCCGGATGGCTTCATAGTGCGCGGCAGCGACCGGCCTCTGAAGGGCCGGGTCCGCACCTACCACGACCACCGCATCGCCATGGCCTTCGGGGTGCTCGGGGCCTTACCCGGGGTGGAGCTGGAGATCGAGTCGCCGGAGATCGTGGACGTATCCTTCCCCGGCTTCTGGGAGACGGTGCGGGGGCTGGGAGGAAGACGGTCGTGAGCCGTCGAGAACGGGGGATCATCGTCGCCATCGACGGGCCGGCCGGCTCCGGCAAGAGCTCTACCGCCCGCGCGGTGGCGACGGAGCTGGGCTACCTGCACCTCGACTCCGGGGCCTTCTACCGGGCCCTCACCCTGGCGGCGCTGGAGGCCGGGATCTCTCCGGAGCGCTGGCCGAGTCTCGATGGCGACGATCTCCGCTCCCTGGGGGTGGAGTGGAAGGTGACCGATGACGGCATTCGCCTGCGCGTGCGCGGGCGCGACGTCACCTCCGATCTGCGCTCTCCCGAGGTGAACGCGCACGTCTCCGCCATGGCGGCTGTTCCAGCGGTACGAGATTGGCTGTTGGAGGCGCTCCGCGCGGTGGGCGAGGGTGGAGGGCTGGTGGCAGACGGCCGGGACATCGGCACGGTGGTCTTCCCCGATGCCGAGCTGAAGATCTTCCTCGTCTGCGATCCCGCGGAGCGTGCCCGGCGTCGCCTGCTCGAGCAGGGAGTGTCGGCTCCGAGCGCGGAGGAGATCGAGGGCGAGGCGGCTCGACTCGAGGAACGAGACCGGCTCGATTCCACGCGCGCCGTTGCACCGCTCCTGCGAGCCCCGGACGCCGTGCAGCTGGACACCACCAACCTCGATTTTCCCACGCAGGTTCGGGCGATCACCCGCCTCGCGCGCGACCGCCAGTCAGGTTGACACCCTCGTCACCGATGGGTACATTTGAACGTTTCTCTATGGAGGACCTGGTCTTCCACGTCCATCACCTCTCACCCATTCGAGTGACCTGAGAGACCGGGTCGTTCGAATACGGAAGGCAGCATCTTTTTCATGGTCGATCAGACGACGCAGGAGCAGACTCCCGACCTCCACGTCAACCCGTCGCCGACGGACGGGGTTGCCGTCGACGACGAGCTCACCACGAGTGAGATCGCCGAGCGTGCGCGCTCGGTGAACATCCGCCCCGATCTCTTCGATGAGGAGGAGTACGACCCCGAAGAGTACGAGGCGATGCTGGAGATGTACGAGAACACCCTCACGAACATCGAGGAGGGTGAGATCGTGAAGGCCCGCGTCCTCCGCGTAACCGACAAGTCGGTGATCCTGGATGTCGGGTTCAAGAGCGAGGGGTCTGTCAACCGCGACGAGTTCAAGGATCCCGATGCGCTGAAGCCGGGTGACGAGGTCGAGGTCTACCTCGAGAATCTCGAGGACGAGGACGGCGTGGTGGTCCTCTCCAAGAAGAAGGCCGATTTCCTGCGCGTCTGGGAGAAGATTCGGGAGGCCTACGAGCAGGGCACTCCGGTTCCGGGGGTGCTCACCCGCAAGATCAAGGGCGGCGTGACCGTCGACCTGATGGGCGTCGATGCCTTCCTGCCGGGCTCGCAGATCGCGCTGCGTCGGGTTCCCAACATCGAGGACCTGATCGGCGAGACCTACGACTTCAAGATCATCAAGCTCAACAAGCGCCGGCGGAATATCGTGGTCTCCCGCCGCGTGCTCCTGGAGGCGGAGCGCGAGGTCAAGCGCGAGAAGCTGAAGAAGGAGCTGGAGGTCGGGCAGGTTCGCCGCGGCGTGGTCAAGAACATCACCGACTTCGGTGCCTTCATCGATCTGGGGGGGATGGACGGCCTGCTCCACATCACCGACATGAGCTGGGGGCGGGTCGGTCATCCCAGCGAGGTGGTGTCGATCGGCGACGAGCTGGATGTGAAGGTGCTCGACATCGATTGGGAGCGCGAGCGCCTCTCGCTGGGCCTGAAGCAGCTGCAGCCGTACCCGTGGACCGACGTGGACAAGAAGTATCCGGTCGGTTCGCGTGTCCGCGGGCGGGTGGTCTCGATCACCAACTACGGCGCCTTCATCGAGCTGGAGAAGGGTGTCGAGGGGCTGGTGCACATCTCCGAGATGAGCTGGACGCGCAACGTCCGCCATCCGAGCAAGATGGTCTCGCTCGGAGACGAGGTCGAAGCGGTGGTGCTGAAGGTCGATCCGCAGGAGGAGAAGATCTCCCTCGGCATGAAGCAGATCGAGGAGGATCCGTGGCACACCCTGCCGGAGAAGTACCCGGTAGGGACCCGGCTCACCGGCAAGGTGCGCAACCTGACCTCCTTCGGGGCTTTCGTCGAGATCGAGCCGGGCATCGATGGCCTGGTGCACATCTCGGACATGAGCTGGACGAAGCGGATCCAGCACCCCTCCGAGGTGGTTCGCAAGGGCGACGACGTCGAGGTGGTCATTCTGGGTGTGGACGCCGACAACAAGCGCATCTCCCTGGGCCTCAAGCAGACGCAGGAGGATCCCTGGGGCGAGATCGCGCAGGCGTACACACCGGGCAGGCAGATCACCGGCACCATTTCCCGCCTGCAGGACAAGGGCGTGGCGGTGGATCTGGGCAACGACATCGAGGGCTTCGTCCCGCTGTCGCAGATCGGGGTCACCGGGCTGCAGAACCCCGCGGACCTCTTCGCCGAGGGCGATGTCCTCGAGATGGAGGTCACCGAGGTCGATCCGGAGAATCGTCGGATCGTGCTGAACGTGCTGCGGGTGCCCAAGCTCGAGTCGGGTGAGGTGATCCAGCCCGCCAGCGCTCCGGCGCGCTCGGGGGAGGCCGAGGCGTCCGCGGAGGCCCCGGGGGAAGCTCCCGCGGCAGAAGCCGTCGAGGGGGCTGTGGCCGAGGCCGCGCCCGCGGTGGAGGAAGAGGCGCCTGCGGTGGAGGAAGAGGCACCTGCGGTAGAGGCCGGTGGAGACTCGGCCGAGGAGCCGGTCGCCGAGGCGGAGCCGAGCTCGGAGCCGGCTGCAGAGGCGCCGGAGGCTGCGGCGCCCGAAGAGGCTGGGAGTGAGGAAGAGGGAGAGGCGGAAGAGCAGAAGTAGCCTCTTCCCGGTCAGAGCAGGAAAAAGGGCGCGGAGCCTTCGGGTTCCGCGCCCTTTTCTTTGCGGTCGATCCGTTGCAGGCGCTATTATCCGGCGGTCCTCTACGACCGGAACCCGAGATCGGAATGCCGCATGTCGATGCGTCGGAAGCTGGAGGAGCTCGAGGAGCTGCGCAGGCAGGCTGAGCTCGGTGGGGGAGAGAGACGGATTGCCCAACAGCACGAGCGCGGGAAGCTGACCGCGCGCGAGCGCCTCGCCGTCCTCCTGGACGAGGGATCGTTCGTCGAGCTCGATCGCTTCGTGGTGCACCGGGCAAGCGGTTTCAACCTCGAGAACGAGAAATACCTGGGAGACGGGGTGGTGACCGGGTACGGGACCATCCAGGGTCGGCTCGTCTACGTCTTCTCACAGGACTTCACGGTCTTCGGCGGCTCACTCTCGGAGGCGCATGCGGAGAAGATCTGCAAGGTTCTCGATCTGGCCCTCAAGAACGGTGCGCCGGTCATAGGTCTGAACGATTCAGGCGGTGCGCGGATCCAGGAAGGGGTGGTCTCGCTGGGCGGCTACGCCGACATCTTCCTGCGCAACACCCTGGCCTCCGGCGTCGTCCCGCAGATCTCGGCGATCCTGGGCCCCTGCGCCGGGGGCGCCGTCTACTCGCCGGCAATCACTGACTTCGTCTACATGGTGTCGGGGACGAGCTACATGTTCGTCACCGGGCCGAACGTGGTGAAGACGGTCACCCACGAGGACGTCACCATGGAGGAGCTGGGTGGGGCCGCCACCCACGCCTCGAAATCGGGCGTCGCGCACTTCGCTTGCTCGAGCGAAGTCGACTGCCTCCAGCGCATCCGCCAGCTCTTCGACTACATCCCGCAGAACAACCAGGAGGATCCGCCGCGACGGGAGACTCAGGACCCTTTCGACCGGGCCGACGAGGAACTTCTCGACATCGTTCCCGATCACCCCAGCAAGCCCTACGACATGCACGCGGTGATCTCCCGAGTGGTCGACGACGGCATCTTCTACGAAGTGCATGGAGACTATGCCGCCAACATCGTCTGTGGCTTTGCCCACCTGGGCGGGCATTCGGTAGGGATCGTCGCCAACCAACCGGCCGTGCTCGCGGGCGTGCTGGACATCGACGCTTCGGTGAAGGCGGCGCGGTTTGTACGCTTCTGTGACGCCTTCAACATCCCCCTGCTCACCTTCGAGGACGTGCCCGGCTTCCTACCGGGGGTGGGGCAGGAGCACAGTGGGATCATCCGCCATGGGGCGAAGCTGCTCTACGCCTACTGCGAGGCCACCGTGCCGAAGGTTACCGTGATTACCCGCAAGGCCTACGGCGGCGCCTACGACGTGATGAGCTCCAAACACATCCGCGGGGACATCAACTACGCCTGGCCGACGGCGGAGATCGCCGTGATGGGACCGAAGGGCGCGGTGGAGATCCTCTACCGCCGCGAGATCGCCGCCGCCGAGAACCCCGCCCAGCGGGCCGCCGAGCTGCAGCAGGAGTACGCGAACCTCTTCGCCAACCCCTACGTCGCCGCCGCGCGAGGGTACGTGGACGACGTGATCGATCCGCGGGAGACCCGGGCGCGGGTGATCAGCGCCCTGGACATGCTGCAGAACAAGCGGGACTCGAACCCGCCGAAGAAGCATGGCAACATCCCGCTGTGAAGAGTCGTGCTTTCTGGCAAAAGCCTGAGTCTACCACAGGAGGACACGGAAGGGTTGCGGAGAGGACGCAGAGGATCGTTTCGATCTACCTGGAATTCCTCCGACTCTCAGCGCGTGGTTATAGCAATTCTGGATGAACAATTACAAACCGTTGTAATTGCTTAATATAGATTAATATTGTTCAAGAAGATTCTAGTAGCCAATCGGGGTGAGATTGCCCTGCGGATCATCCGCGCTGCGCACGAATTGGGCGTGCGTGCGGTGGCGGTGTATTCGGAGGCGGATCGGCTGGCGCCGCACGTGCTGGCGGCGGACGAGGCGTACCTGATCGGGCCCGCGCCCTCGGCGCAGAGCTACCTGCGTATCGATACGCTGCTCGAGGTGGCGCAGCGCTCCGGGGTGGAGGCGGTGCACCCCGGCTACGGCTTCCTCGCCGAGCGCGCGCCGTTCATCCGGGCGGTGGAGGACGCGGGACTGCGCTTCATCGGGCCCTCCGCGACGGCGGTGGAGGAGATGGGCGACAAGACGGCGGCGCGGCGGCGGGTGATGGCTGCGGGCGTGCCGGTCGTGCCGGGCACCAGCGAGCCCGTGGCCGGGGCCACCGACGCCGCACGGGTTGCCTGCGAGGTCGGTTTTCCCGTGCTGCTGAAGGCGGCCGCCGGGGGCGGCGGGAAGGGAATGCGGGTGGTCCGCGAGGAAGGGGAGATCTCCCGCGCGCTGGAGGCGGCGCGCAACGAGGCCCGCTCTGCCTTTGGCGACGACTCCATCTACATCGAGAAGTTCCTCGAGGGGCCTCGGCACATCGAGATCCAGGTGCTCGCCGATGCGCACGGCAATACGCTGCACCTGGGCGAGCGCGAGTGCTCGATCCAGCGCCGTCACCAGAAGATGATCGAGGAAGCCCCCTCCCCGGTCCTCACCCCCGAGGAGCGGGCACGCATGGGGGAGACCGCCGTCGCCGCCGCGCGCGCGGTAGGCTACGTAGGCGCGGGCACCGTCGAGTTCCTCTACCAGGATGGTGACTTCTATTTCCTGGAGATGAACACCCGCATCCAGGTGGAGCACCCGGTGACCGAGATGGTGACCGGCATCGACCTGGTGCAGTGGCAGATCCGCATCGCCGCCGGCGAGCGCCTTCCTTTCTCCCAGGAGGAAATCGCCTGGACCGGGCACGCCATCGAGTGTCGGATCACCTCCGAGGATCCGGCCAACGGCTTCCTGCCCTCGACCGGGCAGATCCGCGAGCTCGGCGTCCCGGGCGGGCCGGGCGTACGGTGGGACGGCGGGATTGCACCCGGGTTCGAGGTGGGTCTGCACTACGATCCCATGTTGGCGAAGCTGATCGTGCACGGACCGGATCGGCCGAGCGCGATCGAGCGGATGAAGCGGGCGCTGCGCGAGACACGCCTGGTCGGGGTGCACAGCAGCATCCCCTTCCACCTGGCAGTCATGGACGAGCGGGATTTCCGTGCCGGCCGGCTCGACATCCGTTACCTGGATCGTCACCAGGCAGATCTTCTCGAGGCGGGCCCCGACGCCGAGGCCATTCGCGCCGCGGCGCTCGCGGTGGCGCTGCTCGAGGAGGAAGAGCGTGAGCGAATCCGGGTGCGGCCCGCCAGCGGCGGGACCGCCGGCGCGCCATCCCCCTGGAAGCGTTCGGTGGGTTGGAGGGGGCGGTGACCAGCGACAGCGGGGGACGAGGTCGCCGTCCGCGGGCTCCCATGCAGGGGCGGGTGGTGCCCCGCCGGCGGCCTGCGCCGCGCGCACAGGTGTCGATCGAGTCGATCGCGGCGGGGGGAGAAGGGGTTGGCCGACTCCCGGATGGGCGTGCGGTCTTCGTGCATCGAACGGCCCCGGGCGACACGGCCGAAGCAGAGGTAGTGGAGTCCCATGCTCGCTGGGCGCGTGGGCGGCTGCTGCGAGTGCTCACCCCCGGGGCCGGCCGTCGCGAGGCGCCCTGCCCGTTCTACCGGCGGTGCGGCGGGTGCACTCTGGAGCACCTGCGGTACGAGGCCCAGCTCGAGGCCAAGGGGCGCATCGTCGCCGACGCACTGACGCGGATCGGGCACCTTCCCGTCGACCCACCCGCGGTCGTCCCTTCGCCCCGCACCGAGCGGTATCGCAACCGCGTCTCCTTCGCCCTGCGCAGGGCGGAACGGGGGCGGGTGCTCGCCGGCTTTCACGCCCTGGCCTCACCTGACGAGATCGTCGATGTCGACGGGCGCTGTCTCCTGCCGGAGCCAGCGATTGCCAGGGTATGGGATCTCTTGCGAGAGCACTGGGGCCCCGACGCCCAGCGCCTCCCCTCGGGCGAGCAGCTCCGATTGACGCTGCGGTCGACTACGGCCGGGGCGGTGTCGCTACTGGTCGAGGGGGGCTTCTCCCCTGGACGCCCGCAGGAGCTGTTGGAGGCCGTGGAAGGCCTGAAGGCGATCTGGCATCGGCCGCCGGACGGGCGAGCGAGGCTCCTGGCGGGATCACCCGCCCTCGAGGAACAGTGGGGTGGCGAAATCATCGCTGTCGCCGCCGACGCCTTTCTCCAGGTGAATCGCGAGGCCGCGGCGCTGCTGGAGGCCCACGTGCTCGAGTTGGCGGGTGACGTAGCGGGCCGGCGGGTGGTGGATGCCTACTGCGGCGTGGGGATCAATGCCCGCCGCCTGGCCCGAGCGGGTGCCCAGGTGGTCGGCATCGAGCTCGACCGAGCAGCGATCGCGGCTGCCCGGGAGCCGCAGGTGCAGGGCGCCGAGTTCCTCGAGGGGACGGTCGAAGCGCTGCTGCCGGAGGTACTTCCCGCCTCGCTCGTGATCCTCAATCCCCCGCGCAGTGGGGTGGCACCGGAGGTCGTGAACGCATTGCTCGAGTCACCCGCGGAGTCTGTCATCTACGTCTCCTGCAATCCCGCCACCCTGGCGCGGGACGTGAGCCGGCTGGCATCGCACTACCGGCTCCAGGACGTGCGAGCCTTCGACCTCTTCCCTCAAACCGCGCACGTGGAGACCGTAGCACTGCTCACCCTCGACCAGGGTCTCGCCTGATGCGCTACTACGTCACGCTCGCGGGGCGCACGGTGGAGGTCGAGCTCACGGACGGGCGAGCCCTGGTGGACGGCCAGGAGGTCGATGTGGAGCTCGCCAGCGTGCCGGGGAGCACGCTCAGGCACCTGCGGGTGAACGGCGTCGGTCACACCCTGGATGTTCGCCGCGGCGAAACCCGAGGGGAATGGGAGGTCGGGGTGGGCGGGCGCAGCTTCGCGACCTCCATCGTCGACGAGCGCACGCGTGCCATACGTGAGCTTGCGGGGACGCACGCGACCCGGACGGAGCGAACCGTCACCGCACCGATGCCGGGTCTGGTGGTCCGGGTAGAGGTCGAGGAGGGGCAGGCGGTCAGAGCGGGGCAGGGGGTGGTTATCGTCGAGGCGATGAAGATGGAGAACGAGCTTCGCGCCCCGGGTGACGGCGTAGTGGCCCGCGTGGAGGTGACCGCGGGACAGACGGTGGAAAAGGGCGCCGTGCTGATCGTACTGGAGTGACTCGCATGGAGAAGCACCCGGAATCCCAGCGTGCTCGCTGGGAGGAGGAGACGCTGAAGCCGGCGCTCGCACAGCATCCCGAGCGCCGCGAGCGCTTCATGACCTCCAGCGACATCGAGGTCGAGCGGGTTTACGATCCGCTGTCGAGCCCGGTCGACTACGCGCGCGACCTGGGGTATCCCGGCGAACCACCGTACACACGGGGCATTCAGCCAACCATGTACCGCGGCCGCCTCTGGACCATGCGCCAGTACGCCGGCTTTGGCACCGCCGCGGAGACCAACGAGCGATTCCACCTGCTCCTCGCCGCCGGACAGACCGGGCTCTCCACCGCTTTCGACCTGCCCACCCAGATGGGCTACGATTCGGACCACCCGATGGCGGTAGGCGAGGTGGGTCGAGTGGGTGTCGCGATCGACACCCTCGACGACATGCGGGTGCTGCTGCAAGGCGTGCCGCTGGGGAAGGTCTCCACCTCGATGACCATCAACGCCACGGCCGCCATTTTGCTCGCCCTGTACGTGGCGGTGGCCGACGAGCAGGGGGTCCCGCGGGCGCAGCTCTCCGGCACCACCCAGAACGACATCCTCAAGGAGTATATCGCGCGCGGCACCTTCATCTTCCCGATCGAGCCGAGCCTGCGCCTGGTCACCGACATCTTCGCCTTCTGTCGCGACGAGCTGCCGCGTTGGAATCCGATCTCGATCTCCGGCTACCACATCCGCGAGGCCGGATCCACCGCCGTGCAGGAGATCGCGTTCACCTTCGCCAACGCCGTGGAGTATGTGCGCCGCGCCCAGGCGGCTGGCCTTCGCATCGACGATTTCGCGCCGCGCCTCTCCTTCTTCTTCGCCGCGCACAACGACCTCTTCGAGGAGGTGGCCAAGTTCCGGGCCGCGCGGCGCCTCTGGGGACGGCTGGTGCGGGAGAGATTTGGCGGATCGGAGAAGAGCGCGCGCCTGAGATTTCACACCCAGACGGGAGGCTCCACCCTCACCGCCCAGCAGCCGCTCAACAACGTCGTCCGGGTTGCCGTGCAGGCGCTCGCCGCGATTCTCGGGGGAACGCAGTCGCTCCACACGAACGGCTACGACGAGGCGCTCTCGCTTCCTACAGGCGAGGCGGCCACACTCGCCCTGCGCACCCAGCAGATCCTGGCGCACGAGTCGGGCGTCGCCTCGACGGTGGACCCTCTGGGTGGCTCCTACTACGTCGAGGCGCTGACCACCGCGATCGAGGAGAAGGCCGTGCGCTATCTCGAGGCGATCGAGAAGCTGGGCGGGGCGTCTCACGCGATCGCCTACATGCAGGAGGAGGTTCACCGCGCGGCCTACGAGCACCAGCTCGCGGTGGAGTCCGGCGATCGCATCGTCGTGGGCGTCAACGCCTACCAGGAGGACTCCGGTCCTGCTGAGATCGAGCAACCGGACTACAGCGCTTTCGAGGCCGCCCAACGCGAGCGGCTCGCCCTCCATCGTCAGCAGCGCGATGCCCGCCTGGTCGCTGACCGCCTCAGCGCCCTGAGAAGCGCGGCGGCCGGCTCGGAGAACCTCGTGCCGCTCATCATCGGCGCGGTGAAGGATGGCGTGACCCTGGGGGAGGTCAGCGACGCGTTCCGGGAGGTGTGGGGAGTGTATCGGGCGGCGTAGGGGGGTCGGCGCGTTGCCCGAAAGTTAGAGAATAGTTAAATTTTCTTGTTTGTCGTTGTGCCCGTTCAGGTATCCGGGAGACCAGAGTCCATGCCTACGTACGAGTATCGCTGCACGGCCTGTCAGCACGAGTTCGAGTTGTTCCAGCGAATGTCAGACGAGCCGGGGGCGGATTGCCCGCAGTGCGGGACGGCCGCGGAGCGTCTTCTTTCCGCCGGTGCGGGGTTGCTCTTCAAGGGTTCGGGCTTCTACATCACCGACTACCGTAGCGAGAGCTATAAAAAGGCCGCCCAGGCCGACTCGGCCAACGGCGAGTCCAAGGGCGACAAGAAGGGCGGCGCCGATTCGAGTTCAAAGGCCAGCTCCCGCACGGCGACGGCGTCGAGCAAGGGCGAATAGATGCCCGTAGAGCAGCTTAGAAATGAGATCGTGCGAGTGCTTCGGGAGATGGGGGTCGAGCAGCCCCCGGAGGTCTCTCTGGAGCGCCCGCGGAACCCGGAGCACGGTGATTTCGCCACTAACGTCGCGATGACGCTCGCCCGGCCGCTCCGCCGCCCTCCGCGCCAGATCGCGGAGGAGTTGGTGGAGCGGCTGGACCTTACCGGGGGCGGAATACAGTCCGCGGAGGTCGCCGGCCCCGGCTTCATCAATTTCCGCCTGGCGGGCGACTACCTGCTGGACGGGCTGCGCGCGATCGTGGAGCAGGGCCGGGATTTCGGCCGCTCCAACGAAGGCGCGGGGCAGCGTGTCATGGTGGAGTTCGTCTCAGCCAATCCCACCGGGCCGCTCCATATCGGCCATGGGCGGCAGGCCGCGCTGGGAGACGCGGTGGCCGAGCTGCTGGCGTGGACCGGCTGGAGCGTCTACCGCGAGTTCTACTACAACGACGCGGGGGAGCAGATCGCCCGCCTCACCCGGAGCGTCTGGGCTCGCTACCAGCAGGAGCTCGGGGAGCAGGTCCCCTTCCCGGAGGACGGCTACCACGGGGACTACGTCGTCGATCTCGCCCGTCAGCTCATCCAGTCGGAGGGTGATCGCTTTCGCGGCGACGACTCCCAGGAGGCGCTGGAGGCGATGCGGCGCTTTGCAGTGCGCGAGCTACGCGCCGAGCAGAACCGCGACCTCGACGCGCTGCGCGTCCATTTCGACAACTTCTTCCTGGAATCGTCCCTCTATGACAGCGGACGAGTGCAGGAGACGATCGATCGGCTGCGCGAAACCGGGCTCGTCTACGAGAAGGACGGGGCCCTCTGGCTGGAGACTACACGCTTCGGGGATGACAAAGACCGGGTGATGGTCAAGAGCAGCGGCCACCCGACCTATTTCCTTCCCGACGTCGCGTATCACCTCACCAAGTGGGAGCGCGGCTTCCATCGCGCCATCAACGTCCAGGGGTCCGATCACCACGGGACTGTGGCTCGCGTGCGCGCGGGGCTACAGGCGCTCGGCCTTCCCGAGGGGTACCCCGAATACGTGCTGCACCAGATGGTGCTCGTGGTGCGCGGCGGGGAGGAGGTCAAGTTCTCGAAGCGGGCGGGGAACTACGTCACCCTGCGTGACCTCTATGAGGAGGTGGGCGTCGACGTCACCCGCTACTTCTTCCTGATGCGGCGGGCCGAGGCGCAGCTCACCTTCGACCTCGATCTGGCGCTGGATCATTCGGAGAAGAACCCGGTCTACAAGCTCCAATACGCCCACGCCCGCATGTCGTCGATCTTCCGCCGGGCCGGGATGGCCAGCGGGGACGAGGTCGACATCGGCGCTGACCTCTCGCCGCTCACCGCCGAGGCGGAGCGGGAGATCATCAAGCTCCTCCTGCGTTTCCCCGAAGTGATCTCCTCCTCAGCCGAGCGCCACACGCCGCACTCGGTCTGCGAGTATCTGGAAGAGCTGGCCGGAGCGGTGAACTCCTGGTACCACTCCGGCAACCTCGCCCCGGAGCTTCGCGTCGTCGGGACCGAGGTGCCCCCGGAGGTCAGTCGTGCCCGGCTCGTCCTCGCCCGCGCCATCCAGCTCGTGCTCGCCAACGGCCTGCGGGTTCTGGGCGTGAGTGCGCCCGAGCGAATGGAGCGTCAACCCGAAGCAGCCTGATCCCCCCTTTCTTCGGCTTCCATGTCACTTCTGGTGGTGGGCAGCATCGCCCTCGACACGGTGGAGACGCCCTTCGGCCGCGCGGAGGATGCGATCGGCGGCTCCGCCACCTTTTTCGCGGCCTCCGCCTCGGCCTTCGGCCCGGTGCAGGTGGTGGGGGTGATCGGGGAGGATTTCCCCGTTGACGCACTGCGCTTCCTGAGCGACCGCAACGTCGATCTCACGGGGGTGGAGACCGCCCCGGGCGAGAGCTTCCGCTGGTCCGGCGTCTACAACTTCGACCTTTCCAACCGGGAAACGATCGAGACGCGGCTGGGCGTTTTCGCCGATTTCAAGCCGCGCATTCCGGAGGCGTTCCGCGCGAGCGACTGGGTCTTTCTGGGGAACATCGATCCGCGGCTGCAGCTCGACGTGCTCGAACAGATCGAGCGTCCGCGCTTCGTCGCCTGCGACACCATGAACTTCTGGATCGAAGGGTCGCGCGCGGCTCTCATCCAGTTGCTGGGGCGGGTGGATCTGCTGCTGGTGAACGATGCGGAGGCCCGTCAACTCTCGGGCGACTTCAACCTCGCCCGGGCGGCGCGATGGATCCAGGCGCAGGGCCCCCGCTACGTGATCATAAAGAAGGGCGAGCACGGCGCCATCCTCTTTACCCCCACGAGCATCTTCTTTGCCCCGGGCTATCCGCTGGAGGAGGTCTTCGACCCCACCGGCGCGGGGGATGCGTTCGCGGGAGGGTTGATGGGATATCTGGCGCAGGGGCGCCGGATCAACGACGAGGAGCTGCGACGCGCTGTCGTCTACGGCTCCGCGATGGGTTCTTTCGCCGTGGAGCGCTTCTCGGTCGAGCGCTTCCGTGATCTGAAGATCGCCGAGATCGACGAGCGTGTTCGTCAGTTTCTGGAGATGACCAGCTTCCAGCTTCCGCTGCAGGGGGATCTCGATGACTGAGCGCGGCCTCTCTTACCGGGATGCTGGCGTCGACATCGACGCCGCCAACCGGGCCAAGGGCGGCATCGCCGAGCTGCTCCGTTCCACCCGCACGGAGGATACGCTGTCCGAGCTGGGCTCCTTTGGCGGTCTCTACCGCGTCCCCTCGGGATTCAGGAAGCCGGTGCTGGTGGCGAGCGCGGACGGAGTGGGGACTAAGCTGAAGCTCGCCTTTTTGACCGGACGTCACGACACCGTGGGCGAGGACCTGGTCAACCACTGCGTGAACGACATTCTCGTGCAGGGCGCCCGTCCCCTCTTCTTCCTGGACTACGTGGGCATGGGCCGGCTGGAGCCGGGTACGGTCGAGGCGCTGGTAAGCGGCATCGCCCGGGGGTGCCGGGCGAACGGGTGTGCCCTGCTCGGCGGCGAGACGGCGGAGATGCCGGATTTCTATGCGCCCGGAGAGTACGACCTGGCGGGCACGATCGTGGGGATCGTCGAGGAGGACCGGGTGCTCGACGGCTCGCGGGTGACCGCCGGAGACGTGGTGATCGCGCTGCCCTCTTCCGGGCTGCACACGAACGGGTACTCACTGGCGCGCCGCATCGTCTTCGAGCGGATGGGGCTGGGGGTGGACGATCCCTTCCCCGAAGAGGAGGGAACGGTGGCGGAGGTGCTCCTCCGGGTACATCGCTCCTACCTGAAAGCACTGCTGCCGCTCCTGGAGGGGGACCGGATCCATGCGCTGGCGCACATCACCGGCGGTGGCCTGGTGGAGAACGTGCCGCGCGTTCTCCCGGAAGGGCTGTCGGCGCGTATCCGGCGAGATTCGTGGCATGTGCCGGCGACATTCCGCGTTCTCCAGCGCGAGGGAGGGGTGGAGGAGGCGGAGATGTTCCGGGCGTTCAACATGGGAGTGGGGATGGTGGCAGTGGTCGCGCCCGCCGACGCCGAGGCTGTAGTGCACGAGCTCCACGAGGCGGGAGAGCAGGCATGGATCGCGGGCGAGATCGTCGCCGGGAACCGCTCCGTCGAGCTGGTCTGAGGGGAATGCGCATGCATCAGCGGTGGTTCGGGGCGGTACTGGCGCTGTTTCTGGCGTTCGCTCCGGCCTCGGTGCACGCGCAGGAGCGAGGTTTCGAGGGTGCCTGCGCGGAGCTGGAGGGTGGTCCGGTGGGCACCCCGTGCTACGTCGCCGCGCAGGCGGCGCGGTCCGTCGCCCCGCAGGTGGCCCTGCTGCTCACCGGGGGCAACCCGACTATCGGGACCGCCTCCACGGGCGGTTTTCGCCTGCGAATCCTGCCGGGAGTGAGCGCGACCGCGAAGGTCAACCTGTACGGGGCGCGTATGCCCGATCTGCGGGAGGTGCGCACCAGCTCGACCGACGCGATGAGCTTCGGTCAGCTCGCGTTCCCCACGGTCTCGCTCTCCGCGACCGGTACTGTTGCCGTCCTGCCCGGCTCCAGCATCGCGCCGACCGTCGGCGGTATCGGAGCGGTCGATCTGCTCGCAAGCGCCACCTGGGTGCCGCTGCACGCGCTCGGCGACGAAGGCTTCCACAGCGGGTCGGCCCAGGTGGGCTTCGGCGCGGGGGCACGCCTGGGCATCCTGCGGGAGTCCTTCACCACGCCCGGCGTCGCCCTCTCGCTGATGTACCATCGCCTGGGTACTGTCGAGTGGGGCGAGGCCTGTCCGGACGGCTCAATCGCCGCTTCGCGTCGGGGCCCCGGCTACACGCTGGAAGAGGGGACGTGCTTTCTCGTCGATACGGGTTCCACCGATCCGGGGACGCTGGGAGACTTCGCCTTCGACCTCAGCGGATGGAGCTCTCGTCTCGCGGTGAGCCGGCACCTGCGCGGCCTCGGCCTCTCCGCGGCCGTCGGTTACGATCGGTTCTCGAGCGACGCAGAGGCGGGCGCGCGGGCTCCCGGCTCCGGCGAGATCATTTCCACCGATGCGTTCGCGCGCGTTCGCCAGGTCGAGTTCAATGAGGGGCGGTGGATGGCCTCCGTCGGTGGCTCCTATTCCGTGCTAGTCACGACCTTCGCCGCAGAGCTGGGGTGGATGCAGGGTGGTGATGCGTTGAGGGGGTATCCCGCATCGGTCAGCGACTTCGAGCCGGGTGATGGAATCTTCTTCGGAAGTCTCGGGATCCGCGTCGCGCTCTGAGGTTGCCGCGGCGGCCTCGCCGGCCGACCATGCCTACATGCGTCGAGCGCTGGTGCTGGCGGAGCGCGGCTGGGGGAGAGTTGCGCCCAATCCCCTCGTCGGCTGCGTGCTCGTGCGGGACGGCGAAGTCGTGGGCGAGGGATGGCACGCCGAGTACGGGCGCGCCCACGCGGAGGTTGTGGCGCTGCTCGCCGCCGGCGAGAGGGCGCGCGGCGCCACCGCTTATGTCACGCTCGAGCCCTGCTCACACCACGGCAAGACACCACCGTGTACCTCAGCGTTGATCGAGGCTGGGGTGGCGCGGGTCGTCTACGCGGCGTCCGATCCTCACCCGGCTGCGCGCGGAGGTGCGGAGGTGCTGCGGGCGGCGGGGATTCCAGTCGTGGGCGGCGTGGAGGAGGCGGTGGCGCGCGACCAGAACGCATCCTTCTTCCATCGATACTCCCCCCTGGGGAACGAGCGCCCCTGGATCGAGCTCAAGCTCGCCCTCTCGCTCGACGCCCGCATCGCCGACCGGCGTGGGCAGTCCTCGTGGATCACCGACGAAAAGGCTCGCGCCGAGGTCCACCGCCTGCGAGCGGGACACGACGCGATCTGCGTCGGGGTCGGCACGGCGCTCGCGGACGATCCCAGGCTGACCGTCCGCGGTGCCATCGAGCCGCGGGTGCCGCCCGTCCGTGTCGTCTTCGACCGTTCCCTTCGCCTTCCCACGGACAGCACCCTGGTGCGCACGGCCAACGAAGTGCCGGTCTGGATCGTCTGTGCTCCGCAGGCGGATCCGGCGCGGCGCGAGGTGCTCGAGCAGCGTGGCATCGCCCTGGTGGAGGCGGAGGACCTGCGTCAGGGGTTTCGGGCGCTCCGGGAGCGCGGAATCGGCTCCGCCTTCGTGGAGGGAGGCGCGGGAATCGCGGGGGAGTTGCTGCGCGAGGGGATGGTGGATCGCCTTACACTGTTTTATGCGCCGGTGCTGCTCGGCGCGGAGGCGCTGTCGCCCTTCACCCTGGAGGGATGGGAGCTTGGCGAGGCCCCGCGCTGGCGGCGCTTCCGGACGGCCGCCTTCGGGCCCGACACCTTGATCTCCCTCGCGAAGCCTGACTGAGATGTTCACCGGACTGGTTGAAGAAGTCGGCCACATTCGCAATCCCCGTCCCCTCGAGAATGGGCGCGCCTTCCAGGTGCAGGCGTCCGCCGTGCTCGAAGGCATGGCCCTGGGGGACAGCGTTGCGGTGGACGGCGTCTGCCTTACGGTTACAGCGCTGGCGCGCGACGGCTTCGAGGTTCAGGCGGTGGCCACGACGCTGGAGCGCACCACGCTGGGCGAGTACGAGCCCGGACGGCGGGTCAACCTCGAGCGGGCGCTGCGGCTCGGAGACCGACTCGGGGGACATCTGGTTCAGGGGCACGTGGACGGGGTGGGAACGGTGCGCTCCGTCACGCCGCTCGGCGAACTGGTGCTGATCGACGTGGTGGTGCCGGACGAGGTCGTGGAACTGACGGTGCTGCACGGTTCGATCGCCGTGAACGGGGTGAGTCTGACCGTCAACGATCTACCGGAGCGGGGCGTGGTGGGGCTGTCGATCATCCCTTATACATGGGAACACACGGCCCTCTCCGATCTTCAGCCGGGCGATCGCGTGAATCTGGAAGGCGACCTCATCGGGAAGTACGTCCGTCAGCTCCTCGGCCGCCCTGCCCGCGAGCGCTCCGCCGGGGCGGAGGATCTGTTGCGAGGATGGGGGTATTAGCTGAGAAGCTAGAAGCTAGAAGCTAGAAATAGAGGTTGGAAGCCAGGAGCCAGGAGCCGGAAGTTGGGAGTCGCCAGGCCGGTCGAGTCGGGGTCCAGACAGGATAGCGCCGGAACGCTCGATGTTGGCGAACCCCATTCTAGCTTCTAGCTTCTAACTTCTTTCTCAAAAGTATCTTATGTCCTTCGACACCATAGAAGCCGCCATCGAGGATATCCGGGCCGGGCGCATCGTCATCGTCGCCGACGACGAGGACCGGGAGAACGAGGGCGACCTCGTCTGTGCGGCGGCGGCCGTGACCCCGGAGATCATCAACTTCATGGCCACGCATGGTCGGGGGCTGATCTGTCTGGCGCTCACGCCGGAGCGGGCGGACGAGCTGGACCTCCGTCCCATGACGGACGTGAACACCGAGGCGCAGCAGACCGCCTTCACCGTCTCGGTCGATGCGAGCGCGCGCTTCGGGGTCACCACCGGGATCAGCGCAGCCGACCGCGCGCGCACCATCCAGGTCTGTGTCGATCCCAACACCAAACCGTCGGACCTGCGTCGCCCGGGGCATGTCTTCCCGCTGCGGGCGCGTCCCGGCGGCGTGCTGCGACGGGTCGGCCAGACCGAGGCTTCGGTCGATCTCGCCCGCATGGCCGGTTTCCCTCCTGCGGGGGTGATCTGCGAGATCCTGAACGAAGACGGATCCATGGCGCGCCGGCCCGAAC
Source organism: Longimicrobiaceae bacterium (assembly GCA_036375715.1). Taxonomy (NCBI): domain Bacteria; kingdom Pseudomonadati; phylum Gemmatimonadota; class Longimicrobiia; order Longimicrobiales; family Longimicrobiaceae; species Longimicrobiaceae bacterium. The sequence continues at coordinate 25,700 of DASVBS010000065.1, read as the reverse complement.
TGGAAGTCTTCGCCCGGACCCACGGCCTCAAGTTCATCACCGTCGCACAGGTGGTCGCCTACCGCCTGGCGCGCGAACGGCTGGTTCACCGCGAGGCGGAGGCCACCATTCCCACTCCTCACGGAGAATGGAAGATCGTTGCCTATCGGAACGACGTGGACCAGTTCGAGCACGTCGCGCTGATCAAGGGGGAGATCGCCGGCCGCGAAAACGTGCTGGTGCGCATGCACTCCGAGTGTCTGACCGGCGACGTCTTCCACTCCCTGCGCTGTGACTGCGGAGAGCAGCTCGACGCGGCGATGCAGATGATCGCGGCGGAGGGCGCCGGGGCGATCGTCTACCTGCGCCAGGAAGGGCGGGGAATCGGGCTCGTCCACAAGCTCAAAGCGTATGCGCTGCAGGACGAAGGGCTCGACACGGTGCAGGCCAACGAGGCGCTCGGATTCCGAGCGGACCTGCGTGACTACGGCATCGGCGCGCAGATCCTGATCGACCTCGGACTGTCGTCCATCCGGATCCTGACCAACAATCCCAAGAAGATCGTCGGCCTGGAGGGGTACGGCCTGACGGTAGTGGAGCAGGTGCCGATTCGCGCGGTGCCCAACCCGCACAACGTGAGCTATCTCTCCACCAAGCGTGAAAAGCTGGGCCATCTGCTCCCCATCGGGGACGCGATGGAGATTGCGAGCGGCACTGCGGCCGCGCGCGACCCTCGACAGGCGAATGCGGACGATGATCGAGCACATCGGCAGGCTTCAGGCGGGTGACGGGAGATTCGGGATCGTCGTCAGCCGGTTCAACGAGAGCATCACGCGACGCCTGCTGGAGGGGGCGCACGACTGCCTGATCCGGCATGGTGTTCCCGAAGACCGGATCGAGGCGGTGTGGGTACCCGGCGCGTGGGAGATCCCTGTGGCGCTGCGCGCGCTCGTCCGCTCGGGACGCTTCAGCGCCCTGATCGCACTCGGAGCGGTGATACGGGGATCGACGCCGCATTTCGACTACGTTGCCGGGGGTGTGGCGAACGGGGTGGCCAGCGTCGGCCTGGAGAGCGGCCTGCCAGTCATCTTCGGGGTGCTGACCACCGACACGATCGAGCAGGCGCTGGAGCGGGCGGGAACCAAGGCGGGGAACAAGGGCTGGGACGCGGCCCTCGCAGCGCTCGAGATGGCGGACCTGATACCCCGACTCGCTGGAGCGGACGAGCGGTGAAGGAACGCAGCCGTGCCCGCGGCTGGGCGCTGCAGGCACTCTACGCCTGGGAGGCGAGGGGGGAAGGGGCCGACGCGCTCCTCATCGCCTTCGAGGAGCTGGCGGACCAACTACGTATCTCCCCCCGGAACCGCTTCTATGCGGAGATCCTGCTGCGGCTGATCGCCAACAACCTGGAGACGATCGACCGGACCATTCAGCAGCATCTCACCAACTGGAGCCTGCCGCGACTCTCGGTGATCGACCGGAACATCCTTCGCATCGGCGTGGCGGAGCTTCTCTACGTGGACGACGTGCCACCGCGCGTCACCATCCGCGAGATGATGCACCTCGCCGAGCGCTACTCGACGCCGGAGAGCCCTCGCTTCGTGAACGGCGTCCTGGATGCGGTGATGCGGGCCCCCAGGTGAAGCTCCTGCTGCTCAACTGGCAGGACCGGATGAATCCGTTCGCGGGCGGGGCGGAGGCGCACCTGCACGAGATCTTCGGGCGCCTGGCGCAGCGAGGGTTCGAGATCACCTTCCTGGTGTCGAGCTGGGAGGGCGCGGCGCCCCGGGAGCGGATCGACGGGATGGAGGTGCTGCGCACGGGCAGCCGATACACCTTTTCCGCCGCCGCCCCGGCTTTCTATCGCCGGGCCCTGCGCGGACGGTCGTTCGATCTGGTCGTCGAAGCCCTCAACAAGGTTCCCCTCTTCTCTCCGCGCTGGAGCGAGCGGCCGACCATGCTGGTGGTTCACCATCTCTTCGGAACCACCGCCTTTCGCGAGGCGGCCTTTCCGCTGGCGGCGGCGACCTGGCTGCTGGAGCGTCCGCTGGCGCGGGTCTACCGCGGGCTCCCCGTGGAGGCGATCTCGGAGAGCACGGCCGAAGATCTCGTCCGGAGGGGTTTGCGGGCGCAGGACATCCGTGTGATCCACCCCGGCGTCGATCTCGACTTCTTCACCCCCGACCCGTCGGAAGGCCGACTGGAGGAGCCCACCTTCCTCTATCTCGGAAGGCTTAAGCGCTACAAGGGAGTCGACCTGATCCTTCGCGCCATCGCCAACCTGGCAAACGAGGGCGTTCCGGCGCGGCTGATCGTGGCCGGCCGCGGCGAGTATCTGGAGGCGTTGCGCTCGCTTGCGGCAGAGCTTGGCCTCTCCGACCGCGTCGATTTCGTGGGGTTCGTCACCGAGGAACAGAAGCGTCGGCTCTTTCGACAGGTCTGGGCCAACGTCTTCCCGTCCCCCAAGGAAGGTTGGGGAATTACCAACCTGGAGGCGGCGGCCTGCTCCACGCCGACCATTGCCAGCGACTCCCCGGGGCTGCGGGAGTCGGTGCGCCACGAGCAGACCGGGATCCTCGTTCCCCACGGCGACATCCCTGCGCTTACGGAGGCGCTCCGCCGCCTTGCCCGGAGCCCTGAAGAGGTGCGCCGCCTCGGCGAGCGCGCGCGCGAGTTCGCGCTGGGCTTCAGCTGGGACCGCGCCGCGCAGGAAACCGAGGACCATCTGCTAGAGCTGCTGGGATCACGCCTGCCGCACGCATGAGGATCGTATGCAGAAACAGCCGCTGACGATCGAGCACCTGCTCCGCCTCAAGAAGGAGCGGCTACTCCTGGAGCCCCTGACCGGCGAACGTGGACTCACGCGCGTCATCCGCGGGCCGGACATCTCCAGCCCCGGACTGGTTCTCACCGGGTTCACCGAACGTTTTCCTTCCGAGCGTATCCAGGTACTGGGCGAGACCGAGATCGCCTTCCTCAACCACCTGAACCCGGAGGATCGGCGGCGGGCGCTCGAGGTCTTCTTCTCGTTCAACATTCCGGCGGTGTTCGTCACCAAGGGTCAGGCGCCTCCCGATCCTTTGCTGGAGATCGCCATCGGGCGCGGGACGCCTGTAATCCAGTCGCAGCTCCGCACCTCGGAGTTCTACGATCGAATCAAGCCCTTCCTCGACGAATATTTCGCCCCGACCGTGACCATGCATGGATCGCTGGCGGACGTGTACGGAGTGGGGCTGCTCTTCGTCGGGAAGAGCGGGATCGGGAAGAGCGAGGCCGTGCTCGACCTGATCGAGCGCGGTCACCGTCTGGTGGCCGACGACATGGTGATCATCTCGCGCCGCGGCAACGAGGTGCTGATCGGGCGCGGGCACGAGCTCCAGCGTCATCACATGGAGATCCGCGGCGTCGGGATCATCGACATCGCGCACCTCTTCGGCATCCGCGCCATCCGGCAGCAGAAGCGGATCGAGGTGATCGTGCAGCTCGAGGTGTGGGAGGAGACCGCGAACTACGACCGCACGGGGCTGGAGGCGCAGTCCATGGAGGTCCTCGGCGTGAAGTTGCCGAGGGTTGTGGTTCCCCTGAACCCGGGCAAGAATATCACGGTAATTGCAGAGGTGGTCGCCATGAACCACCTGTTGAAGTATTCCGGCGTGGATTCGGCCGCCCTATTCAATCAGCGACTCATCCGGCGGATGGGTGGTACGGCCGAATATCTCGAGGAGGATTATGAGTGACGGGGTTCGCGGGCTGATCATCAGCCACTCCTCGCTGGCGGAGGGGATGGCCGCTGCGGTCCGCAAGATTACCGGGGTGGGGGAGGAGGCGCTCTCGTCGCTCTCGAACGAGGGGCGTGGCCCCGATGAGCTGTTGGAGTCGATTCGCGGTGGCTGCGGTACCGACGCGGTGATCCTCTTCACCGACATGCCTTCCGGGAGCTGCGCCCTGGCGGCCCGCAAGGTCGTGGCACAACGACCGGCGACGGCGCTGGTCTCGGGAGTCAACCTCCCGATACTGCTGGAGTTCGTTTTCCATCGGGACCTCCCACTGCCGGAGCTGGTCGATCGGCTCGTGGAGAGCGGGCGGCGGGGCATCACGGCGGTGTGTACGGAGGGGACGGCACATGCCGATCACACTGCTCCGCGTTGACGAACGGCTGATCCACGGCCAGGTCGTGGTCGGCTGGGGAGAGCGGTATCACGTCGACCGGATCGTAGTGGTGGACGACGAGCTGCGCCGGAGCGAGTGGGAGCAGGAGCTCTACTGCCTCGGCGTGCCGCCGAACGTGGACGCCGCCTTCGTGGACGTGGAGGAGGCCCGGTCGCTGCTCCCTCAATGGCACTCCGACCCGAAGCATACCTTCGTGCTCGTCCGCGACGTGCCGACCCTGGCCCGACTCGCCGAGGCCGGTCTGCTGGACGGGCTGGAAGTCAATCTCGGCGGCATCCATTCGGCGCCTGGAAGGCACCGAGTGCTGCCGTACCTCTTCCTGAGCGACGAGGAGATGCTGGATCTGCGACGCATCGCGGACCGGGGCGTGGCCATTAGCGCCCGGGATGTCCCTGCTTCGCGAGCGATCCCCCTGGCGGAGCTGCCGGATCATCGACACTGAGATGCTCCCGGGCCCGGTGACGACCGTCTGGCTGCTGCTGCTCGGCGGGTGGATGGCCGTGGATGGCACCAGCGTGGGCCAGATCATGGTCTCGCGCCCTCTGGTAGCCGCGACGCTCGCCGGCTGGGTGGTCGGCGATCCGCTCGCGGGGCTGACGGCAGGGGTCCTGCTGGAGCTTTTTCATCTCGCCGTACTCCCGGTCGGGGCGGCTCGTTACCCGGAGGGGGGCCCGGCGTCGGTGCTGGCGGGGTCGCTCTATGCGTTGTCCGAGAGCGTGCCCGGGGCGCTCCTGGTCACCGTGGCCTTCGCGCTGCTCTGGGAGTGGGTGGGCGGGGAGACGATGCGCGTGATGCGCCAGATCAATGTGCGGGTGGTGGCGGGACCTGATGGCAGCGGTCGTGCGGAGCACATCCAGTTGAGGCACTTCGCTGCCATAATGCTGGATTTCTTCCGTGGAATGTTGCTGGTGGGGGTGGGGATGCTCTGCCTCTCTGCCCTCCTTGCCGTGTCCGCGAACTACTGGGGAGTCGCCCCGGAGGTGGCGCGGCTGGCGACCGGTGCCGTGGCGGTGGGGCTCTTCGCGGCCACATTCGGCATCTTCCCCGGCAGGGTGCGCCTCTTCCTGAGCGGGGTGGCGGCGGGACTACTCTTCGTGCTCCTGCGGGGATGACGAGACTGCCGAGAAGCGTGACGCTGCGGGTCCTTCTCCGCAGCCTGATGGTGCAAGGATCGTGGAACTACGAAACGCTGATCGGGACAGGCTTCGCGTTCACGATACTCCCGGTGCTGCGGTACATCTACCCCGAAGATACCGCGGCTTTCCGGGCGGCGCTGTCACGGCATACGGAGGTGTTCAACAGCCACCCGTACCTGGCGACCGTGGCGGTGGGCGCGGTGGCGCGGCTGGAGTCGGAAGGTGCCGACCCGATCATCATTCAGCGCTTCAAGAGCGCGCTCCGCGGGTCACTCGGCTCGATCGGCGATCAGCTGGTCTGGACGGCCTGGAAGCCCGCCACGGTGATGATCGGGCTGGTACTCGCAGTGGCGGGGATGGCGTGGGGGCTCGTCCTCGCGGCCTTCCTGGTAACCTACAACATCCTGCACTTCGGCATCCGGATCTGGGGATTGAAGATCGGGATTTCCTGCGGGCTGGAAGTCGGCCGGATTCTGAGGGACGCTCCGATCCAGAAGATCGCCCGGCGCTCGGGCGACGTGGGGGCGTTGTGCGGGGGCTTCGGAGTGGCGGTGGCCACGGCCGACCTGCTGCAGGACTCACACTGGAACCCGATTGCGATCGTGTCCGCGGCCGCAGCCATCGTCGCCGGCGCCTGGCTGGGCCCTCGCGCCCGTCTCCTTTTCGGAACGGTGCTCACGACCGCCTGGCTCCTCGCTATCGTCTTCGAATGGATTCGGTAATGGAACGCAGTATCGAGGTGAAGATCGCCAACAAATACGGGCTCCACGCGCGCCCAGCCGCGGAGTTCGTGAAGCTGGCGAACCGGTTCTCCAGCGATATCTGGGTGAGAAAGGACGATGTGGAGGTGAGCGGCAAGAGCATCATGGGGGTGATGATGCTCGCGGCGGAGCACGGCTCTACCATCGTCATCCGGGCTGCCGGCGAGGACAGCGGCGAGGCGTTGGAGGCACTTCAGGCGCTGGTCGCGAACGGATTCGGGGAGGAATAGATGGTGTCGCGCACCCGCGACGGAATTGCCGCTTCCCCAGGGATCGTCATCGGTCCCGCCTGGGTGCTCCGCACGGAGGCCCCCCCGGTCCCGCACGGGGGGATGATCTCCCCGTCGGACACGGAGGCGGAAGTCGAGCGCTTCGTCGCAGCGTGCGAAGCCGCCAAGGAGCAGATCCGCGCCCTGCAGGAGCGGACGCGTGAGACCCTCGGGCCGGTCGAGGCGCAGATCTTCGATCCGCAGCTGCTGATGCTCGAGGATTCGGACCTGATCGGATCCACCATCTCCTACATTCGCGAGAACAACCTCACGGCCGAGCGAGCCTTCGAGTGGCGCGTGCTGGAGTGGGAGGCGCAGTGGTCCCATACTGCCCACCCGATGGTGCTCGACAAGCTCAACGATCTGGCCGACGTACAGAGCCGGGTGCTGCGCCACCTGATGGGGTTGCCCGGGCCGGACCTGGACAGCCTGGGCGGATACGATCGGGTCATTCTGGTTGCCCGTGAAGTCACCCCGAGCGTGGCCGCGCAGCTCGACGTCGGACGCGTCATCGGGCTCGCGACCGATACCGGGACCCGCACCTCTCACAACTCGATCCTCGCCCGTTCGCTGAAGATCCCGGCGGTCGTGAACCTCGGCAATCTCTCCGAGGAGGTGCAGACCGGCGACGAGCTCATCCTCGATGGCCGCAACGGCCGGGTGATCATCCATCCCACGGAAGAGGAAAAGCGCAAATATCGCGAGATCGACTTCCAGGTCCGCGAGTGGGAGCAGGAGCTGCTCCTGCTCGCCCACCTCGAGTCGCAGACGCAGGACGGCGTGCGCGTCGCGCTGCGGGCGAACATCGACCTCCCCGGCGAGGCTCAGTCGGCCGCCGATCACGGCGCCGAGGGCATCGGTCTCTTCCGCACCGAGTTCCTCGTGGTGGGACGCAACTCCTTCCCCTCCGAGGACGAGCAGTTCGCGGCTTACCGGGAGGTCCTGAAAGTCTTCCCCGACAAGCCGGTCATCATCCGCACCTATGACCTGGGCGGCGACAAGTTCCCGGCCTTCCTGCACATGCCGAAGGAGGAGAACCCCTTCCTCGGCTGGCGGGCGATTCGCGTGTGCCTTGACGAGCCGCAGATGTTCCGAACACAGCTTCGGGCCCTACTGCGCGCGATGGAGCTGGGAGACGTGCGCATCATGATCCCGATGGTGAACGACATCTCCGACGTGACGCGCACGCGCGAGCTCCTGGACGAGGAGGTGGAGCGGCTCGCCGCTGAAGGGCAGCCGGTGAGTCGCGCTTACACCCTGGGGGCGATGGTGGAGACGCCGGCCGCCGCAATGATGGCCGCGGAGCTCGCCCGGTACGTCGACTTCTTCTCGATCGGTACCAACGACCTGGTGCAGTACACGCTGGCGGTCGACCGCGGGAATTCCCGACTGGCTGCCCTCTACAACCCCTTCCATCCGGCCGTGGTGCGGCTGATGCACCAGATCGCCAAGGCGGGGATCGAGGCGAACCGTGAGGTGAGCGTCTGCGGGGAGCTGGCGTCACATCCCCTGGGTGCATTCCTCCTCATCGGCATGGGTGTGAATTCGCTCAGCGTGGGCCCTTCCTCTCTTGCGGAGATCAAGAAGGTAATTCGCTCGGTCAACCAGGAGCGTGCGCGTATCGCCACGGAAGAAGCCATGCTTGCCACGGATGCCGATGAGGTCATCGAGGGACTGACTCGCGCCCTGAGCGAAGACGTCGATCTGGAGCGCTTCACCGGTTCCTGGAGCATCTCCGCGCCTTGATTCCCGGCCGCTGCGAACGGCCGAATATCGTCACCAGCGGCCGAGGATCTCGTGCCCAACAACCGCGCCCTCTTCACCTCCGAGTCCGTCACCGAAGGCCATCCCGACAAGATCGCCGACCAGATCTCGGATGGCGTGCTGGACGCCATACTGCTGCACGATCCGCACGGGCGGGTCGCCTGCGAGACGCTGGTGACAACGGGGCTCGCGGTGGTCGCCGGGGAGATCAGCACGACCACCTACGTCGACATCCCCTCGATCGTCCGGGGGATCCTGAAGTCGATCGGCTACACCGACGCTGCTTACGGCATCGACGCTGATACCTGCGCGGTGGTGACCACGATCGGCCAACAGTCGCCGGACATCGCGGCCGGCGTCGACACGGGTGGGGCGGGCGACCAGGGGATGATGTTCGGCTACGCGACGGACGAGAACGAGGCGCTCCTGCCCACGCCCATCCTCCTCGCTCATCGGCTCACGTACCGCCTGGCGGAGCTGCGCAAGAGTGGAGAGGTCGACTGGCTGCGGCCCGATGGCAAGGCCCAGGTCACGGTGGAATACGAGGATGATCGACCGGTACGAGTCGACACGGTGGTCGTCAGCACGCAACACTCCCCCGACGTAAGCCTGGAGCGAATTCGCCGGGAGGTGATCGAGCGGGTGATCGATCCGGTCATGCCCCCGGAACTCTACGACGCGCGTCGCTGCACCTTCCACATCAATCCGACCGGACGCTTCGTAATCGGCGGACCGCACGGAGACGCCGGACTGACGGGCAGAAAGATCATCGTCGACACGTACGGAGGGATGGGCCGACACGGCGGCGGCGCCTTCAGCGGCAAGGACCCGACCAAAGTGGATCGCTCCGGCGCCTACGCCGCTCGATGGGCGGCCAAGACCGTGGTTGCGGCCGGACTCGCCCGGCGCTGCGAGATCCAACTCGCCTACGCGATCGGGGTGGCAGACCCCGTCTCCGTGCGGGTCGATACTTTCGGCACCGGTCAGGTGGCCGAGGAGGCCATCTCCAGGGCACTGCGGGAGGTGTTCGATTTCCGCCCCGGCGGGATCATCGAAGACCTCGCCCTGCGCAACCCGATCTATCGCGCGACTGCGTCTTACGGCCATTTTGGTCGCGAGCCGCAGGCGCGCCGCGTGGACGGCCGCGAGGTTCGGCTCTTTCCCTGGGAAGAGGTCGACCGCGCGGAGGCCCTTCGCTCCATCGTGAAGGGCTGATCGGTGGAAACATTCTCCGTAATCCTCGGTACCGAGTGGGTGGCGCGCTCACTCCATCCGGGAACCCGCGGCACAGGGGCCTCGCCATGATCGAAGTACGGGTACAGAGCCTCGGAATCGACCAGGGAACAAAAAGCCCGGTCGTCATCCTGCAGGAGCTGAACGGCGATCGTATGCTGCCGATCTGGATCGGGCCCGGGGAGGCCAGCGCCATCGCCATGGAGCTGGCGGGCATGAAGTTCTCCCGCCCGCTCACGCACGATCTGGCGGCCTCCCTCATTCGTGGCCTCGGCGGCGCGCTGACGCGCGTGGTCATCACCAAGGTGCAGGAGAACACCTACTACGCCGAGATGGTGATCCAGCGTGGATCGGAGCTTTTCTCCATCGACGCCCGGCCCTCGGATTCGATCGCGATCGCCCTGCGAATGAAGGCGCGGGTGTTCACCTCGGAGGAGCTCCTCAGCCCGACGCCGATCGAGATGGTGTCGGAGGAGGATACGCCGCAGTTCCCACGCAGCCCCGGCGAGGGATCGTCGCTCTCGGCGGAGCAGCTCCAGGACTACCTTCGCAAGCTCAAGCCGGAAGACCTCGGTCGCTTCAATCCCTGATTTCGTGAAGTCTTCGATTTTCCGCGGCGCGGCGGCGGCTTTCGCCGCCGTTCTCATGGCTGTCGTGTCCGCGTTCGCGCAGTCTACGCCCGGGCGCACCCTCACGGGAACCGTCCTGCTCGAGGATGAGCCGGTACCCTCGGTTCCGGTAACGTTGCACCGCGTCACCGCGGAGGAGTCCGGGCCGATCGGAACGCAGGTCTCCGACAGCGAGGGGCGCTTCAGCTTCGACCTGCCGGCGCCGGATACCAGCGCCTTCGAGGTCTTCCTCGTAACGGCCGAGTACCACACCGTGCGCTACTTCGGGCAACCGGTGCACGGGGGCGTAGTCCCGGCCGATTACTCGGTGGCGGTCTACGATACGACCTCGGTGCTCCCGGGAGCCATCCGCGTGGCGCGCCGCGACATGGTGCTCCTCCCCGAGACGACCGGGGGGTGGGAGGCCAACGAGATCATCCGGCTGCACAACTCGGCGGACCGCACGCTCGTCTCCGCCGACGGGATGCCGACCTGGGAGATGCGGCTTCCGGCCGGGGTCACGGATTTCCAGGCGGGGGAGGGAGAGATGACGGCACCGGAGGTGGCCCGCATGGGCGACCGGGTTCTCCTCCTCTCCTCGATCCTCCCCGGCGACCGGGAACTCTTCATCCGCTACCGGATCCCGCCCGAGCTGGAGGAGGCCGTGCTTCCGCTCGGCACTGCCACCGACACCTTCCACGTCTTCGTCGGGCAACCGTCTCCGAGCCTCGAGGTGGAGGGGATGGCCACGACCAAAGTGGTGGAGGTGCAGGGTCAGCGGTTCGTGCAGTACGGAGTGACGGGGCTGGAGGCCGGTTCGGAGATCGCGCTGCGTTGGGACGCCCCTCTGACTCCACCGATCTCGCCCGAGGCCGCCGGGGCGGGCGCCGCGCTCCTGGTTCTGCTGGCGGGGAGTTGGTTCGCCGCTCGTGCCCGTTCTTCGCGCCGTTCGACTGCGCCGGCAACGCCTGCGTCAGGATGATTCGAAGTGTCTCGGGTAGACGATCGGGCTCTGATTCTTCAGGGGTTTCCGTACAGCGACACCAGTCGCATCCTGAAGTTGTTCTGTGAGCGACATGGGCTGCGTACGGTGATTGCCAAGGGGGCCATGCGTCCCAAGAGCCGTTTTGGCGGCGTGCTCGAGCCCTTCACCGAAGGGAGAGTTCAGTTCCACCTCCAGGACGGCCGCGAGATGCACACGCTCAGCGGGTTCGACCTGCTGCGCAGTCGCCAGTCGCTGGGGAGGAACCTCGTCTCTTTCGCTGGCGCGTCCCTGCTGGCGGAGCTGGCGCTACGCTTCGCCACCACCGAGGCCGATCCGGAGCTCTTTCATCTCCTCGTCCGAGAGCTGGACCGGTTGGGCTCTGTCGATGAGGACGCGGCGGCCGGCGTGGCACTGGCGGCGGTCTGGCAGCTCGTCGCGCGACTCGGATTCGAGCCGCGGCTGGATGCATGCGCGGGATGCGGGCGTCCGATCGGGCGAGACGAGGCGAGCCGCTTCGATGTCGAGGCCGGGGGGGTGGCCTGTACGCTGTGCCGTCCGCAGGGCCGCATGGTGGATGCGCGGTCCCGATATGAGCTCGCGCGGATGTGCCAGGGAGTTCCCGCGGTCGACGCAGGGTCGGACTGGGGACTGCATCGTGCCCTGCTGAGGGCCTTCGTGACGGCGCATCTCTCGGCAGAGCACCGGCTTCGGTCGCTGGACCTTTTCGTAGAGCTGCTGCCCCACCAGGGCGGTGCGGCCGGAGGCGGCACGAACGCCGAATCTTCAACTGTTCCTTGACCTTACCTGATCGGCGTCTCTATACTGGCGGGCGGAGGTCTACCGCTGCCGCCGCCGTAACACCGATCAAGCGCATGGTCATAGCGCAGCAAGTATTTACCCGCGAACAGCGAGGTGCCGATGGGGCGCACCCGGTCTGTTCTGCTCATCCTGGTGCTGCTCGCCGGCTCCCTCTCGCCGCCGGCCGGAGCGCAGGAGCAGGAGCTGAGATCGTCACCGCCGCTGGAGCGCGGTCGAACCTTCCAGCTCGAGCCGAACTACCCGAACCCGGTCAGCTCGGAAACGTACATCCCATTTACGCTCCACGGCGATCTGTTCCAGAATCGGGACAGCGTCGTCGTCTCACTGCGGATCTTCAATCCGTTGCGCCAGGTGGTCGCAATTCCGGACCTGGTGGACGAGGACCGCGGTGGCAGGATGCCGATCATCAACCTGGCCTTCCATGAGCCGGGGCGGAAGATCGCGCACTGGGATGGCAGGAACGAGGCCGGCCAACCACTCCCCTCGGGAGTCTACTACTGTCAGCTCGAGATTCGGGGCGAACCCGAGCCCCAGACTCGAAAAATCATCGTACTGAATCCGAGGAGACGACGCACGATCATTCCCTGGTTCGGCAATGAATGAGGCCGGTCCGCGACGATGCACGGACCGGCCTCTTTCGTTTCGCGAGGGGCCAGCGGGTCAGTCGATCAGGTACAGGAAACGGCCGCAGCTCTCGCAGAAGCGAAGTTCCTCGTTGCGTTCTGCATCGGAGGCGAGCGCGGTCGGCACCGACACGAAGCAGCCATAGCAGATCCCCCGGATCACCGGGACCACGACCCTTCCGCGTCGTCCCGCGAGCCGGCGATAGCGGCTCTGGACCCGGGGGTCGAGCGCCGCTTCCATCTCCTCGATCTTGCGAGTTAGCTCCTGCAGCGCGTTGTCGACCTGCATGGCGAAGAGCCCCTCCTCCACCTCCCGTTCCTCGGTTCGCTGCTCCAGCTCCCGTCGCTGCGACTTCAAATCCTGGATCTCCAGGAGCATCTCCAACTGCGGATTCATGCCTTCCTCCAGGGACTCAGATGCCTTTTTCTTCGAGCAGCGACAGGAACTCACGCGGACTCTGGATCTCGCGCAGCCGGGCGGCCACGTCGGGCTCCTTCGAAAATTGCGCGATCTTGCCGAGAACGGGGAGGTACTGATTGGATACTTCCAGCGGGGGCGCGACGATGAGGAAGATGAAGTAGACGGGCTGCTCGTCGATCGCCTTGAAGTCCAGCCCGGAGGGCTTGCGGCCGAAGGCCACTCGCAGGCGGTTGACCACCAGGGATCGACAGTGGGGAATGGCGATCCCTTTGCCGATCCCGGTGGAGCCCAGATTCTCTCGCCGCTTCAACATCTTGTAGAGGATGCCCTCGGATTTCTCGTCGAGGCCGAGGACGCCGATCAGCTCCTTCAGTACCTCATCCTTCGACTCCCCTTGCAGGTTGAGCTGTACAACGTCTTCCGTAAAAAATTCCCGAAGCTCCATGTGCAATATCCTCCCGGGGTCGCCGGAACGGTAGCAGTTCAAAAGTTGGAGTTCGGAATGTACGCCCCTGCTCGGATTGTGTCAAAGCAATCCCGCGCCGCAACGCGGGTTAGACACTTTCGAGCCGTGCGCCGACAAGGCTGCGGAGGCGGCTTCGCTGGGCGTGGGCGAGGTTGAGATAGCCCTGCACCGAGGCTATATTTACAGGATGCACCTGGATTTCTTTCAGCAGCTTCGCTCGGGTCGCGTACCCCTGTACCTCGCTCCGCAGGCGGGTGTGAGCGAGTCGCCCTTCCGGCGACTCTGCCGCAGCTTCGGGGCGGACGTGGTGGTGTCCGAGTTTGTCTCTTCGGAGGGAATCCGGCGCAGGGACCGCCGCACCCACGAGTATCTGCGCTTCGATGACGCGGAGCGGCCTATCGGGATCCAGATCTTCGGGGCCGACCCGGAGGCGATGGCCGAAGCGGCGGCGCTGGTCGAGGAGGTGTATGCCCCGGACTTCCTGGACCTGAACTTCGGCTGCCCGGTGAAAAAGGTCGTGAACCGCAACGGCGGGTCCGGGTGCCTGCGCGACCTCGATCTGGTCGAGAGGATCATCCGCTCGGTGCGGGCGGCGATCTCCATCCCGCTGACGGTGAAGGTCCGCAGTGGCTGGAGCGAGGAGATGCGCAATCCCGTGGAGATCGCGCTCCGCTGCCAGGACGCCGGAGCCGAGGTCCTCACCCTGCACGCGCGCACGCGCACGCAGATGTACGGGGGTCGCGCCAACTGGGACGAGATCGCAGCCGTCGTGGAGGCGCTGGATATCCCGGTGATCGGCAACGGGGACGTGTGGACGGGCGAGGACGCCCGCCGGATGCACCAGCATACCGGCTGTGCGGGGATCATGATCGCGCGGGGCTCGCACGGCTCTCCCTGGATCTTCCGCCAGGCGCGCGCCGCGCTGAGTGGTGAGCCGGTGCCCGCCGATCCCGACGTGGCCGAGCGCTTCCGGATCGTGCGGGAGCATGCGCAGCTCGCCATCGCCTACGAGCGGGACGAAGAGAAGGCGATGATCGAGTTCCGCAAGCACCTGGGCTGGTACACGAAGGGCCTGCCCAACGGCCGGATGCTCCGCCAGGAGCTCTTCTCGGTCACCCGCCTGGAGGAGGCGGAAGCGCTCCTCCGGGCGTACGAGGAGCAGGAGCTGGGGGTGGCGGCGTAGGGCGCCGGACGTGCCACGACGCCGCAGGGGCTCGTTGCCGTTCCGAGTCCGACCGTGGCATCCTGAAGCCAGACCCCGTCATCCTGAGGCCAGCGAAGGATCCCGCGTGGGCGCTGGCACTTGACGCGGCCTTTCGGTTCGCGCTTCGTGCGCCCTGCGCGAAATCCAACTGTAGGGTCGCCCCTTGTGGCAGCCTTGTGGCCGCGCGCACGAGAAAGCAGCGGTTGACGAGGCGGAACGCGGATTCTGTCCTGCTTGCGCCCGCAAGGGGCGCCCTTACGGGCCGGTCACGTGCCGTACCGAGCGGCACATCGAAAAAGGCCTTGCAGAACAATGACTTAAGCCCCGCGTCGAGCCGCTTCCGGACCTTGACTCGTGGCTCTTCTTTCGCTAGATTGTTTGACGCTGTTTGACAACTGGGGGTGACCTGGCTTCGACGCGTATTGTGAAGTCCTGGTTGCGTGCCGAGGTCTCCGAGTGCCTCGTAAAATAAGCGGAATCTATCAGTAACTGCGAACGATAACTTCGCTCTGGCTGCGTAAGTCGAACCCATAGGCGGTTCCTTCGCACCCGTCTGTCGTTCAGGCCCGCTCGAGTCGGGGCGGCAGGCGTCGCAAATTCGAGCCTGGCTCATTCCGGGGCCATGACCGGATGAGTGAGACTTACATGGCTGGCTCGTGAGAGGCCGCTCGCTGGCCGACGAACGGGCGAGGAGAAAGGAACAGCGAGATACGCACGTAGATACCGGGAGGGATCGATAGGCGGACAGGGGTTCGACTCCCCTCACCTCCACTGAAAACCCGCGCCTGGGAACGCTCCAGGCGCGGGTTTTTTGTGGCCTCCGACGCCGCTGTGGCGGGGTCGCGCGGTGCAGGGCAGTGGACAAGGACCGGACGCTCAGCTCCTCGCCGCCGCAGCCTCCATCGCGGCCTGGAATCCGATCGTGCGACCGCGCGGGTACTCGCGCTTCAGCGAATCCGCCAGCTCTTCGTATTCCTTCTCCATCTCCGGAGTCACCGACGCACGGGTGTCCTTGAGCGCGGCCTCGAAGAGGCGCATCGGCACCCGTTCGATCTCGAGACTCTCCCGCAGGGCGAGCAATCCGGCGCGACGCACCAGGTCCTCGAGGTCGGCGCCGGTGTACCCGCGGGTGGCGTCGGCGAGCCGTTGCAGGTCCACGTCGTCATCCAGCGGCATCCCGGAGGTGTGGATCTTAAGGATCTGCAGGCGCCCCTCGACCCCGGGCACAGGCACGTAGACCAGCTCGTCGAAGCGTCCCGGGCGAAGCAATGCCGGGTCCAGCAGCGTGGGACGGTTGGTGGCGCCGATCACCACCACGCCGCGAAGCTCCTCCAGCCCGTCCATCTCCGCCAGCAGGGTGTTGACCACCCGCTCCGTCACCGCCGGCTCGCCGAGCATCCCGCCGCGCTGCGGGACCAGCGAGTCGATCTCGTCGATGAAGATCACCGTGGGCGCCACCTGGCGCGCTCGCTGGAAGAGGCGGGCGATCTGCTGCTCCGACTCGCCGTACCACTTGGAGAGTAGGTCGGAGGACTTGGTGGCGATGAAGTTCGCCTCCGACTCCCGTGCCACCGCCTTCGCCAGCAGTGTCTTGCCGGTTCCCGGGGGGCCGTAGAGGAGGAATCCGTTCGCGGGCCGGATACCGAGCCGCCGGAAGGCCTCCGGGTGCTTGAGCGGGAGCTCGATCCCCTCGCGCAGCGTCTCCTTGGCCTCGTCGAGGCCCCCGATGTCGTCCCAGGAGACGTCCGGAACCTGGATCATGATCTCCCGCATGGCGGAGGGCTGGACCCGCTTCAGAGCGTTGAGGAAGTCGTTCCGGTAGACCCGCAGGTTCTCCAGCACCTCCGGCGGGATCTCGTTGCGATCGAGGTCGATCTGAGGCAGGGTACGGCGCAGCGCCTCAATGGCGGCCTCCCGGGTGAGGGCCGAGAGGTCCGCGCCGACGAACCCGAAGGTGACGCGCGCCAGCTCGTCGATGCTGACGTCCTCGGCCAGCGGCATGCCGCGCGTATGGATGGCGATCACCTCCCGCCGTCCCTGCTGGTCGGGCACGCCGATGACGATCTCGCGGTCGAAGCGGCCGGGTCGCCGGAGTGCCTCGTCGATCGCGTTCACGCGGTTGGTGGCACCGATCACCACCACGTTCTGGCGCGGCTGCAGGCCATCCATGAGGGTGAGTAGCTGAGCCACGACCCGTCGCTCGAGCTCTCCGGTGACCTCGGAGCGCTTGGGGGCGATCGAATCGATCTCGTCGATGAAGATGATGGAGGGGGCCTTCTCCTGGGCCTGCTGAAAGACCTCCCGAAGCCGCTCCTCCGACTCCCCGTAGTGGCGCCCCATGATCTCCGGGCCCGCGATGCTGAAGAACTCCGCGTCGGCCTCGTTGGCGACGGCCCGCGCCAGGAGCGTCTTCCCGGTGCCTGGTGGACCATGGAGAAGGACCCCCTTGGGCGGATCGATCCCCAGCCGATTGAAGAGCTCCGGATGCTTCAGCGGCAACTCGATCATCTCCCGCACCTGCTCGATGCTGTCGCCGAGACCTCCGATATCGTCGTAGGTGACGTCTGTGCGACGCATCTCCTCCGGCTCCGTGTACTCCGGGAGGAGCTCGATCTCGGTGTCCTCCGCCACCTGCACGATGCCGCGGGGCAGGGTGGAGACCACGATCAGCCGGATCTCCTGGAGTGCGAAGGCAGGCTGCTGTAG
Organism: Longimicrobiaceae bacterium; assembly: GCA_036375715.1. Taxonomy (NCBI): domain Bacteria; kingdom Pseudomonadati; phylum Gemmatimonadota; class Longimicrobiia; order Longimicrobiales; family Longimicrobiaceae; species Longimicrobiaceae bacterium. The sequence goes on along the minus strand of DASVBS010000065.1, from coordinate 8,556 downwards.
GAAGGTCTTGAAGATGTCCTCCGGGTACCGACCGGCGGCGGAGGGGCTGAGGGTGCGCTGGTAGACGGCGGTGGAGATGTGGTCGCCCGCGACCAGCGGCCGGCGGAAGAGCGTGCGACGCAGCAGTTCCGGCGACCCGGAGAGCCGCACGTTCTTCTGTCCGGGGGCGATGGTGATCCGCCGCGCCGGACGGACGTCCGCCTTCCGCACCTCCACCATGTCGCCCATGGTGACATCCGCATTTGCGCGCTGTAGGCCGTCCAGACGAATGACCTCCACGCCGACGTCCTCGGGGTAGGGGTTGAGGCCGATCGCGGCTGTGAGCCGCTTTCCCTGGATCGCGATGATCTCCCCCTCCTGGATCCCCAGCGTCTCGAACGCGCGGCGTCCCAATCGGGCCACCCCCTTGCCGGCATCTTCCGGCTTCGTGCCGGCCACCTGGAGCCGGACTACCCGCTCTTCGCTCTCGGCCATCGCAGTCGCTTCCCTAGTTCTCTGAGGTGAACTATGCCGCGCGGGTAGCGAGCAATTTTCGTGCGGCCCTCCGCACCGGTTCTCCACACTGTTTTCCACACCGGAATAGCATGGCGTGACGCCAGAATATTAGGCTACCTAACATCTATTCCTTGACGCTAAGGGCGATTGCCTCGGCGTCGTCTGGCGTCCGGATTTTATGAGGGACCTGCGCGACGTGCGCCGATCTTGCACCAAGGAGGGGCCGCGCCCCTTGCATGCCAGGCAATCCTGGCGCGTCCTTTTCCTGCTTCCGCCGTCCATCTTCCGGCCACGACGCCGAGGAAGTAGCCGGCCGCGCCGGGGTCAACAAGGCCTTGCCGTTCCCCGGGCGCCACACTAAATAGCATGTCATGTCGTTTGCGCCGAAGTATACGCCAGAGAAACTCAATATGAGCGACGCGTCCGTCTTACCTTATCGCACTGATGCTCTGGCGCTGAGCGAATGGCTGGAGGCGCGGGCGCGGGGCCGCAGCGCGGAGCAGTTGCGCAGCGCAGCGGATTCGCCGAAGGCGGTGGAAGGGACGGCTGCGGCTGCGGCGGCCCTGGGGTTCGTGGAGCCGCTGCACGGCGGGCTGACTGCGCTGGGGGAACAGTTCGCCCTCGGGGGCGCGGAGGAGCGGCGGCGGCTGCTGCGGCGGGCCGTCCTTGCGTATCCGCCGTATCGGGAAGTGATCGACGCGCTCGCCGACCGGGGCCAGCCGGTAGAGACCGAAGTGCGCTGGATCGAGGCGTTCTGGGCCACCCGAGGCCACGGCGGGAGCGAGAGCAATCGCCGCGAGGGGGCGGCGGCATTCGGGCGGCTGGTGGATTTCGCGGGGCTTGGCGAATACGTCCAGGGCCGGCGCGGCCGCCCGACACGCATCCGGTGGGTTGAGCGAACCGATGGCCGCGGCACCGCCGCCCCCGCAGCGCGTCCGCCACGGCCCCGAGCAGAGGAGGCCCCGGACCTGTTCGACGCCCCCGGAGCGACGCGGGAAGCGATCCGCGCGATCCCCACGCCGTCTCACCCGGTTCCACGCGAGTTCCCCGAGGCGCACGCGCGGCCGCCCGCACGCCCAGATGGTGCGGGCCGGGTGGAGGCACCCCGCTCCAGCGCGGGTGGTCGGGTGGAAGTCCCGGTGAACCGGATCACCGTCCCTCTCTCTGGGAACGCCGCCGCGCGCATCGAGGTCCCTCTGCGCCTCCCGTCGAGCGAGAAGCGCCGCCTGCTCGATCTGCTGGAGCTCCTGATCTCCGAAGAATGACCGCCTGGAGGGGCGGAAATCGGCGCTGGCTGCGCCTTTACACTCCCTCGCCCCCGGGGTACATTCCGCGGCTCGCTGGCGGCGGTTCGCCGCCTCTGATCGAAGCCTCTGCCGCAGTCCGTATTGCCGCCATGTCGCCGACCCATCCGCTGAGTGCCGAGCGCCTCGACACCATCCTCCAGCAGGCGGAACACGTCCGTGTTGCGGTGGTCGGGGACCTCATGCTGGACGTCTACCTGAGCGGAACCGTCTCCCGGATCTCGCCCGAGGCTCCGGTGCCAGTCGTGCACGTGCAGGAGGAGCGCAGTGCGCTGGGTGGCGCGGCGAACGTGGTGGCGAATGTGGTTCGCCTCGGGGCACACTGCGATGTGCTCGGAGTGGTGGGTCGTGACGCCGGTGCCCGGGCCATCCGGGAGGCGCTCGCCGTCCTCGGAAGTGGCGTGGTTCGTCCTCTGCTCGTCGAATACGCGGAACGGCCGACCACCACCAAGACGCGGGTGATGGCCCGCAAGCAGCAGGTGGTCCGCTTCGACCGGGAGGCGGAAGAGGATCTGCCGCCGGAGGCCGCCCACGAGCTCTGCGAGCTGGTTCGCGATAGCGCCCGCGCGGCCGATGTCATCGTGCTGGAGGATTACAACAAGGGGGTCCTCACCCCGGCTGTGATCCGCGCCGCCATGGAGGCTGCTCGGGAGCGGGGAATCCCGGTCGTGGTCGATCCGAAGTTTCGCCACATCTTCGAGTACCGGGGCGCCACGGTCTTCAAGCCCAACGCCTTCGAGCTCACCTCCGCGCTCGGTGTGCCGATCCGGCCCCATGACGACGCCTGGCTGGAGGACGCTCGGCAGCGCTTCGGGTGCGAGCACCTGCTCGTGACCCTCGGTGAGGAGGGGATGGCGTTGCAGTCGGCCGGGTCGGCCACTTTCCGCATCCCCACCGTGGCGCGGGAGGTCTACGACGTCTCGGGGGCGGGCGACACCGTCACGGCCTGCGTCGCGGTGGCGATCGCGGCGGGGGCCTCGATCCAGGAAGCGGCGGTAATGGCGAACGTCGCCGCGGGGATCGAAGTCGGGAAGCCAGGGGTGGCCACGGTCAGTCCGGAGGAGCTGCGGGAAGAGGTCCGCGAACTCATCGAATCGCTATCCTGAGCAAAGGAGTGGCATGGCGTCCATGCAGGTGATCCAGACGCCCGACGCGCCGGCCGCGATCGGGCCCTACAGCCAGGGGGTCGTGCACGGGGGCGTCCTCTACACGGCCGGTCAGATCGCGCTCGATCCGAAGTCCGGAGAGATCGTGGGAGAGAGCGTCGCCGAGCAGACCGAACAGGTGCTGCGGAACCTGGGGGCGGTGCTGAAAGCGGCCGGAGCGTCGTTCAGCACGGTCCTCAAGACCACCGTCTTTCTGCGTGACATGAACGACTTCGTGGCGATGAACGAAGTCTATGCCCGTTATTTTGTCGACCACCGCCCCGCACGTGCGACCGTGCAGGTGGCCCGGCTCCCGCGGGACGTGGCGGTAGAGATCGAGCTCGTCGCCGCCGTCCCTGAGAGCGGGAGCCAGGGCTGATCACACTCCTCCAACCTTCTCGGGAATTCTGGTAACCTTCATGGTGAATCCTCACGTTTTTCGGCAGTACGACATCCGTGGTGTGGTCGGGCGCGATCTCGACACCGGCTTTGCCGAGGCTCTGGGTCGCGCCTTCGGCACCATGCTGGTCCGTCGACGCGGAGGCGGCAGCGGCTACACGACTGCGCTCGGGCGGGACAACCGCGTGACCTCCGACGACCTGGCAGCCGGGATCCGTCGCGGTCTGGTGGCCGCCGGCATTCACGTGATCGACGTCGGGACCGTACCCACCCCGGTGCTCAGCTTTGCGGCGGCGGAGCTCGGCACCGACGGCGCGATCCAGGTGACCGGCTCGCACAATCCTCCGGAGTACAATGGCTTCAAGCTCACGATCGACGGCCGGTCGCTGTACGGACAGGCGATCCAGGACCTGAGAGCGCTGATCGAGTCGGAGGGCTTCGTCAGCGGGGAGGGGACGACGGAACGGCGCGACATGATGCCGCAGTACATCGAGTCGGTCGCCAAGCGGTTCCCCGTGCAGCGTCCGGTCAAAGTGGTGCTCGACTGCGGTAACGGCACCGGGAGCCTGGTGGGCGTCGACCTCTTGCGGGCGATGGGTCCCCAGGTCGAGGTCGTGCCGCTCTACTGCGAATCGGACGGCACCTTCCCCAACCACCACCCCGATCCGGTGGTGGATGCCAATCTCCAGGACCTGATCGCTGAGGTGCGGCGGACCCACGCGGACCTCGGCATCGCCTTCGACGGCGACGCCGACCGGATCGGCGCCGTCGACGACCGGGGGGAGATCGTGCGGGGCGACATCCTCGTGCTGCTCTTTGGCCTTGACCTGCTGGAACGCAAGGGACCGGGTCAGAAGGTGGTTTTCGACGTCAAGTGCTCGCAGGCGCTCCCCGAAGTGCTCTCTGCCGCCGGCGGAGTTCCGATCATGTCCGCGACCGGGCACTCGCTCATCAAGCAGCGGATGAAGCAGGAGAACGCGCCCCTGGCGGGCGAGCTCTCCGGCCACATCATGTTCGGCGAGGACTACTACGGTTTCGACGACGCGCTGTATGCCGCGGCGCTACTCATCTCCATTCTCTCGCGCATGGAGCAGCCGCTCTCACAGAGGCTTCAGGAGTTCCCCAGGTACTACTCGACCCCGGAGCTCCGCTACGCCACCACCGAAGAAGAAAAATTCGATATCGTGCGGCGGGCGGTGGAGCACTTCCGCGGCTCCTACGAGGTCGTCGACGTGGACGGTGCTCGGGTGCTGTTTGGCGACGGGTGGGGATTGATCCGCGCGTCGAACACCGAGCCGGTTCTGGTGGGACGGTTCGAGGCCCGCACCCCTGAGCGGCTCGGGGAGATCCGGGACCAGATGGAGAGCTGGCTCCGGGACCAGGGTATCAGCACCTGACCAATGATGCCGCGCCGGCGCCGGATCGCGGTCATCGGCTTCGTCCTGCTGGTGCTCGTCCTGGTGGGCGGGCGCCTGGGGGCGGAGTTCGTGGAGGACCTGCTCTGGTACCGGACGCTGAACATGCAGGGCGTCTTCTGGGTGCGCTGGACGGCCACGGTGGCCGTCCGGGTTACCCTGGCGCTGCTCTTCGCGGTCGGCATCTACATCAACCTCGCAGTCGTCACGCGAACGCTCGGGGCGATCCGGGTGCGGCGCCGGGTCGGCAACATCGAAATCGCCGAGCAACTCCCACAGCCCTACATCGTCGCCGTCCTCCTTTTCATCGCGGGCCTGTCAGGCTGGTGGCTCTCAGCCGGCATCTCCGATCCCATGGCGGTGCTCGCGGCCCTCCGCCACTCGCCGTGGGGCCTCAACGATCCCTTCCACGGACACGACGTCTCCTTCTACGTCTTCGTGCTGCCCATCCTTGACCAGCTCCAGGTGCTCTGCGGCCTGCTGGTGGCGTGGGCGGCGATCCTGGTGGTCTCCGCGTACGCGGTGACGGGTGCAATCAAGATCGCTGGCGGCCAGCTCCAGTTCTCACAGATCGCCCTCCGGCACCTGGGGGTCCTCGCGGCGATCTTCCTGGTGATCGTCGCCTGGGACCTCTGGATGGATCGTTACGGGCTGCTCCTCTCGGGGAACGGGGTGAGCGGGGCGATCGGCTACACCGACGTGCACGCCCGCCAGCCGGGCCTGTTGGTGATGTCGCTCCTCTCTGTCGCCACGGCCGGGGCAGTGTTGGTGGGGCTCTGGCGAGACCGCCGTCACATCGCGTTGATCTCGCTGGCGGTCCTGGTCGCCGCGGGCGTCCTGTCGCGAATCGTCGTGCCAGCGCTGGTGCAGAAACTGGTGGTGGAGCCGAACGAGGCCGCTCGGGAGCGCCCGTACATCGCCCGGCACATCGAGTTCACCCGTCGTGCGTACCAGCTCGACGACATGCGCACCGCACGCCTGCCGTACGGGGGTTCGTCCCCGCCGTCCGACTCGGCGGTGCTGCGGGCCATCTCGGAGGCACCCCTCTGGGACCCCCGCCCGCTGCATACGACCTTCAACGAGAAGGAAGCCCTCTACGCGTACTACACCTTCTCCTCCGTCCATCCGGACCGTTATGAAGGGGAGCAGGTCGCCATCGGGGTGCGCGAGCTGGATCCGAGCGCGCTTCCCAGCACCGCGCAGACTTGGCAGAACCTGCACCTGACCTACGTCAGCGGGCAGGGAGTGGTGGTGGCCTCCATGGCGGCGATGGCGCAAGACGGGAGCCCCGTCTACTACGTCCGCGACCTGGGCCCGCCGAGCCTCGCTTCGGGGGCGCCGCTATCACTGCAGATCGAGCAGCCGGAGATCTACTTCGGCGAGCGGACACTGGGTTACGTGGTGGTGGAGCCGGACGCCGAGCCGATGGGGATCCCCCTCACGTCCTTCTGGCGGAAGCTGGTCTTCGCCTGGGCGTTCCAGAGCCGCAACCTGTTGCTGTCGAGCAGCGTGGGGCAGGGGAGCAAGCTGGTCTACCGTCGCTCTATCGCCGACCGCGTGCACCGTGTCGCTCCATTTCTGCGTCTGCTGCCGACCCGCGGGCTGCTTCCCGTGATCCACGAAGGCCGCGTGGTGTGGATCGTGGACGGGTACACGGCCACCACCTCTTTCCCGCTGTCGCGGCGGGGGGCTCTGGAGGACCTCCAGGTCCGCTACGTCCGCAACAGCGTCAAGGCCACGGTCGACGCGATCACCGGCGAGGTACGGCTCTACGTCGTCGATCCCGACGATCCGATCCTGCGGACCTACGCGCGCTTCTTTCCCGGGCTGCTGGAGCCGCTGGATTCCATGCCGGAGGGCCTCCGCGCCCACCTGCGCTATCCTGCGCCTCTGCTGGAGCTGCAGGCCGCCGTCCTCGGGGATTACCACCTGCGTGATCCGAACCTCTTCTACGCGCGCCAGGACGTCTGGGCAGCGTCCATGGAGATCTACCGCGCACAGGAGCAGCAGGTGGGGGCGACCTACGCCACGCTGCCGCTGCCCGGCACTGACGAACCTGAGTTCCTGCTCACCCTCCCCCTCTCCGCCCGCGGCCGTCCGAACCTGGCGGCGCTCCTCATAGCCAGGAACGATTCGGACGTGTACGGTGAGCTGTATCTCTTCGAGCTTCCCCGCGAGGAGGTCGTCCCCGGGCCGCAGCAGATCGAAGCGCAGATCGATCAGAATCCCGAGATCTCGCAGCAGCTCTCCCTCTGGAAGGAGGGGGGAAGCCAGGTGATCCGAGGGCGGCTCCTGGTCGTCCCGGTGGACAGCACGCTGATCTACGTGGAGCCCCTCTTCCTGGAGGCCAACCAGGCGGCGACCCCTCAGCTCGAGCGGGTGATCCTCTCGAGCGGACGGAACGTGGTGATGCGTCCCACGCTGGAGGAAGCGGTCTCGGCGCTCTTCAGCGAGGATGCTCCGGCGACTACGCCGCCTCCTCCGCAGCCGGTTGTGACCCTGCCTCCGCAGCCCACCGGCCCTCGGAGCGACCCCTCCATCCAGCGCGTCCGGAGGCTGGTTGAACAGGCCGAAGCGCGACTGCGTGCGGGCGACTGGGCGGGCTTCGGCGAGAGCTGGAGAGCGCTCAAGCAACTGCTCGCCGAAGCCGATTCTACCGCCGATCCCTAAGTCCAGCCGCCGCTTGCCGCTCCCCCTGCCAGGGATTATCATTGCGCGGTTTCTATCGCTCCCTGCGATCTAGCGTTGCCGCGGGATCCGCTTCGCGGCGTGGTCCGCAGCGGCCCATCTCGGGCGCATCGGAGCGGAAACACGGGCACAGCCGCGCTGCCTCGAGCGGCCGGCAGTACGCCGCCGCCCGCGACCAGGTGGCGGCGTGCGTATGTAGATCCCGAACGGCCTGGAGCGTGAGCGCCGGCGGCCGTCTGCTCAACTACCAAGGAGCCGAATGAATATCCACGAGTACCAGGCGAAGGAGATCCTTCGCTCGCACGGGATACCGGTGCCGCCCGGGGAGGTCGCGGCGACGCCGGAGGAGGCGGAGAGGCTGGCCCGTCAGTATGGCGGGACGGTGGTGGTGAAAGCCCAGGTACACGCGGGGGGACGCGGCAAGGCAGGCGGCGTGAAGCTCGCTCGCTCGCCGGAAGAGGCTGCCGAGCACGCCCGGCGGATCCTGGGCATGGAGATCAAGGGCCTCCCGGTGCAGAAGGTGCTCGTGACACCGGCTGAGGACATCGCCAGGGAAGCCTACGTCGGCATCGTGGTCGATCGGGCCTCCAAGCGCGCGGTCTTCATGGTCTCGGCACAGGGTGGCGTCGACATCGAGGAGGTCGCCGCCACCAATCCCGAGGCGATCCGCAAGCTCGCCGTCGACCCGCGCTACGGGCTTCTGCCTCACCAGGCCTACTGGCTCGCCACGGAGCTCTACGACGACGCCAGGCAGCAGCGTGCCGCCGCGAAGATCATGAGCCAGCTCTACGAGGCGTTCCTCGCCTCGGGCGCCTCGCTGGCGGAGATCAACCCGTTGATCGTCACGCCTGACGGCGAGGTGAAGGCGATCGACGCGAAGATGAACATCGACGACAACGAGCTCTTCCGTCGGCCGGAGATCGAGGCCCTGCGCGACGAGAGCGCCGAGGCGCCCTCCGAGGTGGCAGCGCGACAGGCTGGGCTCACCTTCATCAAGCTGGACGGCAACGTCGGCTGCTGCGTCAACGGAGCCGGCCTGGCGATGGCCACCATGGATCTGGTCAAGTACTACGGCGGGGAGCCGGCCAACTTCCTGGACATCGGTGGGTC